>NZ_JAPEVI010000003.1:3410000-3710000 GCF_026240905.1 Roseibium salinum
GTCGACGGTGAGTGCCGGAACCGATGCGGGAATGCCGGCGCGCAGGGCAGCGAGGCGTGCGGGATTGCCGCCGCCATAGAGCGCATTGCCGAGAATCACCTGGTCGACCATGTCCGCGGCCAGGCCGGCGTCTTCAATCAGCCGGGCCAGCACCGGTGCCGCCAGTTCATCTGCCTGGAAAGAGGCCAGCGCGCCACCGCGCGGGGCGATGGCCGTGCGTCTGGCCGCGACGATGACTGCCCGGCGTGTCACATGCTCTCCTTGCGCTGAAGTTCTGCAATGATCTTCTGAATATCCGGTTTTCCGCCGGCCGTCAGCGGCAACCTGTGGCGGACATGGATCTTGCGGGGCAACTTGCCGGCGGCAAGATGGGCCCGGCAGTGGCGCAGTAGCACGGTTTCGGCATCCTCAAGCGGCAGGGAGAGTTGCACGGCCGCTTCCAGCCGCTGTCCGCGAACCTTGTCAGCCAGCCCTGCCACCACGGCAATGGCGACCGCCGGGTGCGCGGACAGGACCTCTTCCACCTCCTCCGGATAGACGTTCAGTCCGGAGGTGATGATCATGCGGTTTTCGCGGCCGGTCAGGAACAGAAATCCGGCGGCATCCACAAAGCCGTGGTCGCCCAAGGTCAGCCAGCCGTCCTGCCAGCGGGTCTCGGGCGCATGTCCGCAGATATAGCCTGAAAAGAGCAAACTGCTTTTCACCCAGATGGAGCCGGTCACGCCGGCGGGAGCCGGGGCCGCCGGATCGCCGATGGCGATCCGGACACCGGCGGCCGCCCGCCCGACCGAACCGGCCGGCACATTTTCCTCAGGTTTGGCGACGGTGATGAAGCTGGCTTCCGAGGCGCCGTAGAATTCGATCAGATCGGCCTTGGGAAACACCTTGCGCAGGGCCCGGCGGTCCTCGTCCCGCCATTTGGCGCCGCTTGCGAAAACCTGGACGACGGTTTCGACCGGCTCGCCGCGGCTTGCCCCTTCCGCCAGATAGTGGAGCTGCGTCGGGGTTGCATATAGAACCGCGCCCGCCGGCGCGTTGCGCAGTTCCGCCAGCACGGCGCGCGGTTCGAAGCGGGGCAGCAGCACGACCTCCTGACCGGAGGCAAGGCCGCAAACGGCGCCGTAAAGATGAAGGGAATGGGTGAGCTGCCCGGCGAGCACCACCCGGCCCGGGGGCCTTGGCGCGGTCGGGAATTCCCGCCTTGTCAGCGCGAAGCTTTCCAGCCAGGAGCCGTGCATTCGAATATATCCCTTCGGAGTACCGCTCGAGCCGGAGGTGAACCCGGCGTAGAAGAAGTCATCTTCTGCGGGGGGCGGTTCTTCTGCCGGACTTGATATGGCTGGCGCCGCGGCAGAAACCTCGCGCAAAGCCGCACAGGCGGCCGCGTCGATCTCCAAGTCGGCGTCTATTCCGGCAAGGACGGCCGTTTTCTGCGCTGGCGGCCAGTCGGGGTCCATGACCACCGCAACGCGCGCCGTGCGGGCACAGGCGAAAAACCAGACGATCAGCTCCGCCGGGTCTCTCAGAAGAAGGGCGATGCGCCCACCGCGCGGCGAGAGGCGGCGGATGTGGTTTTCCGCCGAGCCGATTGCTCTGAACAGGTCCCGCCAGCTTACCTCAACCGCGCCGCATGTCAGCGCGGTGCCGTCGGGAGTTTTGCCGGCGAAGATATCAAGCTGGTCGCCGATATAGGCCATGCTGTACCGGCCCCAACGAGGATTGCCTCAAGCGCGTGAAAGCAGGGCGCCGGGCAGACCGCGCGCCACGGTCTGGGTCACAAGGGCGGTCACGGCGACCTTGATGAGATCGCCCGGAATATAGACGGCGCTGGCGACGACCGCTTGCGCGAGCGGAAGTCCGGCGATGATCGAGACTCCAGCAATGCCGAAGGCATAGACGACGATGATGCCGCCGATGACCGCGGAAATCGCGGACGCAAGCAATACGTTCATGTCGCCGGTTGCCCGCATGATCCATCCGGCGACGAATGCGCCGACCGGCCAGCCGATCAGGAAACCGACCGAGGCCGTCTGGAACACGCCCAGGCCGCCGCGGCCGCCGGACAGGAACGGTGCGCCGAGGGCGACCAGGAACAGGAAGAGGAGAACGGCGAGGCCGCCACGGACCGGGCCGAGCATGACCCCGGCCAGCATGACGCCAAGCGTTTGCGCGGTAATGGGAACGCCGGCCATGAAGGGAATGGCAACAGGCGGGATCAGGCCGAGAGCCGCGATCAGCGCCGCGTAGAATGCGATATGGACAAGAGAACGGTCAGCCATAGGTTTTCTACCTTCTTGTTGATGTTACTGCCGCTGCCTTATCCACGTTTCCGGACCAGATCTCGTTTTGCAGCGTCATGGAATGGCCGGATAGCGCAAAACCGCGAAAATTGCCAGACGCGGGCAGCTGGTTTTAGGGTTACCTTGACAGACCTTCCGAACCGCCGCGTGCCTTGAGAGCCTCCGCCACGTTGTCGGACATGCGCAGCGATTGAACGGCAAACGGGGCGATCAGGCGCCAAGACGTCTTCGAGCCGGTACGAGCCTGCCAGGCTTCCCGCAGCATGGAGAACACCTGCATCAGGTGCGGCGCAAAGCGCAGCACCAGCGCAACGCTCAGCGCCGGCTTTCTCGGCGAGATGCCGAACCATTCCAACGGCTTGAAGAGCGGCAGGACGGCGTCCAGCATGTCGTCCATGCGCGTGGTGATGGAGACGAAGTTTGCCGCCAGGAACAGAACGATCAGGCGGAGGACCACCGCCGCGCCTTCCTCCATCGTTCCTGAGAACCAGTGCAGGCCAAGGATGACCACCAGAAACACCGTCAGCCCGCGCAGCAGCTTGAGCTGCCGGAGGCCCTCGCGGCCGAGGGAAGCATACATTGCGATCACCGCGACGAGACAGGGAAGGAAGATCCAGGGCGTGGTCACGCGAAACAGCACCAGGCTGCCGACCGCAACGGTCAGCAGCTTGAGACCTGCAGGCAGTTTGTGCGCCCAGCTGTTGCCCTTGAGGTAAATCGAGATCAAAGCACTGCGAGCTCCGGCCTGGACCCCAGCCTGCGGTCGATATCCCGCTTGTAGGCTGAAATCACTTCATGCGGGTTTCCGTCCATGCGCACGCCGCCATCCTCAAGCCATATCACGCGGTCGAAGCCGGCAAAATGGCTGAGATCGTGGCTGACCATGACGATCTTCTGCGGCAGCGAGAACAGCATGTCGCGGATCCGTCCCGAGGCCAGCGCATCCAGGCTGGTCATCGGCTCGTCCAGGACAAGCAGGCGTGGCTCCATGACGAGGACCGCCAGAATGCAGATGAGCTGCTTCTGGCCTTCGGAGAGTTCGGCGACCGGGCTGCCGGCCAGTTCCTGACAGCCGTGCCGTGCCAGAAATTCGCCCGCGCGGGCGCGGGCTTCCTTTTTATCGGCGCCGAGCTGGGTGAGGCCGAAGGCGATCTCTTCCTCGACCGTCGGGAAAATCGCCTGGTGATCCGGGTTCTGAAACACGAAGCCGACATGGCGCGGCAGTTCGGGTGCGGCCTGATCGGCCGGGGCCCCGAACAGGGTCAGCGATCCGCTGTCCGGCATGCGCAACCCGTTCAGCAGCCTGATGAAGGTGCTCTTGCCGGAGCCGTTGAGACCGATCACCCCGACGCGGTCCTCCGAAAGAGTGAGGGACAGTCCTTCCAGGATGCGCTTGCGGCCGATGGCGAGACCGACATCGGCGAACACCGCATAGGGATTCGCCTGCGGGTCGCATACGCTCTGCTTTTTGCCGCTGTTCTGTTTTGACCAAAAAGCCATGTCACCTCGTCAGGAGCGCCCGGTCCTGCTGCCTCGATGGGGCGCTTATCGACCGGATCAGGCCCGTTGTCAAAGCACTGTCGGGCCAGCAGGCTGATAACCAACCCTCGGATCGTCATCGCTTTGCGCCGGCGCGCGGGCCGGGGCCGGAGAGCCACAGATCTTTGGACCTCGCCCCACCGATCCCGGATGACGATGCAAGAGGCCTGCCCTGCCGGCGAACCCGGGCCGGTCAGCCTACCGGACGGGTGAGATCCGGCAAGTCGGCCAATTGGTCAATGGTCGCCTTGATCCGTTCCAGGGCCCAGCAGAAACGCTCGTCGGACTCTTCGGAGCCGAAGGTGATGCGCAGGTAAGGAGCGGGCGTGTGGTCCTTTGCCTGGAAGTAGCGGGAGGAAAGCGCCGAAACGCCCTGATGGCCGAGCGCCGCCTGGAGTGCGTCCGGGTCGACAGGGTCCGGCAGGCGCAGCCAGCCGAACACCTTGTTGGTGTCGCCCTGAAGGAAATGGGGAGACAGGATTTTCCGCGCGCTCAGGAACCGTTCGCGATTAGCTTTCCGCTTGAGGCGCAAGGCCTTGAAGAGAAGCCCTTCACGCACCCAGCCGGCAATCAGCTCCGCGGTGATCGGCGAGGCCATCCAGGTGCTCTCGCCGATCTTGTTGCGGATGCTGTCGCCGAAAAGCGCCGGGACATGGACGAAACCGATCCGGCTCCCCGGCGAACAGACCTTCGAGATGCTGGCGATGGAGGCGGTGCGTTCGGGCGCGAGCGCGCCGAAGGCCGGCAGTGGGTCGGGCAGGAACGGCGTATAGGGATCGTCCTCGACGATGTGCAGATCGTGCGCGCGGGCCACGCGGACCAGATCCTCGCGTTCCGCGACCGACATGGTGTGGGTCGTCGGGTTCTGCATGTTCGGCATCAGGAAGACGCCTTTCACACCATAGGCCGTGGCGGCCCGGGCCAGGGCTTGCGGATCCATTGCGCCAAGCCCGCCATCGTCACGGCGCAGCGCCGGTACCGGCACCGCCTTCAGGCCCAACCCCGCAAGCGAACTGAAGATCGAGGGATAGGTGAACCGGTCGACGGCAATCGCGTCGCCGGACCGGAAGAGGGCCTGACAGGTCACCTGGATGCCGTGCTGGGCGCCGCAGGTAACGGCGACGCGGGCCGGATCGGCATCCAGCCCATAGTCCTTGAACACCAGAACGCCGGTTTCCCGGTGTGTCTTCAGGCCTTCGGACGGCACGAAACCGTTCAGCCGTTCGATGCCCGCCGTCCTCGCCACGCGCATCAGCCCTTCCGCGAGGCTCGGGTTGAGATGCGGGTAGGCGAAGTTGCGGGCAAGGTCGCAGGTTTCCGGCTCATCCTCCTTGGGGGCCAGCGGCGAAACCTTCAGGCTTTGCGAGGCGATATAGGTGCCGCGCCCGGTTTCGCCCTTCACCAGCCGCCGCCGCTCGGCCTCGCCATAGGCCCGGGTGATGGTGCCGAGGGTGACGCCGAGCCGGTAGGCCAGTTCCCGCTGCGGGGGCAGCCGGTCGCCCTGCGCTAGGGCTCCGGTCTTGACGTCCGATTCGAGCGCGTCGGCGATCGCCAGGTAAATCGGGCCCTGCGCCCGTTCTATATCCGGAACCCACATTGTCATGAGAACAATGTTATCATTGACGGATACACTTCTTCAAGACAATTAGTGCTCCTGCCAATTTGTATCGATTGTATCTAAACGAACGATACATTGTCCGGAGACACTCCATGGAACTCGCCACACTCCTCGCCTTCGCGGTGTTCGTCATCGTCATGACCGGGACGCCCGGCCCCGGGAACCTGACCTTTCTGGCCATCGGCGCATCGTCGGGTTACCGGACCGCGTTTCCGGTCATCGTCGCCTCGATGCTCGGGTCGCTGCCGTTGAAACTCGGCGTGGCCTATGGCCTCGGCCACGTGATGGCGGCCGGCGGGCCGATTGTCACCGTCTTCAAGGTCCTGAGCATGGCCTATATGAGTTATCTCGCGTGGCGGATTGTCTCGTTGAGCGTGAGACCCAAGGGCGAAGTGGCGCCGCCCAGTTTCTGGGAAGGGCTCCTGATCCACCCGCTCAGCCCGAAAACCTGGGCGATGAACCTGGTGGCCTTTTCGACCTTTTTCGCCGGAAACGGTCTCAGCGTCCATGAAAACGCCCTGATCCTGGTGAGCGGCTTCACGCTCGGCGGCCTCTTCTTTCACTCGCTGTGGGCGCTAGCAGGGGTTTCCATTCTTGCTCTGATCGGCGAAGGCGCCGTGATGCGGGCGATCACGGTTGTGATGGCAGTGGCCATGCTCGGCGCCACGCTGTGGGCGCTGGTCCTTTAAGACCGGATCAGCGGACTGCCCCGAACGGCGCCCGGTCACTTGGATTGCAACTCCATTTCCAGGCGCCATTTGTCTTCCAGAGAATTCGGCCGGCGCTGCTCCGCATCAAAACCGATATCCCGAAGCAGTTCCGGCGGCAGATCGCCCACGGCAAGACGCTTGCGCCTTGGAGCCGTCATGCGACGGAAGGCCATGAGGATAAATCCTGTTAGGGGAAATCGCTCCTTCGCCGCGGCAGTCACGTTCGCGGATTGGCAACAAGCAGACTCAGGCATCACCATAAATCCTCGGTTTCATGCCGTAGATATCGGTCCGTTGCGCTTGCCTTACCAATGAAATCTCGCTAGCTATGCATAAGGGAGCCTTATGCATTATGATCAACCTGCCACCCCTTTCTTCAATTCGCGCCTTTGAAGCGGCCAGCCGCCATCTGAGCTTTACCCGCGCCGGTGAAGAACTCGGCATGACCCAGGCCGCGGTCAGTTATCAGATCAAGCTTCTGGAGGAGCGGCTCGGCTTTGCGCTGTTCACGCGCAAGGCCCGCAAGATCGAGCTGACGGATCACGGCGCGCAACTGGCCGCCAAGGTGGTCGACGCCTTTTCTTCGCTGCGCAGCGCATTCGAGGACGTGACCGACCAGAATGCCAGGCAGCTCGTGGTCTCCAGCAACACGACATTCGCCGTCAACTGGCTGGCGAACCGGCTGGTGCATTTCCAGATGCAGAACCCCGACATCGCCGTGCGCATCCTGCCCTACGGTCCCGATCTCGAGCCCGCAATTTGCCGATGCCGACGTTGTGGTCTCGGCCTGCAAGGCACCGCCAAAGGACTGGATCGCCTACAAAATCGTCAGGGCGGAGTTTTCGCCAATGCTGAGCCCTACGCTCGCCGCGACCGTTAAGCGGCTCGAGCGGCCGGAAGACCTTCTGCAATTGCCGCTGGTCGACCCGCAGGATCCCTGGTGGGAAATCTGGTTCAAGGCCGCCGGATTGGCCGATGTCGACCTGAGCCGGTATCCCAGTTCCCGCATGGGCTCGCAGGCCCTGGAGGCGAACAGGGCGATCGCCGGCCAGGGCGTTGCGATCCTGACGCCCTATTTCTGCAAGACCGCGCTGGAAACGGGACAGCTCATCCAGCCGTTCGAACTGGTGTGCGAGGCGGAGAGCGAAAGCTGGTATCTGAGCTATGCGCCGGCCAACCGGACCAGCCGGAAGGTCCGGCTGTTCCGCGATTGGGTCTGTTCCGAGGTCAAACGGGACGGCATGCCCGTTCCGGCCCCGTTGGCGGCTGTTGCCTGATATTACGTCGCGAACACGATCGTCTTGTTGCCGACAATCATCACCCGGTTTTCCAGGTGGTACTTCACGGCGCGGGCGAGCACGCGGGATTCGATGTCCCGTCCGCGGGCGACGAAATCGTCGGCCGACAGGGCATGGCTGACGCGTTCGGCGTCCTGCTCGATGATCGGGCCTTCGTCCAGATCCGGCGTCACGTAGTGAGCGGTCGCGCCGATCATCTTCACGCCGCGCGCATGGGCCTGGTGATAGGGCTTTGCGCCCTTGAAGCTCGGCAGGAACGAGTGGTGAATATTGATCACCTTGCCGAACAGGCGCTTGGACAGGTTGTCGGACAGCACCTGCATGTAGCGGGCCAGCACAACGAGGTCGGCGCGGGTCTCCTTGACCAGCTTCAGGAGTTTTTCTTCCTGCTCGGCCTTGTTCTCCTTGTTCACCGGCCAGTGGTAATAGGGAATGCCTTCATGTTCGGCGGTCCGCTGGCCGTCCGGATGGTTGGAAACGATGGCCACGACTTCGGCATCCATCCACCCGACGCGGATCTGATAAAGCAGATGCTGCATCGCGTGGTCGAACTTGGACACCATGATGATGACCTTCGGCCGCCTGGCGGCATCGACGAGCTTCGCCTTCATGTCGAAACGCGTGATTACCGGGTCCAGAGCCCGCTGCACGCTGTCCAGCGTGACACCTTCCGGCGCCAGGATCGCGATGCGCAGGAAGAACTGGTTGGTGACCCGGTCCCAGAACTGGCCACTTTCGGCGATATTGGCCCCGAACTCGGCCAGTTCGGTTGTTACGGCGGCAACAATTCCGGGCTTGTCCGCGCATGACAGCGTCAGAACGTAAAGGCTATCCGGCATGTTCTTCCAGTCTCCAGATCTATCGGGGCAACAGCCCGTTGATATCGTGTTTCAGTCGCCAGGTCCCGGCCCGAATCCCGCAGGCCGGGCAAAATTTCCGGTCTTTCCGGAGTGAGGGTTTTGCGGAACGACTCCTTGTCCGGACCTTCCTTCGCAGCGCCGCAGCAAGCTTCCCGGGCGTTCTCCGGATGACCAGCCTGCGCTGCTCTTTCCGGCGCTATTTTCCACCAGTTTCGCAGGTGATCTGAGCTTGCAATTCCGGCACGGCGGCACGCATTTCCGACAGCCGTCCCAGATAGTGACGGGCATCGCGGCCATGGGCTCGGTCAAAACACCGATAGCGGCCTACGCCCCGCTCACATCCGCATCACAACAAGCCGTCATTTTCCGGCTGCGTTAACCATGTTTCTCATGAGAATTTTAATCAAATTGCACGAGCCTTGCCGCGGGGGACGACCTACAAACAGATTTCGACAAGGCCAGCCCGTCATGCGTCAACGCCTCATCGCCTGGATCGTTTTTATCGGATTTACCGCCACGCTTGCCGGCTGCGGCACGGTCGCAGGCGTGACCGGCATGGGCTGGATGACAGCTTCCCACAATGACATCGACTATAACGACAGCTCCTGGTGCGTGCCGCGCAAGCTGAAGAAGGTTCTCAACCGGGTGGCGAGCCATTATGGCGAGGTCACGATCAATTCCACCAAACGCTGGTGGCTGGAAAACTGGTGGAAGGGCGGCGCCAGGAAATCCTACCACCTGAATTGCCGCGCAGTCGATTTTTCGGTTGCCGGCGATCCGTCTTCCGTCATCGCCTTTCTGAAGGCCCAGCCGGAAGTCGGCGGCTACAAGCACTATTCTTCAGGCCACTATCACATCGACACGGGCCCGCGCCGGACCTGGTAGTCACCGGATTGAAGACGTCGGGGAGTGTGGTGAGGACCTATTTCAGTTCACCGAGTTCCAGCGCCATTTCCCAGGCAACGGGATCGAAACCGATAAAGTTCTTCACCTCGCCTTCAACGATGGGGCGCTTGATGACCGAGGGGTTCTCCATCATGACGTCGAGGGCGCTCCTGGCGTCGACCACCGAGTCCTGCGTTGCCTCGTCCAGCTTCCGCCACGTGGTGCCGCGCCTGTTCAGGACCGTCTCCCAGCCGAACTCGCCGACAAATGCCGCCAGCTTGTCGCCATCCACGCCGTCCTTTTTGTAATCGTGGAACTCATAGTCCACACTGGCTTCTTCCAGGAATTTGCGCGCCTTCTTGACGGTGTCGCAGTTCTTGATGCCGTAAACCTTCATGAATGGATTTCCCTGTCGCCTTTTCCGCCGGGACAGTTGCCTGTTGCGAGCCCAGTTTCAAGGCCTCCGAACGACTTTCCACCGTCCGGGTCACGGCTCGCCGGAGTTGCGGCTTGACGCGGCTGCGCGGCCGGGTCACTGATTTCCGCAGGGTCCGCATGAGACCGTTCACAAGGATGTGCAAGGACTTACATGACCGTCTCCGGATCCCCCACCCTCCCCGTCAAGCCTGCCCTCCCGAACCCGGAACGCAGACAGAGGCCGGGAGCCGGAAACTGGCGGCAGCGTTTGCGGCTCGGCAGCGGCCTCGTCCTGTTCATCTTCTGCCTGAGCCACTTCCTCAATCATTCCCTTGGCATCATTTCCGTCGAGGCGATGGACAAGGCTTCCGTGTGGCACTACTGGGTCTGGCGCAGTCCCCTGGGCGAGATGGCCCTCATATCCGCGGCGATCATCCACGTCACCCTGGCCCTGTGGCGGACCGGCAAGCGGCGCACTTTGAAGATGCCGCGCTGGGAATTCTTTCAACTGGCGCTCGGCCTATACATCCCCTGGGCGCTGATCCCGCACGTCGCCACCACCATGGGGGTCGCCAAGCAGTTCGGGTTTTCCCCCGTCTATCCGCAGATGCTGACCATCCTGTGGCCGGACAGTGCCCTCACCCAGTCCATCCTGCTGCTGGTGGTGTGGTCGCACGCCATGATCGGACTGCATTTCTGGCTCCGGCTCTATCCTGCCTACCGCCGCTTGCGGATCGTCGCTGCCGGCTTCGCGATCGCCGTGCCGGTGCTTGCGCTGTGGGGCTGGATCGAAGGCGCCCGGCGCCTGGCGCTCACTCGGGACGTCGCCGTGAAGATCACCCCCGAGCAGCAGCTCTGGGCAGCAGAACTGGTCGCGGAGTTGCGCGCGTTCGTCCTCAGCCTCATTGCGATCAGTCTGCTGATCGTCCTCATGCGTTATCTGTCCCAGCGTTTCACGTCCGGCATTGCCGTGACCTATCCCGGCGGCCTGAAAGTGAACGTTTCCCCCGGGCCGACGCTTCTTGAGATCAGCCGCATGAAGAACATTCCGCACGCGGCGGTATGCGGCGGGCGGGCACGGTGTTCCACATGCCGGGTGAAAATCCTTCAAGGCGCGAACCAGCTCGACAAGCCGGGGCCGGCCGAGGCGGCCGTGCTTGCCCGGATCGCGGCTGGGGAAAACGTCCGGCTGGCCTGCCAGGTCCGCCCCGCTCAAGACATTGAAGTCCGGCCGCTGGTGCCTGCCAAGGCCGGTACGGGAAACAGCGAACACCTGTCCGATGCCTATTACTGGGGGGTGGAACAGGACGTGGCGGTGATGTTCGTCGACCTGCGCAATTTCACCCGCATCACGGAATCCCAGCTGGCCTACGACGTCGTGCATCTGCTCAACAGGTATCTGGACCAGGCCTCGGCAGCCATTCATGCCGAAGGCGGGCATGTCGACAAGTTCATCGGCGACGGCATCATGGCGATCTTCGGCATGAAGGTCGACGCTAAGACCGGCGCAAGGCAGGCGCTGCGGGCCTGCCGGCGCATCGAAGAGGTCATGAAAGCCCTGGAGGCGGAAAAGGGGCCGCAGTTCCGCGACCCGATCCGCCTCGGGATCGGACTGCATCTGGGGCCCGCCATTCTAGGACGAATCGGCGCCGCCGGCGCCACGGGCGAACGGAGCGGCCTCACGGCGCTTGGCGATGTGGTCAACACGGCCAGCCGGCTGGAGACGGAAAACAAGGCCCATAACAGCTTTCTGGCCGTCTCCAAGGCCGTGATCGACCTGGCAGAGGCCACTATTCCGCTCGCGGAGCCCGCTGAAATCACGCTGCGGGGCAAGGAAATTCCCTTGCAGATATATACGGTTGTCAGCTTAGCTGGCCTCTTCGTGCCTGACGATCAGGCCGTTTCAGCCACTTGACCAAGACACCGGAGGCCCTGTGAGTCGTTCCTATTCCCCGCGGGAGATGCTGGAGACGCTGATCTCGTTCAACACGGTTTCGGACCGCAGCAATCTCGGCCTGATCGCCTTTGTCGAAGACTATCTCGCCGGCCTCGGGGTGACCTCCGTCCGCGTTCCCGATGCCACCGGCGAAAAGGCCGGGCTGCATGCCCTTGTTGGGCCGGCCGTCGATGGCGGTGTCGTGCTGTCGGCGCATACGGATGTGGTCCCGGTCGACGGACAGGCCTGGACGCAGGACCCGTTCAACGCGTGGGAGGAAGGGGGCCGGCTCTACGGGCGCGGAGCGGCCGACATGAAAGGCTTTGCGGCAACGGTGCTTGCCAAGGTTCCGGACTTTCTGGCCGCGGACCTGAAGAGGCCTGTCCACATTGCTCTTTCCTATGACGAGGAAACCGGCTGCCATGGCGCGTCGCCGCTCATCCGCGACCTGCTCGACACGGGGCCACGGCCGGATTTCGTCATTGTCGGCGAACCGACCCGCATGAAGGTGGTCACCGGTCACAAGGGCATCGCGCTCCTGAAGACGCGCATTCATGGCCATCCGGTTCACTCCAGCCAGTTGCACCGGGGCGTTTCGGCCATTTCAGCGGCGGCCAGGCTGATCACCTGGCTGGACGGCAAGACGGCCGAGAACCGGGCAAAGGCCGATCCGGACTGCCCGTTCGAACCGCCCTACACGACGCTCCACTGCGGCACGATTTCCGGTGGCCAGGCCCATAACATCACCGCCCAGCACTGCGAATTCATGACGGATATCCGGTTGCTGCCGGGGGAAAGCGCGGAGGATTGGATCGCCGCCTACAAGTCGTTCATCGAGCAGGACGTGGTGCCCGGCATGCGCGCCGTCTCCGCAGATTGCCGGATCGACGTGGAGGAAATCGCCAACGTCCCCGGCCTGCGGCAGGAAGACGACGGCCGGGCGGAGGCCGTCGTGCGGCGACTGACGGGCGACAATGCACGCAGCGTGGTCGTCTACGCGACCGAAGGCGGCATTTTCCAGAACCACGGGCTGTCGACGGTGGTCTGCGGACCCGGATCCATCGATCAGGCCCATCAGCCGGACGAATATATCGAACTTGCCGAACTTGACCGGTGCGCCGCGTTTCTGGACCGCCTGCTGGACGGATTGGCGTCTGTGGATAACTGAGGGTTGATCGGATTTGAATGCAAACGTTTACAGTGTCATAGTCGGGCAAGGTGGGCGTGCAATCGTGAAAACAGCGGAGGCGCTCAGACTGCAATTCGGGAAACCGGAAAAACGAGGGGAACATGTACAAGAAGTCATTCGTCTTAGCCGCGGCATTGCTGGCTGCGGGAACTGGATCTGCCGCCAAGGCCGAAACACTCAAATTCGCGTTTCAGGGGGCATTGAATGCCCTGGATCCGTACAGTCTCAACGAGACCTTCACGCTGTCGGCACTCGGCAACACCTATGAGGGCCTGACGCGGCGCGGTCCGGATCTTCAAATCGAGCCCGCGCTTGCGGAAAGCTGGGAAATCCTGGAGCCGAACCGCTGGCGCTTCCATCTGCGCGAGGGTGTGAAATTTCACAATGGCAGCGACTTCACTGCAGAAGACGTGGCCTTTTCCGTCGAGCGCGTGCGCTCTGAAGGGTCCGACCTGAGCACGCGCGTGCCGGCCGACATGAAAGTCGAGATCGTTGACGACCACACCGTCGACTTCGTTCTTTCCAGTCCGAACCCGATCCTGCATTACGAGTGGGATACGTTCTACATCATGGACAAGGAGTGGACGAGCGAGAACGATGCGGTCAAGGTCACCTCCGCATCGGATACCTCGGTAAATCACGCGGCGCTGAACGCCAACGGCACCGGCCCGTTCAAGCTCGTCAGCCATGAGCCCGGCGTCAAAACCGTCTACGAGAAATTCGACGGCTGGTGGGACGAGCCCAAGCACAATCTGGACACTGTGGAATTCACGCCCATCGGCTCGGACGCGACCCGCGTGGCCGCGCTGCTGTCCGGCGAGATGGACATGGTCTATCCCATTCCGGTGCAGGACATCAAACGCATTAACGACAACCAGGGCACGTCGGCCATGACCGGTCCCGAGCTCAGGACCATATTCCTTGGCATGGACCAGATGCGCGACGAGCTGCTCTATTCCGACGTCAAGGGCAAGAACCCGCTCAAGGATGCGAAAGTCCGCAAGGCCTTCTACCAGGCGATCGATATCAACGCGATCAAGACCAAGGTCATGCGCGACCTGGCGACGCCTTCCGCAATCATGATTTCACCGCTCCTGTTCTCCAGGTCCGATGAATTCGAGCGCCATCCGTATGACCCGGAAGCCGCAAAGGCGCTGTTGGCGGAAGCCGGATATCCGGATGGCTTTTCCATCGGCATGGATTGCCCGAACGACCGCTACGTCAATGACGAAGCCATCTGCCAGGCGGTTGCGTCGATGCTGGCGCGCATCGGCGTGAAGGTGAACCTCAATGCCCAGCCGAAAGCCAAGTACTTCGCACGTATCCTGGCCTCCGGCAACTATGACACATCCTTCTACCTGCTCGGCTGGACCCCGGGGTCCTTCGACAGCTGGAACGTGCTCGACAACCTGATGAACTGCCGCGATGAAACCGGAAAAGGCTCGCCGTTCAACAACGGCGGTTTCTGCGATCCGCAGATCGACGCCCTGACCGACCAGATCCTCGTCGAGATCGACCCGGAAAAGCGTGACGCGCTGATTGCCGAGGCGTTCAAGATCAGCCACGACAACGCCTATTACATCCCGCTGCACCAGCAGAGCCTGGCCTGGGGTGTTTCGGACGATGTCAATGTCGTCCAGCGTGCCGATAACCAGTTCAAGTTCCGTTTCGTGACCAAGAACTGATCCAGGCACGTCGCTTCTCACGCTCCCGGCCCCGCGCCGGGGGCGTATTTCATGCCCGAAATCCAGAAGTCGGATTGAGCCAGCCCTGAAGAGTCATAATGATTGGTTTTGCGACGCGCCGCCTCTTGCAGGCGATGATTGTCATGCTGGTGGTGGCCGTGCTTGCCTTCACCATGTTCCGTTTCGTCGGTGACCCCATCAACCAGATGGTCGGGATCGAAACCTCGATCGAAGAGCGGGAGGCGCTGAGAGAACGCCTTGGCCTGAACGACCCGGTTGCCGTGCAGTTCTTCCGCTTCGCCACCAAGGCGGTGCAGTTCGACTTCGGTACGTCCTACCAGTTCCGCCAGCCGGTCTCCGACCTCTTCGCCAAGCGCATCCCCGCGACCCTGGAGCTCAGTTTCACCTCGGCGCTGTTCGCGCTCCTCGTCGGCATTCCGATGGGCATCTATGCGGGTCTCAATCGGGAATCCCCCATTTCGAAACTGTTTCTGTCCCTGTCGCTGGTGGGGATCTCGCTGCCGACCTTCTTTATCGGCATCCTGCTGATTTTCCTGTTTTCCGTGACCCTGCAGTGGCTGCCGAGCTTCGGGCGCGGGGAGACCGTCCAGATCGGCTCCTGGTGGACCACCGGCTTTCTGACCGTTTCCGGGCTGAAGGCGCTGATCCTGCCGTCGATCACGCTCGGCCTTTATCAGATGACCCTGATCATGCGGCTGATCCGCGCCGAAATGCTGGAGGTCATCCGGACCGACTATATCAAGTTCGCCCGCGCCCGCGGCCTGCCGGACCGGATCGTGAACTTCCGCCACGCACTGAAGAACACGCTCGTACCGGTCATCACCATCACCGGGTTGCAGCTCGGGGCCATCATCGCCTTCGCAACCATCACCGAGACGGTGTTCCAGTGGCCGGGCATGGGCTTGTTGTTCCTGCAGGCGGTCCAGAACGTCGACATCCCGATCATGTCCGCCTACCTGCTGTTGACCGCCTTCATGTTCGTGGCGATCAACTTCATCGTCGACATCCTGTATTTCCTCATCGATCCGCGTCTGCGGGTCGGACGGCCGTAAGGAGACCTGAGCCATGCCATACGTCTCCGAAGATGCCCCTGACCAGATGCCAGCGGCGCCCGGCCGCCTGGCAAGGATCCTGGACAGCGACATGTTCCACTCGTTCCTGCAATCCAAGGTGGCGGTGATTGCCGCCTGCGGCACGCTGATCCTGTTCCTGCTTGCGTTTCTGGCACCCTGGATCGCGCCGCACGACCCGTTCGACCTGGCATCGATCACCATCATGGATGCGCGGGTTCCGCCGCTCTGGATGGAGTATTCCGACCCGCGCTTCGTGCTCGGGACCGACGATCAGGGCCGCGACCTTCTCTCCGCCATCTTCTACGGCATGCGCATATCGCTGATCGTCGGCTTCTGCTCCGTCATCGCGGCGGCGGTCATCGGCATCACGCTGGGGCTGATCGCAGGCTATCTGGGCGGCCGCGTCGATGCGATCATCATGCGCATTGCCGACGTCCAGCTGACGTTTCCGGCCATCCTCATCGCGCTGCTGATCGACGGTGTTGCCAGCGGCATTTTCGGATCCGTCGACCGGGAGGTCTTCGCCTTCTACATCCTGATCGTCTCCCTGGCCCTGTCCTTCTGGGTGCAATATGCCCGCACCGTGCGCGGCTCGACCATGGTGGAGAAGAACAAGGAGTATGTGCAGGCCGCCCGGGTCATCGGCATCCCCCCGGTGACCATCATGGCCCGACACATCCTGCCGAACGTCATGGGGCCGGTGATGGTGATCGCGACCATCAATCTGGCGCTGGCGATCGTCACGGAAGCAACCCTGTCGTTCCTGGGGGTCGGCATGCCGCCCACCCAGCCTTCGCTCGGCACGCTGATCGCCATCGGCAACGACTTTCTCTATTCCGGCGAATGGTGGATCGCCATCTTCCCCGGCGTGGCGCTCGCCTTGCTGGTGCTGAACGTCAATCTTCTGGGCGACTGGCTGCGCGACGCCCTCAACCCGAAACTGCGGTGAGGGCGGCATGAGCGTTCTTGAAATCAAGGATCTGACGGTCGAGTTCCCGGGCCGCAAATCGGTCTTCGTCGCCGTGGACAATGTCACCTTGAGCGTCGAGGCCGGCAAGATCCTCGGCGTCGTCGGCGAATCGGGGGCGGGCAAGTCGACGGTCGGCAATGCCGTGATCGGCCTCCTGCAGGAACCGGGGCATATCGCCGGCGGAGAGATCCATCTGCACGGCCAGCGGATCGACCAGCTGCCCTACAGGCAGAAGCGCCGTTTGCGCGGCCGCAAGATCGGCATGATCTTTCAGGATCCGCTGACCTCCCTCGATCCGCTGCAGACCGTGGAATCCCAGCTGGTGGAAACCATCCGCACCCATCTGCCGCTCTCGGCCGGCCAGGCGCGGCAACGCGCGGTGGAGCTGATCGATGCGGTCGGCATTCCGAACCCGGAAGAGCGGATCAGGCAGTATCCGCATCAGTTTTCCGGAGGCATGCGCCAGAGGGTGGTGATCGCCCTGGCGCTATGCGCGGAGCCGGAACTGGTGATCGCCGACGAGCCGACGACCGCCCTCGACGTCTCGATCCAGGCGCAGATCCTCGAATTGATGAAAAAGCTCTGCGAGGAGCGCAACGTCGCCATGATGGTGATCACCCATGACATGGGCGTGATCGCCGACATCACCGACCACGTGGCCGTCATGTATCACGGCGAGCTGGTCGAATATGGCGAAACCACACAGGTGCTGGGCGCTCCGAGGCACGCCTATACGCAGAGCCTGATCTCCGCCGTGCCCCGGCCCGATATCCGGGTCGAGCGTTTTCCGGTGGTCGACTACATCGAGAAGGCCGGCACGCCGCAAAAGAAGATCAACCTTGCCACTCACTGGCTGGGAAAGGTGCGCGAGTATGAAAAGGTCACCGGCCCGCTGGTGCAGGTCCGCGATCTCGACATGCGCTTCGAAACGCGCAGCTCCATCTTTCCTTCGCGGCGAAGGTATTTTCAGGCGGTCCGGAAGGTCAGCTTCGACATAGCGGAAGGCGAGACTTTCGGCCTCGTCGGCGAAAGCGGTTCTGGCAAATCGACCATCGCAAGGCTGATCACCGGCCTTTACCAGCCGACGGACGGCTCCGTCCGGTTCGGAACGACGGAACTCACGTCGCTGAAGAACCGCAGGGACGTTCTGGCCATGCGCCGCCAGATGCAGATGATCTTTCAGGACCCTTATTCCTCGCTCAACGCGCGCATGCGGGTGAAGGACATCGTCGCGGAGCCGATCAAGTTCCACAGGCTGGCCTCCAGCAATGCGGAAGTCCGCGGGATCGTCGACGATCTTCTGGACCATGTCGGCCTCGGCGTTGCCGCCGGGAAGAAGTTCCCGCACGAATTCTCCGGCGGCCAACGCCAGCGCATCTCCATTGCGAGGGCCCTGGCCACCCGGCCGCGCTTTCTCATTTGCGACGAGCCGACATCCGCGCTCGACGTGTCTATCCAGGCCCAGATCCTGAACCTTCTGAAGGACCTGCAGGAGGAGCTGCGCCTGACGATGCTGTTCATCAGCCACGATCTCGCCGTGATCCGGCAGATGTGCAACCGCATCGGCGTCATGCGCAACGGCGAGCTGTGCGAGGTTGCCGAGTGCGACCGGCTCTTCGAAGCGCCGCAGCACGCCTATACGCAAGAGCTCCTGAGCCTGATGCCGTCCATGGAACTGCTGTCACGCGCCAATCTGGAGAGCGCGTGACCGCGCTGTGCGCGAAAACGGGGCCTGCACGCCTCCACAGCCGGCGGAGAATCGCTAAGTCCCTGATACAGAGTCTTTTTGGGACTCACACGAACGCACGACTTGACTCAGGTCCCAGCCCCGATTCCCGGCCGAGCGCCACAAAATAACCACAACCAAGTCTGTAACCCGGCAGTTTTTGCCGCCTTCCGGATGCATTGCCTGCTCCGGTCAGTTGAATCTCCCGCAGCAATGAGGAGTCCGCTCCGGATCTATTGTCACTCGGCCGATCTTCGCCCGTTTTCTCCAGATGAACATGGTAAACAAAAAGTAAAGATTGGATTTTCGGGGCTCTCGCTGAATAAAATCAGCACCGGAAGGGACGCTAATCCGCCCCGGTGACTTCGACCGGGGCGATAATACGTCAGCCTCTCATTTCTCAACATGAAATGAGGACGTGTCCGCGGCGGGCCACAACCGCTGCATGGCGTAAATCCTCGGCAGTTTTCCTTAGGCCTTGCCCGTCCTGACGGCAAACCGGCCGCCTGGGTGACTCAACGGCATTGCCTGAAAAATTCCTGTTCCGCATCTTGAAGTCGTCACCCGAGTGCGCGGCCGCGTTTTTCTTCGGCTCCACCCGGTGGTGACGGCGAAGACTGTCAGGGACGAAAGCAAACGGCCATGCCGAAAACAAATTTCATATCAGTTCTATGGCTCGGATTTCTGGGGCTTACGATTGTATTTCTGGCCCTTTCCGCCTTTTCGATGACCGCCGACATGCAGGCGGCGCATGAGCCGATACTGGTTTTCGGAAAGTACAGCGCCCTTATCTTCGGCATGTTTTCTTCGATCTTTTCGCTGCTGGCGCTTTCCTTCTCGCTCAACACAATGGCCGGGCGTCCGCTGAGCTTGTTCACCGTCGCCGTTGCCACGGTTCTCCTGGTGCTTTCCGCCGGTCTGCTGCTGTCGGGCGTGGCGCCCGACGCCGCGCCGGTGCCGGCCACGGCCGCCGCCTTTCTGATGGCCCTGCGGGCGCTTGGCGTTGCCCTGCTGCCGCCGCGCGGCGACCGGAGCGGGCTGACAGAGGCCGGCTGTTCGCTGGCGCTGACCGCGCTTTCAGCCGCGCTCTGGTGGTTTGTTGATCCGGCCTTCGTGCCGGCGGCGCTGGCGTCCACGCTGCTGCTGTCCTGGCCGCACCTGATCGACGGGATCAATGCCTTTGCGGACAAGGTCTTTCACCAGGCGGCGCTTTCGGCCGGGGCCCGTGACCTTGCGCCCGGCGCCTTCACCAGACTTGCCCGTGCCCGGGACATCGTCATCGACAAGGCTGCCGTGATGTCCGGACCGGACCTGATGGTCACCAACGTGATGGCGTTCAACAACGAGCCCCGGACGCTGCTGGCGGTCGCCGCCTCGGCGGAGGCGCAATCCACCCATCCCGTTGCCGTCGCCCTTCGCCAGCTGGCCTCCCAATGGCACGTGGCCGTCAAATGCCCGGACCGTTTCGAACCGGCCCCCGGCCTTGGCGTTGTCGCGCTCCTCGGCGGACAGACCGTCGTGATCGGCACGACCGATCTCCTGAAGCGGCTCAAGATCGACAGTTTCACCGCCGACGCAATCGCCCGCTCCCTGGAGGCGGACGGCAAGACGGTGCTGCGCGTTGCCGTCGGCGGCCGCGTGGTCGGCGTGCTGGGGCTGGAAGGCACGCTGCGGCAGGATGCCGGCGTTGCCGGCTTGGCCCTGCGCGCGGAAGGCCTCGTGCCCTGGCTGTTCAGCGGCGACAGCCGGAACACCCGCGAGGCGCTGGCGGACATGCTCGGCCTTGAGATCCTGAACGACCCCAAACCGGGCGAAACCGCACAGGAAGCCGCACGCCGGCTCCTTCCGCAGGATCCGCTCGTCTCTGACCCTGTCGCGGGACCGGACCTGCCTGGAACTCCGCGACTGCGTTCCCGCCGGCGCAGAACCGGGGGAACAGGCTCCGATCGCCGTCAGCAACACCGACGACATCGGCGCGTTTCCGGCCCTGAAAGCACTTGCCATGCGCCGCAACCGGCTCGCGGTGCGCGCAAGGCGCCTGCTGACCGGGATCTGGGCGGTCGGCGGCCTCGGCGGCGCGTTCGCGCTGGCTCCCCTCGCGCTCGCACCCCTCCTGTTTGCGGCCTGCCTTGCTATCCTGTGGGCCTTTGCCCGCTTCTCCGTCGCCGACACCCTGGGCAAGCCCGCTGCGTCGTTTTGAACGCTGCCCCGAACGGATTTCGGAAAACGCCGCCTTTACAGTCTCCGGCGCGTGGTGTTTATCGATTCAACGCTGATCAAAGCGATTAAGTCGAGGGACGAGGCGCCATGAGCGACACGAAACAACCGAAGCTGCGGTCCGCATGCTGGTTCAACAATCCTGACAATCCGGGGATGACCGCGCTCTATATCGAGCGCTACCTGAATTTCGGCATCACCCGGGAAGAACTGCAGTCCGGCAAGCCCATCATCGGGATCGCGCAGACCGGCTCCGACCTTTCCCCGTGCAACCGTCACCACCTGGAACTGGCCAAGCGCGTGCGCGAGGGGATCCGGGACGCCGGCGGCATCGCATTCGAGTTTCCGGTTCATCCGATCCAGGAAACCGGCAAACGGCCGACCGCGGCTCTCGACCGCAACCTTGCCTATCTCGGACTTGTCGAACTGCTCTACGGCTATCCGATCGACGGCGTCGTGCTGACCATCGGCTGCGACAAGACCACCCCCGCCTGCCTCATGGCTGCCGCGACCGTCAACATTCCCGCGATCGCGCTTTCCGTCGGCCCGATGCTGAACGGCTGGCACAAGGGCGAGCGCACCGGGTCCGGAACCATCGTGTGGAAAGCACGCGAGATGCTTGCCGCCGGTGAAATCGATTATGAAGGCTTCATGGATCTCGTCGCTTCCTCCGCCCCTTCCGTCGGCTATTGCAACACGATGGGCACCGCGACGACGATGAACTCCCTCGCCGAAGCCCTCGGCATGCAATTGCCCGGCGCGGCGGCGGTCCCGGCCCCTTACCGGGAGCGCGGCGCGATCTCCTATGAGACCGGACGGCGCATTGTCGACATGGTGCGGGAGGACCTTAAACCCACGGACATCATGACCCGCGAGGCGTTCGAGAACGCCATCGTGGTCAATTCCGCCATCGGCGGCTCGACCAATGCGCCCATCCACCTCAACGGCGTCGCGCGTCATCTCGGCATCGAGGTTACCAACGACGACTGGCAGAGGATCGGTCACGACATTTCGCTGCTGGTCAATCTGCAGCCGGCCGGAGATTATCTGGGCGAAGACTATTTCCACGCCGGCGGCGTGCCGGCCGTCGTTGCCGAACTGATGCGCCACGGCAAGCTGCCCCATCCGGACGCGATCACCGCCAATGGCAGGCCGATCGGCGAAAACTGCGAGGGCATCACGACGGACCTGCCGGATGTGATCAAGCCCTACGACAGGCCGATGATGGAAAATGCCGGTTTCATCAACCTGAAGGGCAACCTCTTCGACAGCGCCATCATGAAGACCAGCGTCATATCCGAGGAATTCCGGCAGCGCTATCTGTCCAACCCGGATGACCCGGAGGCCTTCGAAGGCCGGGCCGTGGTCTTCGAGGGGCCGGAGGACTATCACGACAACATCGACAATCCGGAGCTGGAAATCGACGAGTTCTGCATGTTGTTCATCCGCGGCACGGGGCCGATCGGTTACCCGGGCGGCGCGGAGGTCGTGAACATGCAGCCGCCGGCGGCGCTGATCAAACGGGGCATCACCGCGCTGCCGTGTATCGGTGACGGCCGCCAGTCCGGCACGTCCGGATCGCCTTCGATCCTCAACGCCTCACCGGAAGCGGCCGCCATGGGCGGCCTGGCGCTTCTGAAAACCGGCGACCGGGTGCGCATCGACCTGAAAAAGGGCACGGCCGACATTCTGATTTCCGATGAGGAGCTGGCTCGGCGCCGCGCCGACCTTGAAGCCGCCGGCGGCTTCGCGATAGCGGAGAGCCAGACGCCCTGGCAGGAGATCCAGCGCTCCATGGTCGGCCAGTTCGACAAGGGCATGGTTCTGGAACCGGCAGTCAAATATCAGGACGTCGCTCACACAAAGGGCCTGCCGCGGGACAATCATTGAACCGCGGCAGGCCCGCTGCATCCACCATGGAACAGCGATCCTGTTGAGGAAACACGCGAAGCTTCGCCGTTTCACTCTTGACGATTACGTAAACGGCATGCTTCAAGACAGCAACAGCAGGCTCACGCCTCACCAATCGGGAGAAGAAAATATGTCCTTGGAACAGCTCACTGAAGGCGTCCGCGCGAAAGTTGCCGATGGCGGAATCGATGACAGCGTCAAGTTCGATCTCGGCGAGACCGGGGTCATCTTCCTGAAGGGCTCCAACGTTTCCAACGAAGACGGCGAAGCCGACTGCACGATCAAGATGTTGGCCGACGACCTCGGCGATCTTCTCTCCGGCGACCTGAGCCCCACGGCAGCCTTCATGGGCGGCAAGATGCAGGTGGAAGGCGACATGAGCGTCGCCATGAAGCTGGGCAGCATCGTCTGATCCATATTGGATTTCCAAGCAGAGACAATGAGGGCCGGCTCCCGCGGGAGCCGGCTTTTTTGTGCGCCGCCTCCGCTTTTCCGACCTCATCCTGAGGAAGCGCGAGAGCGCTGTCTCGAAGGATGAGCCGCTTGCCCCGGTGTGTGCCGCCCATCCTTCGAGACGCGAGCAAGCTCGCTCCCCAGGATGAGGTTGAAGTGGCCGCAACGGCGCAAAGAAAAGCGGCGGCCCCGAAGAGCCGCCGCCTGAAGTTCCGATAGGGTCCGGGCCGTTACCGGTTTGTTATGATCTCCGGCCCCATCAGGCTGTAAGGCAGCCAGGTGGACATGGCGGGGATGTAGGTGACCAGGATCAGGAACAGGAACAGGATCATCACGAAGGGCAGCGCCGCCCGGACGACCTGCACCAGACTCATGCCCGTTATCCCCGACGTGACGAACAGGTTGAGCCCGATCGGCGGCGTGATCATGCCGATTTCCATGTTCACCACCATGATGATGCCGAGATGGACGGGATCGACGCCCAGTTCCATCGCGATCGGGAAGACCACCGGCGCCACGATCAGCAGCAGGCCGGACGGTTCCATGAACTGACCGCCGAGCAGCAGCAGAATGTTGACCGCGATCAGGAAGGTGAACCAGTTGAAGCCGGCGCCGATCATCCAGTCGGTGATCGCCTGCGGAATGCGCTCGGATGTCAGGACGTGCGCGAACAGCAGGGCGTTGACGATGATGAACATCAGCATGATCGTCGTCTTGGCCGCGTCCGTCAGGACCTTCTTGGTATCAGCGTGGAAGCAGCCGGGCAGGAAGTAGACGATTGTCAGCCAGACGTTCCGGAAGATCGCTGACGGGATGCTTTCGCCGTCCTTGCGCATCGGCACGTCCTTGAGCGGCCCCATGTCGCGATAGATGAATATCGCGATCAGGAACGCATAGACCGCCGCCACCGCCGCAGCCTCGGTCGGGGTGAAGATCCCGCCATAGATACCGCCCAGGATGATGACGATGAGCAGCAGTCCGAAACCGGCTTCCGCGCCGGCGCTCAGGATTTCCCCGAAACCGGCGAAGGGCTGCTTCGGCATGTTCTTTATGCGGGCATTGATGTAGATGGCCGCCATCAGCATCAGGCCGGCAACGAGGCCGGGAATGACGCCGGCCAGGAACATGCGGCCTACGGACACGTCCGTGGCGGCGGAATAGACCACCATGACGATGGATGGCGGAATCAGGATGCCGAGCGTGCCGGCATTGGCGATGACGCCGGCAGCAAAGTCCTTGGTGTAGCCGACCTCACGCATACCCGCGATGGCGATGGTGCCGATGGCCACCACGGTTGCCGGAGACGATCCGGAAAGCGCGGCAAACAGCATGCACGAGAACACCGCCGCGATGGCAAGGCCGCCGCGGAGATGGCCGACGCAGGCGATCGCGAAGCGGATGATGCGCCGGGCAACGCCGCCGGTGGACATGAAGGCCGATGCCAGGATGAAGAACGGGATCGCCAGGAGCGTGTAGTTCTGCGACGCCGTGAACAATTGCAGGGCGACCGACGACAGGGAGTCGGTGGAGAAGAAGACAATTGCCAGAACGCTCGAAAGACCGAGGGAAATGGCGATGGGTACGCCCAGGAACAGAAAGCCCAGGACGAGGATAAAGAGAATTGCAGCTTCCATATGCCCGCCTCAGCCTTTCAGAACGTCTTTGTTTTCAGCAACGAGATCTTCCGCCTCATGGGCGGCGATCATCATTTCGCGCTGACCGGTAATGATCTGCCAGGCCGCCTGAATACAGCGGAACAGGAGCAGGGCAAGGCCGACGGGCAGGATAAGATAGGCGATCCAGCGCTGGACGCGCTCCTGCGTGCCGAATGCTTCGATGATGGGATCGGGATAGCGCAGGTCATCCAGACCGATGCCGATCTTGTACATCTTCATCCAGTAGTCGATGGCGCCGCCCCGGGTCTCAAGACCGAAGATGTGCAGCCACTCGGACCACAGCAGCGTCAGGGCATAGACGGCACCGCACACGGCGCCGAAGACCGCCGCGGCGCGGAACACCGGCTTCGGAAACAGGCGGATGGCGGCATCGACCCCGAGATGGGAGCCGACTTTCACGCCGTAGCTCATGCCGAACAGGATCAGCCAGGCGAACAGGATACGTGTGAATTCCAAGGCTCCGGTCCAACCGGAGTTAAACCCGTATCGTGCCACCACCTGGGTGAAGGATACGATGGTCATTGCCGCCAGAAGCAGGGCCAGAACCCCCTCTTCAAAGCGCGTGACCCAATTGTCGACGCGTTGCATTCGTTTCCCCCGCAATAGGCCTGCCGGATTGTTCTTGTCTCGACGGCCTCAATGAGGGCAGGCCGCCGGACCTTTGAAGAAGGGCCGGTCGAACCGGCCCTTCACTTGCAGTCTTGTGATCCGAAAAATCAGCTCGCGTTGTTGGCCGAGACAGCCGAATCGATCAGGTCCTTGCCGATATCGCCTTCGAACTTGTCCCAAACCGGCTTCATCGCGTCGACCCAGGCCTTACGCTGTTCCGGGTTCAGCTCGCGGATCGTGGTGCCGGCATCGAGGATGCGCTGACGGTTCATGGCTTCTTGTTCGGCCACGTTTCCGTTTGCAGTTGCAGTGACCTCTTCGACGATGGTCACGAACTGGTCACGGACGTCCGGCTCCAGGCTGTTCAGCCACTCGTCGGAGGTGACAAGCAGATAGGCGAGAAGCTGGTGGTTGGTTTCGGTGATACCGTCCTGCACCTCGAAAAACTTCTGGGTGTAGATATTGGACCAGGAGTTTTCCTGACCGTCGACAACACCGGTCTGCAGGGCGCCGTAGACTTCCTTGAAGGCCAGCTTCTGGGCGTTTGCACCCATGGCTTCGATCATGGCAACGGCCACGTCGGAGGTCTGCACGCGGAACTTCAGGCCCTTGGCATCCTCAGGCACCAGAAGCGGCTTGTTGGCCGAAAACTGCTTCAGTCCGGAACTCCAGTAGCCGAGGCCCTGGAAGCCGTAATCGGTCATGGAGTTCAGGAGGCCCTTGCCGTCTTCACCGGTGGTGAAACGGTCAACCGCCTCAAGATCCTGGAACAGGAACGGCAGGTCGAACAGGCGGAACTTCAGCGTATAGGCTTCGAACTTGGAGAGCGAAGGGGCTGCGAGCTGAACGTCGCCGAGGAGCAGGGCTTCCATGACCTTGTCGTCGTCGAAGAGCTGCGAGTTCGGGAACACCTGCATGCAGGCCTTGCCGTCCATTTCGCTGTTCACGCGCTCGGCCAGCAGGGTGGCCGCGTCGCCTTTCGGGTGGCCGGTCGCGGCAACCACGTGGCTGAACTTGATGACGATTTCGCCGTCATCGCAGGATTCAGCCGCAAAGGCATTGGCGGACAGGGCAAAGGATGCTGCGGTTGCCGCAGCAACTACGAATTTTTTCATTGGATGTCCTCCCAGACATTTCAGTATGACGGCCATTCGGGCCGGACAGCGCAGTGGCTGGTCGGCGCATTCATCGCAAGGGTCGTGCCAACTGCCGCACGCTTCTCGAAAAGCGCGCGTTTCCGCAGATTAGCAAAAAACGGGAAGAGCCGCCATCAGGGCAACCGCCGCGAAACTGGGTGGAAGGCGACACATGGAGAGGACGGCGATGTGTCGAGATCGACACACTTGCCCGCTCGATCGGCAATAATTTCGGAAAGCGCAAGCGTGTCAGTGCGAGAGCGCACCGCTCTCGGGATGGTGGCGCAGGGGCGCCGTCAGCCTGTTCAGCTTTTCCGGATTGCGGATGATGTAGACCTGATCGATCTTGCCGTCTTCTGAATAGCCCAGTGTCAGCGCCGTCGCGACCCGCGACCCCTCGTAGACGACAAGGCCGCGAATGCCGTTGATGTCCAGGAAGTCCCAGCGATCGCCCGCCCACAGTCGGCCGAGAATCCTCGAGATATATTTGTTGATGGTCGCCGCGCCTTCAAGGGTGCGCCTGAGCGCCGTGGTCTTGCCGCCGCCATCGGTCTGAAGCCGGACCGATTCCGCCAGAAGGCCGGCCAGATGGTCGGTCGACCCGGTTTCGAGCGCGTTGACGAATGCCGTCAGATAGCGGTTCTGATGGTCGGCCGGCGGAATGAACCGGGCGACCGGGTTCGTAATGTGCCTGGCGGCCCGGGAGACGAGCTGCCTTGCGGCCGTCTCGCTGATTCCCAGGGTGAGGGCGACTTCGGCGTGAGGCGTGCCGAAGACTTCGTGAAGCAGATAGGCGGCGCGCTCCTTCGGGGACAAGCGCTCCAGAAGCAGCAGAAATGCCGTGGTGAGCGACTGTGCCCGGTCCAGATCGCTTTCCGGAGTCGTCCCCAGCTCGATATGAAGCGGCTCGGGGATCCACGGGCCGACATAGTCGACCCGCTTCTTGTGCGCCGATTTCAGGAGATCCAGACAGCGGTTGGTGCAGACGGTCGTCAGGAAGGCGTCCGCATTCGAGATGCCGGCCGTGTCCGCGTCCTGCCACTTCAGAAAAGTGTCCTGAACCGCATCCTCGGCATCCGCCATGGATCCGAGCATGCGGTAGGCGAGGCCGAGCAGGCGCGGGCGAGCGGTCTCGAATGTTTCGCGGTCTGAAAGTCCGGTCATCTCAGTGGTTCGACACCTGCACGCGGTTCCACACGTTGATCATGGCGACGGCCGCGGTGATCGCGCTGATCTGTGCATCGTTGAAGTGCTTGCGCAAATCCTCGCGCAGGCGGCCATAATCGGTTTCGACGTGAAGGTTGGTCAAGGCTTCCGTCCAGGCAAGGGCCACCTTTTCCGCGGGCGTGTAATCGTTCACGTGCCGCCAGACGGTCAGGCGCTGGATCCGTTCGTGGCTTTCGCCGTCCTCGAGCGCTTCCTTCGTGTGCATCTTCACGCAGAAGGCGCACTGGTTCATCTGCGACGCGCGCAGATCGACCAGGTGACGTAGCTTCGGCTCGATCTCGGCATTGCCGATCTCTTCGGCTGCCGAAACGAAGCGCTTCACGATGGCGGGGACCAGTTCGTAGAATTTAACAGGGTTCGAAGTCGTCATCAGTATCTTCCATCAAAAGGTCAAAGGGAGTGACACAGTGATGACGACCGGAGCTTCCGGTTTGTGACACGGCAGGCGAAGATTTTTTACCCCTCAAGGGCACCGCGGTCCCCGGCAGCTCTCAGGCCGTCAGCGCCTCATCCTTGCCAAGGCCGTATTTGCGCATCTTTTCGTAGAGCGCCTTGCGGGAGAGGCCGAGGTTTTCGTAGGTCGGCCTGATCGCGCCGCCGTTGCGCTTGAGCTCGGCGGCAATCAGGGCCCGTTCATAGGACGCCACCTGATCGAACAGGGACGACCCCGAACCGGCTTCCGGCCGGGAGACCTGTTCGAGACCGAGCACGAAACGGTCGGCGATGTTGCGCAATTCGCGGACGTTTCCGGGCCAGTCGCGCGACATCAGCCCGACCAGATAGTCCTCGCTCATATCGGGGATTTCGCGCCGGTAGCGGGCCCGCGCTTCCACCGCCAGGTGCTGGAACAGCAGGGGAATGTCCTCCAGCCGCTCGCGGAGCGGCGGAATTTCGACATTCACGACGTTGAGCCGGTAGAAGAGGTCCAGGCGGAAACGTCCCTCCTTGCCGGCCGCTTCCAGATCCTCCTTGGTGGCGGCGATGAAACGGACATCCAGCTCGATCGGCTTGTTGGAGCCGAGCCGTTCGATGGTGCGGGTCTCGATCACCCGCAGGAGCTTGACCTGCAGTTCCAGCGGCATCGATTCGATCTCATCGAGAAACACCGTGCCGCCATGGGCATGCTCCAGCTTGCCGATGCGCTGGCCGCTGGCGCCGGTAAAGGCCCCCTTTTCATGGCCGAAGAGCTCCGATTCGATGATTTCCGCCGGCAGGGCGCCGCAATTGAGGGCGACGAACGGGTTGATCTTGCGCGGACCCTCGTCATGCAGCGCCCGGGCGACCACCTCCTTGCCGGAGCCGGTTTCGCCCAGGATCAGAATGTCGGCATTGGTTCCGGCCAGGGCCATGACGTTGCGGCGCAGCAGTTCCATGGCCGGCGTGCGGCCGACAAGGCGGCTTTCCAGCCCGGTCCGGTCGGCCAGTTCCTCGCGCAGCTTCCGGTTTTCCAGCACCAGCCGGCGCTTGTCGAGCGCCCGCTCCACCACGGAGGCGAGGCGGGAGACGGAGAAGGGCTTTTCCATGAAATCATAGGCACCCGCGCGCATGGCCTCCACCGCCAGCGGCACATCTCCGTGGCCGGTGATGAGCACCACCGGGAGGGCCGGGTCGATTTCGAAGGCGCGTTTCATGACCTGGAAACCGTCGGTGCCGGGCATGCGGATATCGGTCACCAGCACGCCGTAGAAGCTCCGGTTGATGCGCTCCAGGGCCACTTCCGGAGTGCCCGTGGCAAACACCTCCTGTCCGGAGAGTTCCAGCCCCTGCGTCAGGGAGCCGCGCAGGTCCGCTTCATCGTCAACCAACAGGACGGTTGCCTGATCCATTTGCCTTATTCCGCCGCTAATATGCGTTCATCCGCCAGCGGCAGACGCATGGTGAACTCAGCGCCGCCGCCCAGCCGGTTCGCCGCCTTGAGCGAGCCGGAGAAGTCGTGGACGATCTTATAGGCAATCGACAGGCCGAGCCCAAGCCCCGCTCCCACATCCTTCGTGGTGAAAAACGGGTCGAAGATCTGCGGCATGGCCTCCTCATCGATTCCATGCCCGTTGTCGCACACGGTCAGGACCGCGTCTTCACCCTCCTGCCGCAGGTGGAGCCGGACGTGCGGTGCCGGGCTGGCGGCCGCGGCATCCAGAGCGTTGGACAACAGGTTGATGATCACCTGCTCCAGGCGGATGCGGCCGCCTTTGACGATAAGATCGTCTTCCGGCAGGAAGAGGCCCAGCTTCACCTTGCTCTGCTTGATCTGCGGCTGCAGCAGCAGCATGGCCTCGTCGATCACCTGGCGCAGGGACACCGGCTTGATGTCCGTGCCGGACTTTCGGGTGAAGCCCTTCAGCGTCTTGGCGATTTCCGCCATGCGGGTCACCATGCCGCCGATCCGGGTCAGATTGGCCTGCGCCTCGGAAGCGCGGCCGCGGTCGATCAGCATGCCGGCGATTTCCGCGTCGGACCTGATGGCGGCGAGCGGCTGATTGTATTCATGGCTGAGAGCCGCCGACATGCGCCCGAGCGTTGCCAGTTTCGCCGCCTGAACCAGTTCGGCCTGGGTCAGCCGGAGGTTGGCTTCCGCCTGCTCACGCTCGCGAACCTCCTGTTCCAGCATCGCATTCGCCTTGCGCAGATCGGCCGTGCGGCTCTTGACCCTGCGCTCCAGCCGCAGCGCAGCGGCGCGGGTGCGCCTTTCCTGACGGAGGAATTCCTCCCGCCGGGCAATCAGCAGCCAGATGCCGCCGGCGGCAATCACGCAGACCAGAAGCGCAACCAGCATGGCCCAACCCGAACGCTGCCGCGCGTCCTCGACATCGACGAGCGTACGGACCGTCCAGCCGAGAACCGGCAGGTCTTCGGTCAGTTCCATGTGATAAGACGCGGTGCCCGCGATCGGCAGCAGCAGCTCCAGGCGCCCGGGCAGCAGCAGATCGGCAATATTGTGCCCGGCATCGATGTCGGCGAAGGAGTTGCCGCGCCACGCCGGAACATTGGTGACGACGACCCGGCCGAGCCCGTCCAGGGCAACGATCGGATCCTTGCTCAGCGCCCAGGCCTGTTCGACATCATCAAGACTTACCCTGACGGCAAGCACGCCGATAAGCGTGCCGTCGCGGCGCAAAGGCGATGCGAAGACATAGTTCGCCAGGCGTTCGGGTGTTCCGGGGATCAGCTGGCGGCCGAGCTGGCCCCGTTTTGCCTGTTCGAACGCCCGGGGGATCTGCCGTGCATCTCCGATCGCTCCGGAGGGAACGCCCTCGTGGCTGGTGACGAGGACCCGCCCCGACGGATCCATCAGCCAGACCTCCTCGGCGCCCGACATGCCGGCGGCGATCGCGGCAATGCCCGGATCGGCGGGAATCCCGTTGGAGTCGAAGACCTGACCGATATCCGGACCGCGCGCCAAAAGGGGCGACAGCAGGCGGAACTTGTCGAGCAGGCGCTCCAGAACCGCCGTCTGGACCGCCAGGTTCGCATCGGCCCGGGTTTGCAATTCATCGAGCGTGATGCGCAGGCTGGCAAGGCCCGTCAGCCACATGATCGCCAGCGTGGCGATCACCATCGCCACGTTGATCCCCAGCTTCAGCTTGCGCCAGGTATGGCGCTCGGTCTTGCGTATCATCGTGCCAGTATAGTGCAGCCGCTGCCTCCGTGAAGCCAGAGCATTTCCCTATTGTGTCGTACCTGCGGCATCGGGCGGGGCAGGCGCGCGCTGCCGCCGGTCGATGGCCACGGACTTGATCAGAACGGTGACCGCCTTGCCCGGTCCCAGGTCAAGGTCGGCGACCGAGGCACGGGTGATGCGGGCGCGGATCGTCTGATCACCCACCGAGCAGAGGATTTCGGCGTATGGGCCGGTTTCCTCCGAGATGCTCTGGACCGTCGCCGGAAAGGCGTTGCGGATCGACAGCCCCTCGGGCGGCACGAGCGCAAGCGCGACGTCGCGGGCCCGGATGCGCAGCCTGACCGCGTCGCCCGGCTCAGCGGCCATATCAGGTATCTGAAGGACCGCGCCGCCGATATCGACATGCGTGAGATCCCACTCCGGATCAAGATGCCTGACGGTACCGTTGACGAGCGCGCTGGCCTCGTGGCGGCCGGTGGCCCGCCCCAGGTCCGTACGTGCAAGCATGTCGGCGACCGGCCCGAAGGCGAGCGTACGCCCGTTCGACACGATCACCAGCGTGTTGGACAGGCGCGCGACCTCTTCGATCGAATGGCTGACATAAAGGATCGGGATGCCCGCTTCCATGCAGAGCCGGTCGAGATAGGGCAGGATGTCGTTGCGGCGGGCCTGGTCCAGATTGGCCAGAGGTTCGTCCATGATCAGCAGCCGCGGGTCGGAGAGGAGGGCGCGGCCGATGGCGACACGCTGCTTTTCTCCGCCGGACAGGGTCTCCGGCTTGCGGTCCAGGAGCGCGTTCAGGCCGAGCAGATCGACCACCTCGTCGAAATCCCGCGTGCCGTGCCTGCGGCCCGCCCAGCGCGCATAGGTGAGGTTGGCCCTGACACTCAGATGCGGGAACAGCCGTGCGTCCTGAAACACATGGCCGATGCGCCGAGCCTGGACGGAGAGGTCGATGCCCCGGTCCGTATCGAAGAGAACCGTGCCGTTGACCGAGATCCGCCCCGCTGCCGGTTTGATCAGCCCGGCGATCATGTTGGTGAGCGAGGTCTTGCCGGCTCCGGACTGGCCGAACAGCGAGGTGACACCGCCCTGGCTCTCGAAACGGGCCGCAAGGTCGAGTTCGCCGACACGGCCGGCCACGTCGACATCAAGCATGGCCGCCTCCCATCCGCGCCCGCAGGCGCCGGGCGAGAACTTCCGAGGCAATGAGGGCGGCGAAGGCCACGACAGCGGCGATCAGGGTGAGCCTCAGGGCCGCAAGGTCGCCGCTCGGCGTCTGCGTTGCGGTATAGAGCGCCAGGGCCAGCGTGCGGGTTTCGCCCGGGATGTTGGAGACGAAGGTGATGGTGGCGCCGAACTCGCCCATCGCCTTGGCAAAGCCGAGTATCGCCCCGCCCAGGATGCCCGGAAGAGCCAGCGGAAGGGTGATCGTGAAAAAGGTAACCGCCCGGTGGGCGCCAAGGGACTTGGCGGCTTCTTCGAGCCTCGGATCAACAGCCTCGAAGGAGATCCGGATGGGCCGGACCAGCAGGGGAAAGGCCATGACCCCGGCCGCGAGCGCGGCGCCGGTCCAGTTGAAGGCAAAGCTTAGACCGAAAACCTCCGACAGGAAGCTGCCGACCGGCCCCTTGGGCCCGAAGGCGAGAAGCAGGACGTAGCCCGTCACCACCGGCGGCAGAACGAGCGGCATGTGGACAAGCGCGTTGACGAGCCCGTGGCCGGGAAACCGGAAGCGGGCCAGCAAATAGGCGACGAGTACCGCGAGCGGCAGGGTCACAAGCAGCGCCATTGCCGCCACTTTCAAGGTCAGCTGGAGGGCCTGCCACTCGTCGGGCTGGAGGTTGAAGAAATCCACGTGCGCTCAATTGGTAAAACTTGTCACTCGTTCTTATCGGTTACAAACCCGAGCGAACGCAAGACTTCTTCCGAGCGCGGACCGTCCAGGAAGTCCAGAAACCCCTGCGCGGACGGATGCGCCCGGGAGGTGGTCAGGGCCGCCAGATACCGGATGCGGGGATGGCTGGCCTGCGGCAGTTGCGCCACGACGGAGACCGCGGGCTCAATCGCCGCGTCCGTACTGTAGACCAGCCCGAGCGGAGTATCGCCGCGGGCGACAGAGGCGAGGGCGATCCTGACATTTTCCATCGGCGCCAGGTGGGGCGACACCGCCTGCCAGAGCCCCAGTTTCTCCAGCGCCGCCTTGCCATAGCGGCCGGCTGGCACCGTTTCCGGATCGGCGATTGCCATCCGGCCGCCATCGAGCACGGCGCGCAGACCTTCGGAGTCCAGCTCGATTGCCGGACTGCCGGACGGACCGACCAGAACAAGGGCGTTGGAGGCGATTTCGCGGATCGTATCGGCCCTGACCGCGCCTCTCTCGCGGACATAATCCATCCAGGCGGCATCGGCGGACACGAAGATGTCGGCCGGCGCGCCCGCTTCCACCTGCCGGGCCAATGTGCCCGTTCCGGCAAAGGAAAGCACGACCTGCGTGCCGGTTTGTTCTTCAAAGGCAGCGCCGATCCGCTCCATCGCCTCGCGCACGCTGGCGGCGGCAAAAACGGTGAGCGGCTGCTCGGCGGAGGCGGGCGCGAGACACGCCGGCAACAGGCACATGAAAACGAGCAGGCGGCGAAACATCTGTCTGACAATCCCATCTATCAACCATGCATGACGCCGGCCGAAACGGCATCCAATGGATGCTCCGGCGACGTCCTCACTATAGCGACGCAGCGCAGACGCGAAAGCCGTTTACGCAATCCTTACCGGGAGATGGCACAACTTCGCGATGCTCGAGTCAGGGGGCCGCCAGTGTCGAATCATGCCAGGCGCAGCCTGGAAGGAAGTTTCCGCTTCACCTACCGGGCGCTCCGCGACGTCTATCGTCCGCTCCGCAGCTGGATCGGCGCCGCCGTACTGTGTCTGTTCATTGCCATGGTCGCCACTGTGGCGCAGGTTTTCCCGCTGTCCAACTGGGACATGTTCGCCTATACCGCCACGGTTCTGGAGCCGGAGATTGCGGACCCGGCCGAGTTGCACCGGCAGGCCTATAACCTGGTCGAGGACAACGTCTCCGACGGCGAATACCTGACCCTGACCCGGGACCGCGCCTACCGCATCCGCCAGGCGGAAGATCCGGCCGCCTTCATGACCATGCTGGGCTTCTATCGGATCAAGATCCTTTACCTGGAAACCGCCCGTTTGCTGACCGGCTTCATGGATCCGGTCAAGGCGTTGCGGCTGATATCGATCGCCTCCGCCGTCGTCACCGGCGGACTGCTGCTGATCTGGCTCGCCCGCACTGGGACGCTGATGTACGGGCCCGTTGTCGTCGCTCTCCTGATCCTGTCCGCCTTCGGAGACGCGGCGCAGTTGCTGACGCCCGATCTCTACGCCACCGTGTTTCTGCTCCTGGGTGCGCTTTTCTACGTGGAGCGGCTGGACCTGCCGGCCGCGCTCAGCCTGATTGCCGCATTCCTGGTCCGGCCGGACCATCTGGCATTCATCGGCGTGTTTTTCGTTTTTGCGGCGATCTACGGACCCGGCCGCTGGAGCATGACCGGCTGTTTCGCAGTCTGTTTCGCCGCCTATCTGTGGCTGACGCGGGGCGCGGATCATCCCGGCTGGTGGGTCCACATGTGGTTCAGCCACGTGGAATATGTGCCGACGCTCGAGAACTTCGATCCACCGTTCTCGCTCCTGGTCTATCTGCAGATGCTGGTGCGCGCGATCGTCCGGTCGATGATGAGCGAGACGTGGCTTGCGCTCCTGTTAGCGCAGGTCGTGTTTTTCGCAAGATGCCTGTCACCGGACAAGATGGAGGAACGGCCGCGCGTGCTGCTCTACGCGGTGTTCGTCTCGATCTGTGCGAAATACCTGGTATTTCCGCACTACGATCTCGCGGTTCTACCTGCCGTATCTGGTGATCATGGGCATGATCCTTCTGACCGGCTGGCATCGCCAGCAAGCGGCAGGCAGCGCAGTGGGCGCACCGGTTCCTTCCACCTGACCGTCCGGCGGGCACAGGCGTTTTCCGGCACTCGCAAACCGGGTCGTCCGCGGCGGCGCGCCGGCATAGGGTCTCTTCGGATCATGCAGAGGAGACCAGCCCATGTTTCAGGTACATCCGCTTCCGGCGGAAACTTTTTCTCATCTCAGCGGTCTTTCGGAGGCCGAACGCACAGAGAAGAACATTCAGGTGCATATTTCCGACGGCCGTTTTCCCTGCCGCGTCTCGCTGGCGGACGCGCCCGAGGGCGCGCGGGTCTTCCTGCTCAACTACGAGCACCAGCCGAACCAGACGCCCTATCGTTCCAGGCACGCCATCTTCGTCATGGAAGGCGCGCAGGAAAGCCATCCGGAGCCGGGGACGATTCCAGCTTCGATCTCCAGCCGCCTCCTCTCCGTGCGGGCGTTCAACAAGCGCCACGACATCATCGATGCGGAGGTGATCGACGGCAAAGAGGTTGCCGGTCTGCTCCCGGCCTACTTCGCCAGGCCGGAGGTCAACTATGTCCACCTGCATTATGCGGGCCGCGGCTGCTACGCCGCGAAGGTGACGCGCGCGCCCTGACGAGGAACCATCCCGGAGCGGGCCGCGTTCGGGACGAACCATGTGTCCGGGAGCCCGCTTCGACCTCACCCCGCATTTGCGATCTCAACTGGCGCCCTGTTTCCTGATAGACTGGTTCTTCCGGTGACGGACGCCTTTTGGGATTGTTGCTCCCAAATGGAAATCGCTTTCGAATGTTACTTCAGGTAGCATTCTCTAGATACGCAACCACCTGGGAGACCTGCGCCATGCCCACCATCGAAGACCGCCGCGCCGCCTTCAAGGCACTGCACGAAGATCGCCGTGCCTTTCTGATGCCCAACCCGTTCGACATCGGCACGGCCCGCATCCTGGACGGTTTGCGATTCGATGCGTTGGCGACCTCGAGCGCCGGCTATGCCTGGACGCAGGGTGTCCAGGACGCGGAAGGGATGATCAGCCGGGAGGCGGCCCTCGCCCATGCGGCCGACATTATCGGCGCCACCAGCCTGCCGGTGAACGGCGACCTGGAAAACGGCTTCGGCGATAGCCCGGACGACGTGGCCGAAACGGTGAAGGGCGCTATCGAGGTGGGCCTCGCCGGATGCTCGATCGAGGATTACACGACCAGGCCGAACGATCCGTACTATTCCCTGGATGTTGCCGTGGACCGGATCAAGGCGGCGGTCGAGACAAAGAACAGACTGGCACCGGATTTCGTGCTGACGGCCCGCAGCGAAGGGCCGGTCCAGACGCAGTACGAGTTCGACGAGACCATCAAGCGCCTCAACGCTTTTGTGGAAGCGGGCGCCGACTGCGTCTATGCCCCGCAACTGAAGGACAAGGAGCAGATCGCCAAGGTGCTGTCCGCTGTCGCCGCTCCATTGAATATCCTGGCGGGCCGCAAGAATTTTCATCTGACCCGCAAGGAACTGGGCGACATGGGGGTCGCGCGCGTGTCCATCGGCGCCGGCCTTGCCCGCATCGCCTATGGCGCCTTCACGGCGGCGGCGGAAGACATGAAGGACAGCGGCGCCTTCGGCAGTTTCGACCGCGCACAAGGCACCCATGACTTTGAAGACTTTCTGAAATCGCGGCTTTGAACTGCCCGGCCATGCGGCCCCTTTTCATCCCGGCCGCACCCCGACATAGGCCGCGCGCGGGCGGATCTGCTCGTGGGCGGCATATTGCTCGAGCGCGTGGGCGATCCAGCCGGTGACCCGCCCGGCGCAAAAAATCATTTTTCCGGCATCCCTCGGCAGGTCGTAGGTTTTCTGCACCGCGGCCAGGGCGAAATCGATATTGGGCGACTGGCCGAAAAGGTCGTGAGCCACATTGACGACCTGCGGCAGGCGCTGAACGAAGGGGTTTCCCGTCTCCCTGCGGATAAGGATGTCCAGCAGACGGTCGGCCCGCGGGTCGCGCTTCCGGTAAACGGAGTGGCCGAAGCCGGGCAGCGTGTCGCCGCGGCCGAGCCGGTCCGCCAGAACCGCTTCGATATCCGTATCCGGCGTCACTTCCGCAAGCCAGGCCGCCACACGGTCCGAGGCCGCGCCGTGGCGCGGACCCGCAAAGGCGCCGAGGCCGGACAAGAGCGCGGCATGAAGCGGCGCCCTGGTGGAGGCCGCACAGCGCGCCGCAAAGGCGCTGGTGTTGAGTTCATGATCGGCCGAGAGCACCAGGGCCGCGCGGATGGCGTTCTTGGCGGAGGCCGAAACGCCGTACGCCTCGGCAAACTGGGTGTGGATGGGTGTCTCCACCGGGACCGTGTCCAAGAGCGCGGCGGTAGCGTAGCGCAACAGGGCCGCGCCCTTGATCTGAAGCAGCTTCGGCGCCTGGGTGTAAGCGGCCCTGTCCTGCAGGGGCCAGGCGGCCAGGGCCATCATCAGCCGATCCAGCGGCCGGAGGCCCGGCGGCAGGGCGGGCGGCTTTTCCGGTGCGCTTTCCGCAAAGGGATCCTCTTCCGAACCCCAGAGCAGGGTCGCGACGGTTTCCAGGGTCGAGTTTTCCGCAAGATCGGTCGCCAGACGGCCACGGTAGACCGGGCCATCGTCGGAAATCAGCGTCAGCTCGGTTTCCAGAACCGGGTCGCCGTTCAGCGGCCGCGTGCCGCTGTGATCCTCGGCGGCCCTGCGGCCCTTCAGGCGGCGGACATCCGCCGCATCGTAGCGGCGCCGCTTTCCGGAGCCGGCGACGGAGGAAATCAGCCCGCGGCTGACATACGCATAGAGGGTGGCCGGCTGCACGCCAAGTTCGGCGGCAGCTTCGCGGGCGGAGAGATAGATCGGCTTGGTCATGCATTGATTGTATTTATCAACATTGATCAATGCAATTTCTTCTCGCTATCTGGCGCAAAGCAGCAAGGAGACTATCATGACCGAAGCGCCAAACCCGGCACATATGACGCCGGACCCGACCGCGGGCCTGGAGGGCGTCGTCGCCGCCACAACGAGACTGAGCGATGTCGACGGCCGGAACGGCATTCTGATCCTGCGCGGCAAACGGATCGAAGAGCTTGCCGGCACGATGCCGTTCGAATCAGCGGTCCAGCATCTTTGGCAGGATCTTGATCTCGCCGGCGCCTCATCCCTGCCGCAGGCTTTCGGCGAAGCCCGCCGGGCCGCCTTTGCCGTAGTGCCTCTGCTGGAAACCGCCTCGCGGAACCTCACCGTCTTCGAACGCATCGAGTTGGGCCTTGCCGCCCTTCCGCTGACAGGCGGCCGGGGCGATGCGGTGGCAATCAGCGGCGGCCTTCCGGTGCTGCTGGCCGCATCCCACCGTATCGCCTGCGATGCTCTTCCCATTGCCCCCGACAGCACGCTGGAGACCGCGACGGATCTCCTGCGCATGCTGACGGGCGAATTGCCGCCGGCAGCGCACGCAGACGCCCTGAACCGGTATCTGGTGACGATCCTCGATCACGGGCTGAACGCGTCGACATTCGCCGCGAGGGTCATCGGCTCCACGCAGGCGGATCTGAAACAGGCGGTTCTCGGGGCGATGGGCGCCCTGAGCGGGCCGCTGCATGGCGGGGCGCCGGGTCCGGTGCTCGACATGATCGACGCCATCGGCCGTCCGGAGAATGCGGAAAGCTGGATTACGGCCGCGCTTGCCCGCAAGGAACGCCTGATGGGCTTCGGCCACCGGATTTACCGCACCCGGGATCCGCGCGCGGACGTGCTCACGGCCGGCTTGCGCCTGCTTGGGCCGGACAATCCCAAGGTCCGCCTTGCGGAGGAGATCGAGGCTGCCGCCCTTGCGGCGCTGAAACGGGCAAAGCCCGACCGGCCGCTCGACACGAATGTGGAGTTCTACACGGCGGTCCTGCTCGACGCGATCGGCGTCGACCGCTCGCTGTTCACCCCTCTCTTCGCCGCCGGCCGCACGCCGGGCTGGTGTGCCCATGTGCTGGAACAGCAGCAAAGCGGCAAACTGATCCGGCCGTCGTCACGCTATGTGGGGCCGACGCCGGCATAGCGGCGGGCCGAAGCAGGGACCGCCCCGGGCGACACATGCCCGGGCGGGCGGTTTTGGCGGGTAGAGGGCGGTAGCGGTTTTCCCTCAACCCGCTGTCTCGGCTTCGCGCACGGCAAGCTCGATTTCCTCGACCAGTCCGCTGTCCAGGTCCAGCCGGGCGGCGAGCATCTGCAGGTAGGCCTTTTCCGCCGGATGGTCCGGATCGATGGCGAGGCGGGAGGCGGCATAAAGTTCCGCGGCCGTTTCCTCGCAGGTGGCGCTGGCGACGACCCTGTCGAGGTCGAGCGGCGCGCGCAGTTCGTCCATCAGGAAGGCCTTGGCTTCGCTGTCGAGGCCGGCTTCATCGATCCTGGCAAAGATCCGGTCCTGCTCGTCGCGGTCGATGTTACCGTCCGCCTTGGCTGCCGAAATCATGGCCGTCAGCAGGGCCAGGGCGAACTGGTTTTCGCCGCCGGGCTGGCGGGCCGGGTCGAAGGCGGTGCCGCGCGGAGCTTCCACCGGGATCGGCTCATCTTCCGGATAATGCGGCCTTGGCTGGTTCTGCTGGTTGGCGCGGTGTCCCTGGTAGGCCTTGTAGGCAAGGCCCGCCACAAGCGCGAGGCCGCCGTAAGTTACCGCCTTCTTGCCGATCTTCCGGCCGGTCCTGGTGCCGAGCATCAGGCCGGCAAGGCCGCCCAGCGCCAACCCGCCGCCCTGTGACGACAAGAGATCCTTGCCCTGGGACAGCAGGTCCCCCGACCGGCCCTGCCCGCCCCGGCCGCCGTACTGACCTCCGGCCTGGCCGCCCAGAAACTGATCCAGCAAAGATTTTGCGTCAAACATGTCCGGCTCCTTAAAAAGGCCCTGAAACGGGCAAAGTCGTTCTATCAGATGGGATCTTATGACCACGCTGCAAGTTCGCGTTACAAATGCGTCCATTCCGGCGGCCCGGAACTTTGCCTGCGCGACCTATGCGAGGACCGTCTTGAAACTCAAAACTCCAGTCCGGCAGCTCGTTCTGTGGTGCTGCCTCGTCCCGGTGATTTCGGGAGGCTCACCCGTCAACGCCCTCTCGCTCAATGATGAATCGGACACCTACCGGAAAATCTGGCGCGAGGATCTCGTGGACGCCTATGCCGAAACCCTGGCGGCCGCCGGCGAAAGCACGACCGGAAACTTCTTCATCTTCAGCATCAAGGGCTGCTCGCCCGACGATGCCCCCGACCAGCAACTTTATATCCACTCCGTGCAGGACCGAGGTCTGCCGCGCGGCAGCGAATTTCCGACTTTCGTGCTCACCACAGGCAGCGATCCGGAAAAGGCGAGTCTTGCCTACAAGACCTATGCGGGAAAACGCATTTATCTTTCCAACATGATCAGCTGCGAGAAGACCAGGTGCCTCCTGTCGGCGAAGAAGGGCTTCTCCGACATCTGCCTTGCCGACACGTTCGGAAACCCGGCCCCGGATCTTCCCGGCTTGCGCAAGGATTTCTGGACGGACCTGCTGGGTGTACTGGGACTCTGAAAGTTCCCTCCCCGGTCGTACCCGGCCAATCACCGCAGGCGACCAGGCACTTCACCTCAATCTTCAGCCCCGTTCTCGGAAATCGGCCGGGCATAGTCGGGGATCCTGAAGCGGCGGCGGTAGTCGCCGGGAGAGATGCCTGTCAGGCGCCGGAACAGGCGGCTGAACGAGGAGGCATCCTCGTAGCCGACCTCGCGGCCGATCGCATCTACCGGCGCGGAGCCGGTCTCGAGCATCTGCTTTGCCTCCTCGATGCGCAGCGCCTGAACGTAGGCCAGCGGAGAATAGCCGGTGGCCGCCTTGAAGCGGCGGTCGAACGTGCGCTTGGGCAGGCCCGATACGCGCGCCACTTCGTTGACCACGTCGGCGCGCTCGTAGTTCTGTGCAATCCAGGTCTGGCATTTGAGAATGACGGCGTCGGCATGGACGACATTGACCGCCATCGAGGCATAGGGGAGCTGTCCGTCGCGGTGCCACTGGTAGAGGAAGAACCTGGACATGCGGATCGCTTCCTTGCCGCTCCCATAGCGGGCGATCAGGAGCAGTGCGAGGTCCTGCCATGACGAAGCACCGCCGCAGGAGATGATGTTGTGGCCCTCGCCGGATTGGACCAGGATACGGTCCTCATGCAGGCGGACGTCGGGGAACTCCTGGCGGAACACCGGCACATGGCTCCAGTGCGTCGTCGACTCGCGCCCCGAGAGCAGACCCGCCGCAGCCAGGACCAGTGAACCGCCACAGGCGGAACAAATCAGCGCGCCCTTTTCGTGCATCTTCGCAACCCAGTCGATGACCCGGCGATCGAGGGCGTGAAGCTCCTCGGGCGTCGACACCACGGGGTTCGGCACGAAGACGATATCGGTCTCCTCGATGTCGTCGATCGAGTCCTGCGGAATGATGCTGACGCCGGTGATGAGTTCGAGCGGTCCGTGCTCGGCCGCGACAATGCGCGGCTCGAAGAGCGGCTCGTCCGGGGGATTATTCGAAAACTTTCCCGCCGCCCAGAGCGTATCGAAAACGCCGTAGATGATCGACGGGTCGCACTCCCGAAAGACCACGATGCTGACGCGCTTCGGCACCGTTTGCCCTCCTGATTGGCCCAACTCGCACGGTTCCGGCCATTCTGCCTCTCTCGCACCCGCCGCGCCACGTCTAATTTCGCGCCCGATGTGTCAACGGCACGGCCGCATCCCGAAAAGACACTGAAAGACGGAAGCCGGCCTCAGATCCCCTGAGCGTCCGGACAGCAGACATGGACAAGAACATGCATACCCACCACGATCCAATCGATACCGCGAAGCTCGAAGCGCTGGTCGCACGCGCGGTCGGCGACCTTTCCGCCGGCTATGGCGGCGTCATGGTCAGCCTTGGCAACCGGCTCGGCCTCTACAAGGCGATGGCCGGCGCCGGGCCGCTCAGCGCAGGCGAACTCGCCGCCCGCGCCGACTGTGCCGAACGTTATGTGCGCGAATGGCTCAACTCGCAGGTGGCGGGCGATTACATCGCCTACCACGCGAACAGCGATACCTACGAGATGACGCCCGAACAGGCGATGGTCCTCGCCAATGAGGACAGCCCCGTTTTCCTTCCAACCGCCTGGGCCGTTCCCGCATCCATGTGGGCCGACGAGGAAAAGGCGCTGGAGGCCTTCCGGACCGGAAACGGCATTCCCTGGGGCGACCATGACGGACGGCTCGCCTGCGGCGTCGCCGCCTTCTACCGCAATGGCTACAAGGCCAGTCTCGTCTCCGAATGGCTGCCGGCAGTCGAGGGCGTGGCGGAAAAGCTCACGGCGGGCGGCCTTGTGGCCGATATCGGCTGCGGGCACGGCCATTCAACCATGCTGATGGCGCAGGCCTTCCCGGCCTCACGTTTCCACGGTTTCGACAGCCACCAGGAATCGCTGGCGGAAGCCCGGAAGATCTCCGCCGATGCCGGGCTTTCCGAGCGCGCGACATTTGCGGCGGCGCGGGCCGACGACTATCCCGGCACCGGCTACGACCTGATCTGCTTCTTCGATGCGCTGCATGACATGGGCGATCCGGTCGCGGTGGCAAGGCATGCGGCCAAGGCGTTGGCACCCGACGGCACGGTGATGCTGGTCGAGCCTTTCGCCAACGACCGGGTCGAGGACAATATTTCGCCCGTGGCCAGGATGTACTACGCGGCCTCAACGACCATCTGCTGCGCCCACGCGATCTCCGATGGCGGCCACCTTGTGCTCGGCGCACAGGCCGGTGAGGCACGACTGGCGGACGTGTTCCGCAAGGCCGGGTTCACCCGGTTCCGCCGTGCATTCGAAACGCCGTTCAACCTGGTTCTGGAAGCGCGGCTGTAACAGCGAAAAACGGGTTGGCCCGACCGGGCTGACGGTCAGGGGGCGGTGCGGGTTCTGCGCCGCCCTCACGGCTTCCGGCCCATCTGACCCGGCTTATTCAAGGATACGAGTTTCAAGATGTCTCTGACACTTCAAGAATTTTCATCCGGCTCCGGCGCCCCTTGGCGCCTCCGCCTGGAGGAAGGGCGCGCGCTCATCAGGCTGGCAGTGCCGATCATGCTGATCGCACTCGTCAACATGGGCATGAGCATAACCGACACGGTCATGGTTTCCGCGCAGTTCGGCACGCGGGCGCTGGCGGCGGTTGCCGTCGGCAGCGACCTCTACTCCATATTCTTCTACCTGAGCGCCGGCGTCCTGGCGGGCATCGCGCCGTTCTACACGGCAGCAGTGACACGCACCGACGCGCACGAGCGTGCGCGGCTCGAGCGGATCGGATGGGCGATCGTGGCCCTGCTGGCGGCGTTCACGGTTCCGCTGGTCTGGTTCGCGCCCTCGTGGCTCAACGTCTTCGGCATCGATCCATCCCTGCTCGATCAGAGCCAGGGCTACACGCGCGCCATGGCCCTGACGCTCGTCCCGATGCTCGGCGTGATGCTCTACCGCACGGTCCTGACGGCCGCCGAGAAGCCGAAAGTCTTTTTGAAAGTCACGCTTGCCATGCTGCCGCTGAACGGGCTGGCAAATCATGTCTTCATGACCGGTGCCGGCCCTATCCCCGCCATGGGGCCAGCCGGAGCCGGCGTCTCTTCGCTGCTCGTTTCCGCCGTGAGCCTCGCCGTCCTCGTCACCGTCGCCCGCCGCGTCTCGCCCCCCGCGCCCGCGTTGATCGACGCGCGGCCCGATTGGCGCAGGATCGGTGCGATTCTGCGGGTCGGCGTGCCGATCGGGCTTACCACCGTCACCGAGATAGGCATCTTCCTCGCCGCGACCGTCTACGCGGCGCGCCTTGGCGCCGCGGACGTTGCCGCGCACACGCTGACACTGCGGACCGCAGGCGTGGTCTACGCGCTGCCCGCAGCGCTTCTGCAGGCGTCCATGGTGCGCATGGCGCGCGCCGACAGCCTTGGCGACCGGAATACCGGCCAGGCGGTGGTCGCGGCCAGCCTCGGACTGTCGCTTGTCTCCGGCACCATGATCCTGCTGCTGGTTGTCGCCGGGGCGGGGCCGCTCGCTGACGCCCTCCTCGACGACAGCGCGGCAGGCCGCGCGGCTGCCGGCATCCTGCTCAATCTGCTGATCATGCTCGGGGTGATGGAGTTCATCATCAATCCCGGCATGGCCGCCGCCGGCATTCTGCGAGGGCGCAAGGATACCCGCGCGCCCATGGTCTATGCGCTCTTCGGATACTGGGCGGTCAGTGCCCCGCTTGGCATCTACCTTTGCGAGGTGCAGCAAGCCGGCGTCACCGGCATCTGGATCGGCCTTGCCGCGGGCACGCTCGTGACAACGGTCCTGACGCTCTCCCGGCTTGCCGGGATACGTCTGCCAGGCATCGCACCGGCATTGCCCCGCCCCTCGCCTCAAAACACGGCCCAACCGCCGCGTCGTGGAGACATTCCCGCCGGTCGGCCAGAAGCAGGAAGGGCCTGAAACGCAACCTCGCGACGACTGCCGCTCGGAACTCCTAGCCTCCGAGCGGCAGCAGGTTGTCATCCTTCAGGGTTTCCATGGCAATGGACGATCTGACGTGGTGCACCGCTTCCTGGGGCAGGAGCTCGTCATTGATGATGCGGCTGAGGGCCTTCAAGTCGGGAACGACGATCTTCAGCATGTAGTCCAGATCGCCGGTCAGCGTATGAGCTTCCTGGACTTCCGGCATGGCGGTGACCATGTTGCGGAATTTTCTGGCGTTTTCCTTGCTGTGTGCCCCGAGTGTGACGCCGACGAAGGCGGTGACGGTGAGGCCCAGCGCTTCCGGGTCGAGCGCGGCGCGGTAGCAGCGGATGACGCCGGTCTCCTCCAGTTTCTGGCGGCGGCGGGAGACCTGGCTGGCGGAAAGGCCGATCACCTGGCCGAGCTCGGCATTGGTGAGCGCCGCATTGCCCTGCAAGCTGGTCAGCAACTTCAAATCAAAACCATCCAGCGCAATCGCCACGCAACTCTCCTCTGAATCATGCACATCCTGTGCATGAACTTACGCGATTTTACGTGCTTTGCACACACACTGCGCCCCATCGCCTGCATTCTGGGGCAACCAGACAGATCACAGAGGAGGACCCGCCATGGGACCGTTTCCGCATGACGCCCCGCCGGCCAAAATCACCAAAGACAATCCGGCCGGCACCGATGGCTTCGAATTCGTCGAATTCGCCCATCCGGAACCGGAAAAGCTGGACGCGCTGTTCCGCAGGATGGGCTATGAGCCGGTAGCCAGGCACAAGACGAAGGACATCACGCTCTACCGCCAGGGCGACATTACCTACGTGCTGAACGCCGAGCCGGGCAGCCACGGCATGAAATTCGTCGACGTGCACGGTCCGTGCGCCCCGGCCATGGCCTGGCGCGTGGTCGACGCCAAAAAGGCTTTCGAGCACGCGGTCGCCAAGGGCGCGACACCCTATGAGGGCGACGACAAGACGCTGGACGTTCCGGCGATCGTCGGCATCGGCGGGTCGCTGCTTTATTTCGTCGACACCTACGGCGACAAGGGCTCGGCCTATTCGACGGATTTCGACTGGCTCGGCGAGGCCGATCCGAAACCGCAGGGCGTCGGCTTCTATTATCTCGACCACCTGACCCATAACGTCTATCGCGGCAATATGGACAAGTGGTGGGATTTCTACCGCGATCTGTTCAACTTCAAGCAGATCCATTTCTTCGACATCGACGGACGCATCACCGGCCTCGTCAGCCGCGCGATCACCAGCCCCTGCGGCAAGATCCGCATTCCGCTGAACGAGTCCAAGGATGACACCAGCCAGATCGAGGAATATCTGAAGAAGTACAACGGCGAAGGCATCCAGCATATCGCCGTGGGCACGGACGACATCTACGAGAGCACCGACAAGCTGGCCAGAAACGACCTGAAATTCATGCCGGGCCCGCCCGACACCTACTACGAAATGTCCCGCGAGCGGGTGCAGGGGCATGACGAACCGATCGAGCGCATGAAGCGTCATGGCATCCTGATCGACGGCGAAGGCGTGGTCGACGGGGGCACGACGAAGATCCTTCTGCAAATTTTTTCGAAGACCGTCATCGGGCCTATCTTCTTTGAATTCATTCAAAGAAAAGGCGATGAGGGCTTCGGCGAAGGAAATTTTCGCGCACTTTTTGAATCAATCGAGGAAGATCAGATGCGCCGAGGTGTTTTAAAAGCAGAGGTTGCCGAGTAGGCCCTCTGTTGCATTGTCTAAGCACACAACTTTTTGCCTCCGCAGCCCACGCGGAGGTTTTTTTTGGAAATCCGGTTTCCGGGCCGCCGTCCGGTGCGGCTGGAGGCCCGGGATTCGGGGCATCCGGCCCGGATGCCGGGTGGGCTAAACGACCGAATAATTTCCCATGTCGGCCGTCACGCCAAGCTGGCGCATGAAGTCCTGCGGATTGAAATCCGCCTTCCGGTATTCGGCGGCAACCTTTTCCCTGGCCGTTTCGAGAGCGCGCTGGTCCCGCCACTCGACGATGGTGGCGAATTTCGCCGCTCCCGAATCGGATCCCTGTTCCAGCACCAGATTCTGGCGACAGCCGTCGATCCCTTCCAGCAGCGCGCGGATCGTTTTGAGACGCTCGAGAAAGGCCTCGCGCGCTTCGAGCGGCACGGTAAACTTGTCGACGCGAAAGACGGACTGCGAATGCACGACTGAAGACATGTTGTTTCTCCTTGTCAATCAACATGGAGACAACTCATAGGAGCTCAACTTAAGCTGAGGTCAAGAGCCGATTTTACGCATCCTCAGTTCTAGGCGGCGACCTTCGCTTCCAAGACATCCCACACCTTCGCCGCCACGTCCGGGCCGCCGAGATTGCGGATGGCGCGAATGCCGGTCGGGGCGGTGACGTTGATTTCGGTCAGCCAGCCGTCGATCACGTCGATGCCGACCAGAATGAGGCCCTTTTCCCTCAGCGCCGGGCCGAGACGGGCGCAGATTTCGCGCTCGCGGTCGGTCAGATCGCTGTCCGTCGGGGCGCCGCCGCGCACCATGTTGGAGCGCAGGTCGCCCTTTGCCGGCACGCGGTTCACGGCGCCGGCAAACTCGCCGTCCACCAGCAGAATGCGCTTGTCGCCGTGTTTTACATTCGGCAGGAACTGCTGGATGACCCAGGGCTCGCGGAAGGTTGCGGCGAAGAAATCGTAAAGAGAGCCGTAGTTGAGATCGTCGCCGGTGATGCGGAAGACGGCCGCGCCGCCATGGCCGAAGAGCGGCTTGATGACGATATCGCCGAACTCCTCGCGGAAAAGGTCGATTTCCACCCTGTCCCGGGTGATCAGGGTTGGCGGCATCAGATCGGCGAATTCCGTGACGAAGAGTTTTTCCGGCGCGTTTCTGACTTCGACCGGATCATTCACCACCAGGGTCTGCGGGTGAATTTTCTGCAGGATGTGCGTAGCCGCGATATAGGCCAGATCGAAGGGCGGGTCCTGACGCATCAGCACCACGTCGATATCGCGCATGTTGAAGCGCTTTCTTTCGCCGAGCGTGAAATGGTTGCCCTTTTCGTCCCTGACCTCGACCGGTTCAAGCGTGCAGAAGACTTCGTCGCCCCGCATGGCCAGGCGGTCCGGCGTATAGTGATAAAGCTCGTGGCCCCTGGCCTGCGCTTCCAGCATCAGCGCGAATGCGCTGTCGCCGGCAATATTGATGGTGGAGATATGGTCCATCTGGACCGCAACTTTCAAAGCCATGAGGCAACTCCCGGCGGGGCGCACATTGCGCGGGGGATCTTTTCAGAACGGTTGGTCCAGATATGCGATCCGGTACCGGGTTTGTCCAGAGGGGGCGGAACGCGCTCTGTCCTTGCTCCATGTTTCGGTGTTCCGGGTTCGTGGCGTTTCGCCTGTCGTTCCGTTTTCCGAAAATTCGGCGCTCGCCCTCGTCGCCCGGTTACTCCCACGCCTCGAACGCGTTCTCGATATGCTCCGGCAGGGACCAGGGGCGGATGACGAGGATGTCGAAACGCAGCGTGTAGAAGCCGGCTTTCGGATGCTGCGAGACGAAGATCCTGGCCGCCCGGGAGATCCGCTTCTGGCTGGCCGGGGTCACCGCTTCCACGGCGGCGTCGCGCGTTTTCCTTGCCTTGACTTCCACGAAGGCGACCGTCTTGCGTTTCTTTGCGATCAGGTCGATCTCGCCCTGCCCGGTCTTGTAGCGGCGCTTAAGGATGCGCCAGCCGGTCAGCCGCAGGTACCAGGCGGCCCAGGTCTCGGCGGACAGGCCGCGGGCGTGGGCGCGGCGGCGTTTTTCTGTGGCGGTGCCGTCCTCGCGTTTCACGGGTCAGTCGTCTCCGGCCTTCAGGTCAAGCGCCCGTTTATAGACCTCGTTGCGGTCGAGGCCCGTTGCCTTGGCGACCTTCTTGGCGGCCGTGCTCACCGGCAGGTCTTGAAGGGCCTCGCGCAGCAGGGCGTCGAGATCGGCGGCTTCGGCTTCCGGACTTTCCTCAGGCGGACCGACCAGGATGACGATTTCCCCCTTGATGGGCTGATCGGCGAGCCGCTCCGCCAGCTCGCCGAGCGTGCCGCGCTCGAAAGTCTCGAAGCGCTTGGTCAGTTCGCGCGCCACGACGGCTTCCCGCCCGCTGCCCAGAACCCCGGCCAGCAGCTGAAGGGTGGCGCCGGTGCGGTGCGGGGATTCGAAGAAGATCAGCGTAGCCCGGATCCGGGAGATCTCTTCCAGCCGCCTGGTTTTCGGTCCGCCCTTTTGCGGCAGGAAGCCGGCGAAAAGCACCGTGTCGCTCGGCAGGCCGGAGGCAACCAGACCGGCGAAGGGCGCGGAGGCGCCGGGGATCGGGATGGCCTTGAAGCCACTGGCGACGACGTCGCGAACAAGCCGGTAGCCCGGGTCGGACACCAGCGGCGTCCCTGCATCGGAAACCAGCGCAACGGCCCTGCCGGCCTCGAGCTCGGCAAGGATTTTCGGCCGCTGCTTTTCGGCATTGTGCTCGTGATAGGGCATCAGCGCCGTCTTGAGGCCGAATTTCTGGGTCAGGGTGGAGGTGACCCGGGTGTCCTCGCAGGCGATGACGCTGGCGGCCGCAAGGGTTTCGAGCGCACGTACCGTTATGTCGCCGAGATTGCCGATTGGAGTTGACACGATGTAGAGCGCAGGCTCCAGGTTGGGCGCGGTGAAGGCATGTTCGGAGAGGCTGTAACGGTTCTTGTCCGCCGGCGCCGAGAGTGAACCGGTCCCCATGGAGCCTCCTTTTCGCTGGCCTGCCGACCGGAAAACCCGGTCCAAAGTCCTGTCCCAGTCCTTGCGCTACCTGCTGGACGCAACCGATGCAAGGCAAATCCACCGATGATCCGGCCGATATGCCATTGAAAGACCACAAAATCTTTACAGGCGCGCACCGAATACGTAAGTCTTCTGCGAGGGTGGATTAATAAATATGGCGAGAGGCATGCGGGGCAAAATCTTGCAACAGCGCAGACGGGTTTTCTTGAAGACGGCGCTGGCGGGCGCCAGCACGATGCTGCTTGGCGGGTGCATGGGCTCCACGCTCGGCTCCCTGCCGGGCGAGCAGATCCAGCCGGGCGCACAACCGCAGCCCACAGGCGAGATCCTGGGCACGGGCAGCGTGCGCGTCGGCCTGCTGCTGCCGCTCTCCAGCAGCGGCGGCAACGCTTCGATCGGGACCGTCTTCAAGAATTCCGCGGCCCTTGCTCTCCAGAATTTCCCCAACGCGGATGTTCAGCTGCTTGTGAAGGATACGGGCGGAACGGCCGAGGGCGGACGGGCAGCCGCGCAAGCGGCGATTTCCGAAGGGGCCGAACTGATCCTCGGCCCGGTGTTTTCGGCCGCCGTTTCGGGCGCGGCCCAGGCCGCCCGGGCAACGGGCGTGCCGGTGGTCGCCTTTTCAACGGACACGTCGGTGGCATCCCGGGGCGTCTACCTCCTGAGCTTCCTGCCGGAGGGCGACGTCAAACGCATCATCGGCTATGCCACCAGCCAGCAGAAAAGCTCCTATGCCGCCCTCGTCCCCGAGAACTCCTACGGCGCGGTCGTCGAAGCCGCCTTCCGGCAGGAGGTCGGCCGCGGCGGCGGACGGATCGCAACGATTCAGCGCTACAAACTCAGCGGTTCGGATACCAGCGACCTGGTGGCCAAGGCCGGTGCGCTGAATTCCGTCCTGAACAGTGTCGATGCGCTGTTCGTACCGGAGGGCGGCGGCGTGCCGCCGCTGGTCGTGCAGACCCTCGTCAGCCAGGGTGCTGCACTCGGCAACGTCAAGCTGCTGGGCTCCGGCCAGTGGGACACGCCGCAGGTGAAGAACAATCCGGTTCTGGCCGGGGCCTGGTTCGCAGGGCCCGACGACAAGGGCTTCCAGGCCTTTGCGCAGCGCTACCAGAGCACCTACGGATCGGCCCCGCCCCGCAATGCCAGCCTGGTTTACGACGGCGTCACGCTGGCCGCCGGCCTGATCCGCTCGGCAGGTCCGCAGCGCTTCAACCAGAGCATTCTCACCAACCGCGACGGCTTCATCGGCATTGACGGACTGTTCCGCTTCCAATCCAATGGCCTCAATCAGCGGGGCCTGGCGGTCTATCAGGTCACCGGCAGCGGCGCGCAGGTGATCTCGCCGGCGCCGAGGGATTTCCAGGCCGGGTTCTGAAACCCGGCGCCATAACAGGCCAGCAGGAGTGTTGCGTCAACATGCTGAGCGGCAAACAGATCGTGCTGATCATCAGCGGCGGCATTGCGGCCTACAAGTCCCTCGACCTGATCCGGCGGCTGAAGGAACGCGGCGCCCGGGTGATCCCGGTGATGACCCGGGGCGCGCAGGAAATTATCACGCCTCTGGCGGTCGGCGCCCTGGCCGCGGAAAAGGTCTTCACCAACCTCTTCGACCGCGAGGCCGAGCATGATGTGGGCCATATCCGCCTTGCCCGCGATCACGACCTGATCCTGATCGCCCCGGCAACGGCGAACCTGATGGCCAAGATGGCCCATGGCATTGCCGACGACATGGCGACCGCCGTGCTACTGGCGACGGACACGCCGGTGCTGGCGGCCCCCGCCATGAATCCCAAGATGTGGCAGAGCCCGGCAACGCAGAACAACCTTGCCCTGCTGAAGGACCGCGGCATCCGGTTCTGCGGACCGGCCTCCGGCGAAATGGCGGAAAAGGGAGAGGCCGGCCTCGGCCGGATGAGTGAGCCGCTGGACATCGTCGCGGCCGCAGAAGCGGTCCTGCGGGACGAGGCACTCGAGGCGGGGCGCCTGCCGCTCGCCGGCCGGCATGTGCTGATCACCTCAGGCCCGACCCATGAGCCGATCGACCCGGTCCGCTATATCGCCAACCGCTCGTCCGGCAAGCAGGGCCACGCCCTGGCCGCAGCCGCCTATGCGGCCGGCGCGCGCGTCACGCTGGTTTCGGGCCCGGTCGATCTGCCGGACCCGGCCAATGTCGAGGTGATCAGGGTTCAATCCGCTGCCGAGATGCTGACGGCCGTGGAGACGCACCTGCCCGCCGACATTGCCATCATGGCCGCCGCGGTCGCCGACTGGCGCGTTGCCAGCGAAGGCGCCCAGAAGATCAAGAAGGACGGCAGCGGCAAGCCGCCGGCCCTTCAGCTGACCGAGAACCCGGATATCCTGGCGACCGTCGGCCATCACGACAGCCTCAGGCCGGAACTGCTGATCGGCTTTGCCGCGGAAACGCAGAACCTCATCGACAATGCCCGCTCCAAGCTGGAGCGGAAGAACGCCGACTGGATCATCGCCAACGACGTCAGCCCGCAAACCGGCATCATGGGGGGCGATGCCAACACCGTGCGGCTGGTTTCGAGAAGCGGCGTCGAAGACTGGCCGGAAATGAGCAAGGCCGATGTCGCCCGGCGGATCATCGCCCGGGCCGCCGAAGCGCTGAAAGGCTGACCTATTCCGCGAAACGGAAATAGCTCATGCTGATCGTGCCGTATTCATAGCTGCGGTGCAGGAGTTCCGGCTTTGCCTGCGGGCCGCCGGCGCCGAAGGGGAAGAACAACGGCAGGAGATGCTCCTCGGTCGGATGGTTCGTGCGGAAATCCGGGGCATTCTCCAGATCCCTGAAATAGTCGATTGACCCAGACCGCAGTCCCGCGTCCAGCCACTGGTCGAAACCGGTCGCCCATTGCGGCGGCTGTGAGCCTTGCGGATGGATTTCGCGCAGATTGTGCGTGGTGCTGCCGCTGCCGATGATCAGGTAGCCCTTTTCCTTCAAGGGCGCCAGGGTCCGTCCCAGGGCGAAAACCGATTCGGCTGTGCTGCCGCGCGGCAGCGACAGCGCCGTGACGGGAATGTCGGCCTCCGGAAAGGCGAGGGAGAGCGGCACCCAGGCGCCATGATCCAGGCCCCAGTCGCTGTCCAGTTCCACATCTTGGCCAGCTGCTTCCAGGAGGCACGCCACTTCGTCGACATGGTCCTCGGCGGCAAAGGCCGGATACTCGATCTCGTAGAGCGGCGCCGGAAACCCGCGGAAATCATGATAGGTGCGAAGCGGCCCCGGTGCGGACAGCTTCAGGCCGTCCGTCTCCCAGTGGGCGGACAGGATCACGATCCCCTCGGGCCTGGGCTCGCCGGCCGCAAAGGATTTCAGGAACCGGCTTGCCGCGGTGTCTTCAAGCGCGAGGGTCGGTGCGCCATGCGCGAAAAATACCGGGGCGACGGATTGAACCTCTGTCACTTCAGCCTCTCTGCCAATCGTTTCCCCCCGAAGATAGAGTGCCCACACGGCATCAGAAGACCGGTTTCAAGAGAAGGCTCGTTCCGGATTCTTGAACAATAGGCTGATCTTCCCGGTGTCCGGCCGTCCTTCCGCTCCATTCTTGACATCCCCGGCCGGATGTCGTCACTACAGCCGAGCATTTTGAAAGCGATCGGCTTTTCTGCATTCCGATCCCTCAGGCCGGACGCAGCAGGCCGATCCGGCACCCGTCACCTCACAGCCGGACTCCGACAATGACCATATCCGTGGACCTGAAACGCCTCGATCATGGCAGGGACCTGCCGCTGCCGGCCTACCAGTCGGAGCTGGCGGCCGGTCTCGACCTGCTCGCCGCCGTCGATGGCCCGCTTTTCCTGGCGCCGGGCGAGCGCGCGCTGGTTCCCACGGGGCTCGCCATGGCGCTTCCGGCAGGCTATGAGGCACAGGTCCGGCCGCGGTCGGGCCTTGCCGCCAAACACGGTGTCACGGTGCTGAACACGCCGGGGACGATCGATGCGGATTACCGCGGCGAAGTGAAGGTCATCCTGATCAATCTCGGCCAGGCACCATTCGAGATCAATCGGGGCGACCGGATTGCGCAGATGGTGATCGCACCGGTTCTCCAGGCCGAGATTCGCGAAGTCGACGCCCTGCCCGACACCCGGCGCGGCGCAGGCGGCTTCGGCTCCACGGGGCACAAGTGACATTCAACCAACCCGGACAATCATGACCCCCAGTCTCGTTATCTTCGACTGTGACGGCGTTCTCGTCGACACGGAACGCCTGGCCAACCGCAGCATGGCCGAGCTCGTCACCGAACTGGGCCATCCGATGAGCGGGCAGGAATGCCAGCAGCGCTTCATGGGCCGGACGCTGGAAAACGTGCAGGAAATGATCGAGGAGCTGATCGGCCGCAAGCTGCCGGCGGACTGGCCGGATGAGGTCCGCAGGCGCGACCTGAAAGCATTCGAGGCCGGTGTCGATGCCATCCACGGCGTCGCAGCCGTGCTGGACGATCTGGACCGGCGCGGCGTGCCCTATTGCGTCGGCTCGTCCGGCAAATACCAGAAGATGCGCACGACGCTCGGAAGTTGCGGACTGTTGCCGCGCCTGGAAGGCCGGCTGTTTTCCGCGCAGGATTGCCAGCAAGGCAAACCCGCGCCGGATGTCTTCCTGCTTGCGGCCCGCACGATGGGCCACAGCCCGCAGGACTGCGTGGTCATCGAGGACAGCGTTCCCGGCGTGATGGCCGCGCGGGCTGCCGGCATGCGCGCCTTCGCCTTCGTCGAAGATCCGTCCTGCGACCGGGACGCCATGATCTCGGCAGGAGCGATCCTGTTTGAGTCAATGGCGGAACTGCCGGACTTGCTGTTTTCCAATAGATGAGGTTTTGCGGGAAAACGGTTTTACCGGCAGACGCGCAAAGGCGCTGAAAGCCCCTTAAAACTTGCAGGCAGCCGTACTATCCTACGACACGATTTCAAATGCCGGCGACAAACGATCCGGACAACTCGGGAGACAGTGATGACCATCAAGACCAGCGGCCGCGGGAAGATCTATTCCTCCATCACGCAGACCATCGGCGACACGCCAATCGTCCGGCTGGATCGTCTCGCCGAAGCGCATGGCGTGAAAGGCAACCTGCTCGCCAAGCTCGAGTTCTTCAACCCGATCGCCAGCGTCAAGGACAGGATCGGCGTCGCCATGATCGAGGCGATGGAACAGGACGGCAGGATCGAGGCGGGCAAGACCACGCTTGTCGAGCCGACTTCGGGGAATACCGGCATCGCGCTTGCCTTCGTTGCCGCCGCCAAGGGCTACCGGCTCATTCTGGTGATGCCGGAGACCATGTCGGTCGAGCGGCGCAAGATGTTCAAGATCCTGGGTGCGGAGCTGGAGCTCACCGAAGGCGCGAAAGGCATGAAGGGTGCGATCGCCCGCGCCGAGGAACTGCTGAAGGAAATCGACGGTTCCGTCATGCCGCAACAGTTCGAAAACCCGGCCAACCCGGAAATCCATCGCAACACGACGGCGGAGGAAATCTGGAACGACACGGACGGCAAGGTCGATGTCTTCGTCTCCGGCATTGGCACCGGCGGAACGATTACCGGCGTCTCCCAGGTGCTGAAGCCGCGCAATCCCAATCTGCTCGTCGTGGCCGTGGAGCCAACCGACAGCCCGGTACTTTCCGGCGGTCAGCCCGGCCCGCACAAGATCCAGGGCATCGGCGCGGGATTCGTGCCGGGCATTCTGGATACGTCCTCCTATGACGAAGTGCAGTCGGTCAGCAACGACGATGCCTTTGCCATGGCCCGCGAAGTCGCGCGGACCGAAGGCGTTCCGGTCGGCATATCCTCCGGTGCGGCGCTCACCGCCGCGATCCGTGTCGGCCAGCGCGACGGGATGGAAGGCAAGAATATCGTCGTGATCATCCCGTCCTTCGCGGAACGCTATCTGTCGACCGCGCTCTTCGAGGGCCTGTAATTCCCATGGCCATCGCAATTGACGGCCGCAAGAAAACCTTCGCCTTCAAATGCTCCTGCTGCGGGGAGATTCACGAGGGCGGGCCGTCATTTGCCTATAGCGAGCCGCCGCACACGTTCGGCATCCCGGAAAACGAGCGCGCTCGCCGGGTTTGGCTGGACAGCGACCTTTGCGTTCTCGATGAGGAATTCTTCTTCATCCGGGCGATCCTGGAGGTTCCGATCCGGGAAACGGAAGACAGCTTTCTGTGGGGCGTGTGGGTGTCCCAGAGCAAGGAAAGCTTCGAGCGCTATGTCGACAGCTTTGGCGGCGACCAGACGGGACACCAGTCCTTCGGCTGGCTGGCCGTAAGCCTGCCCGGCTATGTCAAGCCGGGCGAGCCGCTCGTCAGCCTCCCCACGGCTGTGATCTGGGGCGAGGAGCGGCCGCATATCCGCATTCACGACGAACAGGACCACCCTCTCGCCGTGGACCAGCGAGAGGGAATTTCCTGGGACCGGGCGGTTGAACTGGCATTGCTGCTGACCCATTGAGGCGCAGCGGGACCTGAGCGCGAGGCGACGGGATCGTGGCCCCTACGGCCGCGCGTTCACCGCATCCCGTCAGAACCGCCGCGCAGCGAAAGGTCTCTGGTCCTCGGGGAACCCGGCGCTGATGCGGACATCTGCCGTCATGGAGGTCAGCGGATCTTGACCGCCGTTCCCGTGGCACTGACCATCAGCATGGAGCCGTTCTGGCCGACGGTTTCGTAATCGAGATCGACCCCGATCACCGCATTGCCGCCAAGCGCCTCGGCGCGGGCGCACATTTCGTCGAGTGCGATCTGGCGGGCCCTGGCAAGTTCCTCTTCATAGGCGGCCGACCGGCCGCCGACGATGTCCCGGATGCCGGCGAAGATGTCCTTGAACAGGTTGGCGCCGAGGATCGCTTCGCCCGTAACCAGGCCCTTGTAGTCCAGGTCCTTGCCCTGGATTGTATTCGTTGTCGTGATCAGCATGCGGTTCCCCCTCTCAGTTCATGGTGGATCGGTTGATCCAGAAGCACGATCAAGGACATGGAAGCATTCGCGGGGGAATGCAAGGAAGATATCGGCGAACGGGACTGCTTGCCTCGGCGGTCTGTTCACTGTCAGGTTGATCAACTGCCATTCCACAACTAATCTTTCGCCCCTGGGTGCCGACAGTCCCACCGCTGACCCGCAACAGTTTTCGCTTGACCAGGGTACCGACCAGTCGGTATGTTCAGTTCGTGGTGACGCGGGCAGACGCTCCCGGGGACGGCATCACGCGCGGAGCGTCAATCAGGAAGCAGCCGAAATCCAGTTTCGCAGGAGGACTATAATGGAACCGACAATCTATCTTTTCTTCAAGGGCAATTGCCTTGAGGCAATGTCGCATTACGCAGAAGTGCTCGGCGGCGAGGTCGGACCGATCTTTCGCAACAGCGATGCGCCGGATGCCGAAAGCCGCATGCCCGGTGGTGACAACCTTGTCATGAACATGAGCATCACGCTGGGTCGGTCAACCGTCATGGGATCCGACGCCCCGGAGGAGATGTACAGCGTGCCCCAGGGGTTCAGGGTCTCGATCGCGCCTTCTTCGCTCGAAGAGTTTGACCGCGTCCACGCGGCGCTCTCCAGGGATGCGCAATCCATTCAGATGCCGCCCGGCGAAACCTTCTGGGCGGAACGTTTTGCCATGTTCACCGATCGCTACGGTACACCCTGGATGCTCAACTACGACGGCAACAAGAGCGTCGCCTGAGCGGCTATCCCGGTAAGGACTGCTTCGCGGACGGGGTATGGAGACCCTTTCCCGCAGAGAGGACGTATTGTGCGCCCAACGCAGGCAGGCCCGTCCCGGGCCTGCCTGTCCGGCCGGCCGAACCGAAATCGTTCCCCAAGACGCCGCGCAAGCTGTCGTGGCGATAAACGCGGCAGTTCGCGCTTCGGCTCGCCATCTGCTCGAGCTTCGCTAGAGACTCTTCATCTTCAAGTTGAAATTCGCGTTTTTCGCGCTCGATGCCAGATTCTTCTTTCATCTCCCCTACAGTCACTTTTGAAACCATGCTATTATTTCTGATGCCCAAAGCTGGGCAGACCAAAATCTAGCATTCGACATTTTGTTTTATCTTGCGCGCCGGTATCCCGGCGCGTGCATCAACGCTGTAAGCTGCGTTTTACAAGACGGGAGGATGCCATGAAGGACTGGAGCATACAGGCTCGAGAACTCGCGAACTGCAATTGCAATTTCGGCTGTCCGTGCCAATTCGGCGTTCTGCCGACAACCGGCAACTGCGAAGCGGTGGTCGTCTACGATATTGAAAAAGGCCACTATGGCGACACCAGGCTCGACGGACTGAGGGCGGCGGGCATCTACAAATGGCCCGGCGCCATCCATGAAGGCAACGGTGAATGCCAGTTGATCATCGACGAGCGTGCCGATGCCGATCAGAGGGAAGCCCTGGAAGCCATCATGTCCGGAAAGGACACGGAGGAAATGGCCACCATGTGGTTTGTCTACTCCGCCATGGCCCCCAACAAACATCCGACGCTCACCGCTCCGATCGAGCTGGACTGGGACCAGGACGAGCGGTCCGGGCATGCGAAGGTCGGCAACGCTTTCTCCGTCAAGGTTGGCCCGATCCCCAACATCGTCACCGGAGCGCCTCACCGGGTGTCCATACAACTGCCCCACGGCTTCGAGTTCCGCCATGCGGAGATGGCTTCGGGCTCGGCCCGCACCGGGGACAGCGCAATCTCGCTCGAATTCAATTCCAGCCACGCCCATCTGGCCAATCTGCACCTGACCGGCCAGGGGTCGCCGCCGCCTGAGCGCGGCCGCTTGAAGGGACGACGGCGCCGGGCCCGCACTGTAAGGTCCGGCCGTCATCGGAGAGCCTGCAGCCTGATCGGACTTGCAGCGGACTGTGGCGTGCGTCGCCGAACCGCCCCCTCTCCTTGAGGAACCTCCATAAAGCCCTCCGGAACCAATCCTCATTTTCTTGCACTTTTACTGGGTAGAGATTATACACACTACCCGGAAAAAATGTATTTTTTGCACACATCTCAAATAAATACCGAAAATTGAGTTGCCGAATACTCTCAGTGCACGCTGACGTAATCGTCGTTTTATGCGTTGTTTACCAATTTACTTCACGCTTGGTTGCAGACGGTGATTCACGAACCAAGAAAGCCGTACCAAGGAACGATAACATGCAAGAATTACGTAGAGTTCCAGTGCACCGAATGAAACTCCGGATCGCCCACAAGCTCGTGGCGATGCTCCTGGTGTTCAGCTTGGCCCCAGCTGCCACCGTCTTCCTCTTCTACAAACTCGAAGAGGGGGAATTCCGCAGTGCCTTCAGGGATCCGGTTGAACAGCTTGCCGTTTCAATCGGTGACGTGATCGACCGCAACCTGTTCGAGCGCTATGGCGACGTTCAGGCCTTTGCCCTTAATACCTCCGTCAAGGACACGGCAAACTGGGGCAGCAGCGCGGCCGACAATCCGCTGATCCGTTCGATGAACGGTTATACGACCGGCTACGGCATATACCGATTGATGCTTGTGTTCGACCTCGATGGCAACATCGTCGCCGCCAATACCGTCACCGCTGACGGCAAGCCGCTCGACACCGCCTCGCTACTCGGCAGGAATTTCGCTGCGGAAAGCTGGTTCACCAGCGCGCGCGACGGAAAATTCCTCAAGGGCGGCAACGGCCTGACCGGAACAGCCGTCGAGCAGCCATCCCGAATCGACATCGTGGGAGCCCTCTACAAGGACGATGGCTACGTGATCCCGTTTTCTGCGCCGATCTTCGGAGCGGACGGAAATCCCGTTGGCGTCTGGGTGAACTTCGCGGATTTCGGTCTGGTGGAGGAGATCGTGCAAAGCTTCTACACCGGGCTCGCCAACGACGGTAAAGCGGGCACGGAGATCACCGTGCTTGATCCCGACGGCCGGATCATCGTCGATTACGATCCTCTCGGCCAGGGATGGACGGAGTACCACCGCGACCCTGCAGTTATCGGCGAGTTCAACCTGGCCGACAAGGTGGAAGCCGCGCAAATGGCCGTCTCAGGCGAGACGGGCGGCATGGACTCCATTCATGCGCGCAAGCAAATCGAACAGGCGGCGGGCTATGCGCATACGGACGGGGCCTACGGCTATCCCGGGCTCGCCTGGTCCGTCCTGGTGCGCATCCCCACCAGCGAAGCCTATGCAATGGTCGACAAGGTCGGCCGGGTGATGATGATCGTGATCGCCTTTGCCGTGGTAAGCGTTGCCGGTCTCGGCATGCTGGTCGGAAAGATGGCGGCGAAACCCATCCAGAAGATGACGGCGGCAATGACCGAGCTTGCCGAAGGCAACCAAGAGGTCCTGGACGCGATCGAGATCCCCTCGCCTGATCGAAGCGACGAGCTTGGAGAGATGGCCGGCGCGGTGCAGGTGTTCAAGGACAATGCCATCGAGCGCTTCCGCCTGAGAACGGAAAGGGAAGCGGAACTGCAGGCGCAGGTCGTGCGCCAGAAGCGGATCGAGGAGTTGATCACATCCTTCCGCGGTGCCGTCAGGGAGGTGCTGGAAGTGGTCGCGTCGAACACCGGCCAGATGAAGGCGACTGCGGAATCGCTGCTGGATCTTGCAAACGAAACCTCTTCCCAGGCAAACAACGTGTCTGCGGCTTCCGAACAGGCCTCCGCCAATGTCCAATCCGTTGCCAGCGCCTCGGAGGAGATGAATTCCTCGATCAACGAAATCGCCCGGCAGATCAGCCAGACCAAGGAGACCGTGGAAAGGGCGAACAGCGCCACCAGCGAGACCAATGTGAAGATCGGCGGCCTCGCCGAGTCGGCGGTGAAGATCGGCGAAGTGATCTCGCTCATCCAGGATATCGCCGAACAGACCAACCTGCTCGCGCTCAACGCCACCATCGAGGCGGCCCGGGCCGGGGAAGCCGGGAAGGGCTTTGCGGTTGTCGCGGCCGAAGTCAAGGAACTGGCCACGCAGACCTCCAAGGCCACTGACAGCATTTCCGCGCAGATCGCCGGCATACAGGCGGAAACGGAAAGCGCCGTGCAGGCGATCGGCATCATTACCGGGACCATGCAGGAAATCCTGGGCGCCACGGAAGCGATCGCCGCATCCGTCGAAGAACAGAGCGCGGCGACGTCGGAAATTTCGGAAAACGTTCAGCAAGCGGCCACGGGCGCCAGCGAAGTGTCGGCCAACATTACCGGCGTCAGCAGCTCCGCGGTCGAAAGCCAGAACTCCGCAGAGCAGATGCTCGTTGCCACGCGGGATGTTGCGGCGACTGCCGAACGGATGCGCCAGGTTGTCGATGAATTCCTGAACGAAGTCACCGCCGCCTGATCCTGACCAACCGTCGTCCGCCTCGCCCGGCCGACGACGGTTCGTTTCACCCGCACCTTTTCACACGCCCGGCGTCCCGCGCCGGGCGTGCATACTGACAGTCGTGCGGTGGCCAGTGTCATCGTCCACGAGTTGGAAATCCTCGGCAGCCGCGGCATACAGGTCCACCGCTACGGCGCGATAGGGCGATGCAATTCCCACAACGACTGGTCGAACGCCAGCATACCAAAAGATCATGCCGCCTGCCGGGACATGTCCTGGCCGCGGTAGCTGAGGGCTTCCGCCAGATGGATGCGGCTGACCATGTCCTGGCCGTCGAGATCGGCCAGGGTGCGCGCCAGTTTCATGACCCGGTGGTAACCGCGCGCGCTCAGTTGCAGCGTTTCGGCCGCGTTGCGCAGGAAGTCCAGTCCCTTGGCGTCCGGCCTGGTCATGGTCTCGACGATGGAAGCCGGGGCCTGGGCGTTGGTGCGGCAGGTGAGGCCAAGCTCGAGGAAACGCTGTTGCTGGATCTTTCTTGCTTCCAGGACCCGGCCCGCCACGGCGGCGGAGGGCTCGGCTGCCGCCGGGCCGATCAGGTCCGCGGCGGTGACCGCGGGAACGTCGATCCTGACATCGATCCGGTCGAGGAACGGTCCCGAAACGCGGGATTGATAGTCGCTCACGCAGCGCTCGCCCCGGCGGCACTGGTGGCCGGGCTCGCCCGCATGGCCGCAGCGGCACGGGTTCATGGCCGCCACCAGCTGGATGCGGGCGGGATAGGTGACCCGGTGGTTGGCGCGGGCGATCACGGCCTCGCCCGATTCCAGCGGCTGGCGCAGGCTGTCGAGCACCTGCGGGTTGAATTCCGGCAATTCGTCCAGGAAGAGCACGCCGTTATGGGCAAGCGAGACCTCGCCCGGCCTGGCGCGGATGCCGCCGCCGACAAGCGCCGCCATGGAGGCGGAGTGGTGCGGCGCGCGAAAGGGGCGGCGGTCGGTGAGCTTGCCTTCGGCCAGTTCCCCCGCAAGGGACGCGATCATGGAGACTTCCAGAAGCTCGCGCGGGGTGAGCGGCGGCAGGATCGACGGCAACCGGCTCGCCAACATGGATTTTCCCGATCCGGGAGGACCGGTCATCAGGAGGTTGTGGCCGCCGGCCGCGGCGATTTCCAGCGCCCGTCTCGCGCTTTCCTGGCCCTTGACCTCGGCAAGGTCCGGCAGGGCGCCCGGGCGCGCCTGAAGTTTGGCGGCCGGACGGGAGAGCACCTGCGTGCCCTTGAAATGATTGGCAAGCTGGATGAGCGAGCGGGGCGCGAGAATATCCATGTCGGCATCGGCCCAGGCGGCCTCTCCGCCGCTTGCCTCTGGGCAGATCAGGCCCTTGGCGAGGGCATTGGCGCCCATGGCGGCGGGCAGCACACCGGCGACCGGAGCCAGCGTGCCGTCGAGCCCGAGCTCGCCAAGCACCACATAGCCTTGCAGGAATTCCGCGGGAATCGCGCCGATTGCCGTCATCACGCCGAGCGCGATCGGCAGATCGTAATGGGAGCCTTCCTTGGGCAGGTCGGCAGGCGCGAGGTTGACGGTGACGCGTTTTGCCGGAAGCGCCAGGCCGGAGGCGGAGAGGGCGGCGCGCACGCGCTCCCGGCTTTCCCCGACGGCCTTGTCGGGCAGGCCGACCACGTTGAAGGCAACGGCGCCCGGTCCGACATGCACCTGCACGTCCACCGGCACGGCCTCAATGCCCTGAAAGGCAACCGTCGTTATCTTGCTGACCATGCCCCAGCCTCAACTTTCAGATGAGGATCAACCAACCATATCTCGCCAAGGGATGCAAGAACAAAGGCGGAACGCGCACGCGCTGCAACGCCTTTCAGGTTAGGCAAAGGTCCCTGGCTTGTCCGGGCTGTTCCGAACCCCGCATGCCGGGGCGCCGCCAGCCGCACGGGCCGATGATCAGGACGCCAGCGTGTGCCAGGTCCGGCCGCCGGAATAGCCGCGGGCGCGGGAGAGGATCTCGTCCAGGTACTCGGGAACACAGAACCGCTCGCTGGTCATCAGCCGGTTTGCTTCCAGCCATTCCGAAACCAGCTCGATCATCTTGTCCGGATCTTTTTCGAACATGGCACGGCACAGCTCGACGTCGAGCTGAATGTTGTTTTCTTCTATGTCGGTCAGGATCATGGTTCCGGTCGTTTTTGTAATATCAATCAATGCGTGCTTGAAGGATGCTCGCAATTTCCGGGACTTGCCACAAAATATCGGTTATGCGCCGTCGAGCGTTCATAATGGACTGTTATGGACGTCCCTCAGTCTGCGGACCTGAACACGGCAAGCCCGCAGCACAACAGCCCGGCAGCCACGAACAGCGCGGAAAGCCCGACGACGGGAATCAGAAAGCCGCTGATGACCGGCCCGATGCCCTGCCCCAGCGAAATCAGGAAGAAGGTGAAGCCGAAGCCGATCGACGGTGTCTCGCGGAAGATCCGCATGCTCCACATGCCGAACAGGGCGGTCATCACGATGAAGCCCGTGCCGAAGCTTGCGGCCGAGAGGTAGATGCCGAGTTTGGTGCCGATCAGCAGCGGCAGGGCGGCCACGGCGGCCCCGACCGCGATCGCCAGCGTCCGGTAGGTTCTGCGCAAGCCCCACCGGTCGACCAGTCCGCCGGCAAAGCAGCCGGTGACGCCGGACATGCCGAGCACGATCCAGAACAGGATGGAATCGCGCGGATTTCCCGTCAGGGCCCATAACAGTTCGACAGCATAGGTCCAGTAGACCGCCGTCACCACCCCGAACAGCAGGGCGGCAATGAACAGCGGCCTGGCGGTTTTGTGCAGCAGGAACCGGATCGACACCGCCGCCGCGGTCTTGCCGGAGCGGATGTGGCGGTTGGGCAGGGTGAACATGTTCCAGACCGTGATGACCAGCGCGAGGGCGGCAAAGATCATCCAGGCAAGACGCCAGTCTTCGCCCGCGTAAAGGGCGAGCGGACCGGCAAGAGCCACGCCGAAACCTGTGCCCGAATTGATCCAGGCATAGATCGAGTTCTGCCGGCGGGGCTCCGTATGGCGGACGATGACATCGGAAAAGGGCGGATAGGCGAGGCCAGGACTGGTGCCGGCCACGAAGACGCCGACGGCCAGGATCAGCGGATCCGGGGAAACGGCGATGATCGCCATGCCCGAGGCCGCCGCCAGGCCGCCCAGGAGGATCGGCAACCGCGGCCCGACGACGGTGGACAGCCATGAGCCGGCAAAGGTCGCGGCCAGGTAGCCCAGATAGGACGAACCGGCGATCAGCCCGACCGTTTCCGGTGACAGGCCGAATTCCTGACGGATTTCGGGCAGGAAAAGGCCGAAGCAATAGCGTGCGAGGCCGTATGTGGCGGCCACAATGGCAAGGCCCGCAGCGGTTAGACTACGGGCCTTCACGGTGCTGTCAGATCCGGCGGGAGAGCTGGAAGTGAAGTGTCTCGTCATCAGTCAGGGTCTCGCCGGTAATCTCGAAATGTCCGCCGTGCCGCCTGTAGTGGCGATACTGATCGAGGTTCAGTTTCAGGCAGAAGTTGGAAACGTGCAAGTTTCTTCCCTTGATTGTACTCGAAAATTCTTCGCCAAGGATGGCGACCTGCGCCGTCTGACCGTCGTGGAAGGTCACGGGCAGGAGAAAGAACCGGTTGACCGACGGTGCACTGCGGTCCACCGCCTGTTCAAAGGCGATGCGCGAAAAGCGCTGCATGGCGGGGTGCGCGTAAAAAGCCGGGATGTTTTCGATGTGCCGGTCCGCGTAAAGCTGGCTTTCCGACAGGAGATAGTCGCCGGGCCGGGCAATGTCGCGGAGCCACTGGTTGACGACGAACGGATCGTCATTGCCTTCCTGAAAGCCGAGCATGGTGATGAGCGCGGCCGGCCCGTCGTCTTCCACCGCATCGCTCAGTCGGAAGGCATCGAAAGACGTGGTGACGAATTCCAGCGGCGTGTCGGGCAGAATTTCCTCAAGAGCCGCGCGCATATGGGCGCTCGACATCGGATTGATGTCGACGGCGATGTAGCGGTCAATCTCGACCCCCAGCTCCAGCAGCGTCTTCACGATGAAGCCGGTCTTGACCGGCTCGGGACCCAGCTCGACATAGATCAGCGGCTTGCCGCTGAACGTCTCCGCAACCTTCGCGCAGATGTCCTCAAGGGCCCTGCGGAACGAACTGCCCGTTTCCGACAGGCGGCCGAGCGCGTGCGATCCGACACCGGCCTCGTTCAGTTCCCGCATCAGGCGGAACACCTCGTCGAGATGATCCGCCGAGGACTTCGGCCGTCCGGCATTGGTGTATTTCACCCGGTTGTCCTGGGTGACGATGCGGTCGAGACTGAATTCGGTATGTGAAGCGATTGCCCTATGCACCCGGCGCTGCAGGGACAGGGGTCTCTCATTTACATCCAGATGGTCCGGTTGGCCGATTGTAAGCGCGAGTGTCATATCGGGTACCCACTTTGATGAAAGAGACTCTCGGATTACGGGATATATTTTCCTAATATAAATTTATAATTGCAGCACCTCATAATAGAACGTTATGCTTGGCTGATGTTGGGGGACCGGGATCCGCAACGCCCGGATTTCGGATAAGACGGAGGCATTCGGGAATGACTATCGGCCGTTTTAACATTGAGTTGCTGGAGGCCTTCGTTGCTGTTGCAGAGGCAGGCAACGTAACTCATGCCGGATCCAGGCTGAACCGCACGCAACCTTGCGTAAGCACGCAGCTCAGACGGCTGGAAGATCGTGTCGGCAAACCGCTGATCGAACGCAATGCGCGCACCATGAACCTCACCCCTGCCGGACGTATCCTCTATCAGCATGCCCTCGACATTCTCAGGTCCCACGAGGAAGCGCGGCTGCGCCTGTCGGCACCGGAACTGACGGGAACGGTGCATGTAGGTTTGCCGGAATGGTACGCGACGGGCCAGTTGCAGTCGATTTTCTGCAACTTCGTCAAGATCCACCCGAACGTCAAACTGGAAATGACGGTGGCGGACAGCGCCACCCTCCACGACATGCTGGCCAACAACGACATCAACCTCGCCATCGCGCTGGCGGGACCCGGCCGGGCGAAGTCGAGCACGATCGTGGAAGAACCCCTGCACTGGGCCGCCAGCGAAGACTGCCCGCTGACCGATCCGCTGCCGCTGATCATGTTCCCCGAGCCATGCCCTTTCCGCGAACAGGCCTTCAGCGCCCTGGCGCGCGCGGGACGGCACTGGTACGAGCGCATCACCACGACAAGCGTCGCCGCCGCCCAGGTTGCGGTGATGTCCGGCGCCGGCGTCTGCTGCCTGCCGTCAGGCGCCATCCTGGACGGGTTCAGGGTCCTGAAGGAACAGCACGGCTTCCCGAAACTGCCGGGCACCGAACTGGCCATCTACACCCAGTCGAAAACCCAGTCGCCGATCGTCGATTACCTGGAAGAACATCTCAACGAACTCCTCCAGAACGTCACGGCCCAGCATTCGGCCCTGGCGGGAAAGACCCAGCCGGACCTCAGGGTGGTGTGAAAGACCTGCCGGACCGGCAGTCGCGAAATGTGCCTGCCCCGCTCCGAGCACGTCGAACGGGTGTTCGTCCGGACCGGCTGCTGCAATCCCCTTGCGCCTAATGTGCCTCGTCCCAGTTGTCCGCGGCCCTTGCATCGACCTGCAGGGGCACTGACAGCTTCAGGGCCGGGTCGCAGGCGTTTTCCATGACGTGGCGGATCACCGGGATGGTGTCCTCGACTTCGCCGTCGGGCACTTCGAAGATCAGTTCGTCATGCACCTGCAGCAGCATCTGCGCGTTCAGCTTCGAGCCCTGCAGCCTTTGCTCCATGCGCACCATGGCGCGGCGGAGAATATCGGCGGCGGAGCCCTGGATCGGGGCGTTGATGGCGGCGCGCTCATAGAAGGCGCGGTGGTTCGGATTGTTGGTGTTCACTTCCGGATAATGGGCCTTGCGGCCGAAGATCGTGGTGACATAGCCGTTGGCATGCACCAGCTTCTTGGTCTCTTCCATGTAGTCCCGGATGCCCGGGAACCGTTCGAAATAGGTCTTGATGTAATCGCCCGCCTCGCCGCGCGAGATGCCGAGCTGGTTGGCGAGACCGAAGGCGGAAATGCCGTAGATGATGCCGAAATTGATGGCTTTCGCCCGGCGGCGGACCATCGGGTCCATGCCTTCGATCGGCGTGCCGAACATTTCGCTTGCCGTCATGGCGTGAATGTCGAGCCCGTCGTCGAAGGCCTTCTTCAATTGCGGAATATCGGCCATGTGCGCCAGCACCCGCAGCTCGATCTGGCTGTAGTCGGCGGAGATCAGCTTGTGGCCCTTTTCGGAAATGAAAGCCTTGCGGATCTTGCGCCCCTCTTCCGTGCGCACCGGAATGTTCTGCAGGTTCGGCTCGGACGACGACAGGCGGCCCGTCGTGGTCGCCGCCAGCGCGTAGGAGGTGTGCACCCGCCCCGTTTCCGGGTTGATGTAGCCGGGCAGGGCGTCGGAATAGGTGGATTTCAGCTTCGAGAGCTGGCGCCAGGCGACGATTTTCGACGGCAGCAAATGGCCTTCGGCGGCGAGATCGTCCAGCACCTGGACGGAGGTCGACCAGGCGCCCGTCTTGGTTTTCTTGCCCCCCGGCAGGCCCATCTTGCCAAACAGGATGTCGCCCAGCTGCTTGGGCGAGCCGATGTTGAAGCTCTGGCCGGCAAGCTCGTGGATTTCCGCTTCCAGCCCGGCCATCCCCTGAGCGAAATCTCCGGAGAGCCGCGACAGCATCTGCCGGTCGACGGAAATGCCGCGCCTTTCCATGCGCGCCAGCACCGGCACCATCGGCCGCTCCAGCGTCTCGTAGACGGTTGCCATCCGGTCGGCGGCAAGGCGCGGCTTCAGGATCAGCCACAGTCGCAGGGTGACATCCGCGTCCTCGGCGGCATAGGCGGTCGCCTTGTCGAGCGGCACCTTGTCGAAGGTGATCAGGGACTTTCCCGAGCCGCAGATTTCCTTGAACGGGATCGGCTTGTGGCCCAGCCAGCGCTCGGACAACTCGTCCATGCCGTTGCCGCCCTTGCCCGCATCTACCGTATAGGAGAGCAGCATAGTGTCGTCATAGGGGCCGATCTCGATGCCGTAGCGGCTCATCAGCAGCCAGTCATACTTGAGGTTCTGCGCGACCTTGAGAACCGACCGGTCCTCGAGCATCGGTTTCAGGACCTCCAGGGCCTCCCTCAGCGGGAGCTGGCCGGCAATAAGGCCTCCGCCGCCCAGAAGGTCCGCCTCGCCGTCCACGTGGGCCAGTGGCACGTAGCAGGCCTTGCCGGGCTCGGTGGCGAGCGACAGCCCCACGAGATCCGCCTGCATGGCATCAAGCGACGTGGTTTCCGTGTCGAAGGCGACATAGCCCTTCTCACGGGCCGCGTCGCACCACTCCCTCAGCCGGTCGAGGCTGGTGACGGTCTCGTAGGCGCTTGAATCGACCGGGATCGCCTTGATGCTCTCGGCCCGGGCATCGGCCACGGTCTGCGGCACCATCATGCCCTCGTTGCCGGGCGACAGGTCGCCCGCAGCCTTTGCCGCTTCCGCGCCGCCCGGGGCTTCCCCGCGCTCCACCATGCGTCCCTTGTGGTCCGGAACGTCCCAACCCGGCACCTGGAATTCCGCCGCTTCGACGCTTTCCAGATCCGCGCCGGTCGTCTCGGCGACGCGGCGGGTCAGCGTATTGAAGCCCATCGTCTTCAGGAAGCTGATCGCTTTTGCGCCATCGATATGATTGACGAAGAGGTCGGTGACCGGAACTTCCACCGGCACATCCAGCTTGAGCGTTACCAGTTCCCTGGAAACGCGCGCCTGCTCGGCGAATTCGATCAGGTTTTCCCGCCGCTTGTTCTGCTTGATGGTCCCGGCCCGGGCCAGAAGCGTCTCCAGGTCGCCGAACTCGTTGATGAGCAGCGCCGCGGTCTTGAGGCCGATCCCCGGCACGCCGGGCACGTTGTCGACGCTGTCGCCCGCCAGCGACTGGACCTCGATGACCTTGTCCGGGCCGACGCCGAATTTCTCGAAGACTTCCGCCTCGCCGAAGATCTTGTTCTTCATCGTGTCGATCATGCCGACCTTCGGGCCGATGAGCTGCATCAGGTCCTTGTCGCCGGAGACGATCGTCACCCGTGCGCCCATATCCGCGGCCTGGCGGGCATAGGTCGCGATCAGGTCGTCGGCTTCAAAGCCTTCCTGCTCGATGCAATGCACGGAAAAGGCGCGGGTCGCCTCCCGGATCAGGCCGAACTGCGGCACCAGGTCTTCCGGCGGTTCCGGGCGTTGGGCCTTGTATTCCGGGTAAATGTCGTTGCGGAACGTCTTGGCGGAATGATCGAAGATCACCGCGAAATGGGTCGGCTCGTCGCCTTCTTCCGGGGTAAGGCCCTCCTGCAGCAGCTTCCAGAGCATGTTGCAGAAGCCGGAGACGGCGCCGACCGGCAGGCCGTCGGGCTTGCGCGTCAGCGGTGGCAGCGCGTGATAGGCGCGGAAGATGAAGGTGGAGCCGTCGACCAGGATGAGATGGTCGTTGGCGGTGAGGGCGGGGGAAGAATCTTGCGTCGACATGGCGCGGATCATGCCCGCAGCCAGCGCCGGAGAAAAGTCCTAAAGATGAAAATTCCGGCCCGCTCCCGTCACTCAGCCGCGGGCGCCTGTTTTCCGGCGGTGGATGTCCCTCTCAGGTAGGCCCATCGCGGCCGTTTGAACAGGAACCAGCCGAGATCGGTCTTGCGGATCATCCAGAACAGGATCATCGGGCTGACGGTGGCAACAATGGTGACGATCAACGAGATAGTGCCGGTATCCAGAACCCCGAGTTTCAGCAGAATGACGCGGGTGGCTCCCATGGGAAAGAAGAACGCCAGATAGATGACGATGGAGTTGGCGCCGAAATGGCGCAGGAAGCCGAGCCGCCCGAATTTCACGATCAATGCGCTGGTCAGGATGATGGCTCCGGCGCCCGCCGCGCCGAGCGCAAGCGAGACGAGCGGCTGCGCGGCCCAGCCGAGATAGACCAGGGCGCCGTTTATCCCGGCCCAGATCAGAAGAAAGCCGAGGCTCACGCCGATGCGCTCGCGCGCCCAGCCGGCGAGGGAAAAGATCTGCGGGGCGAAGATGTAGCCGGCATAGAAGAAAACGAACCGGTTGGCGAATTCGTCGACAAGCAGCCAGCCGGTATGGATCTGCGCGATTTGCAACACCGCGCCGGCGCCGAGCACCAGCGGCCAGGGCACGCCCTTTTCATGGGCCAGTTTGCAGACCACGAAGAACACCGGCAGCATGTAGATGAACCACAGCGTGCCGAATGGCTCGAAGAAACTGAGGAAATAGAACTGCAGCGTTCCGCTGGCTCCCATCTCATCGACGAAGACCGGTGCCTTGACGACAAACTGGATGGTCATCCAGAGCGCGTAGAAGTAAGCGAAGTGCACGACCTTCCGGTCGAGATAGAGCTTCCAGTCCCGATTGATGACATTGGCCAGGAACAGGCCGGAAATCAGGAAGAAGTCGGGCATGCGGAACGGTGCGGCAAAGGCCACGACGGGATGCATCCAGCCGGTTTCGCCGGCGGCGGCCTCGACGCCGAGGACGGAATGCATCATCACCACGAAGATGATGCAGATGCCCTTGGCCGTATCCACCCAGTCGACACGCTGTGCGCTCATGATGCCCCCGCCTTTGCCGGCACGACATGCAGATCGACCGCCGGCCCGGAGGAGCACTGTGCGTTCAGGCGAACGCAGGCAAGACGCTCTCCTGCGGGTGACCGATCAGCTTTTGACGTTCGATCGATTTCGACCGAACCTCCGCTGATCTACCGGGAACAGGTAAATATTACGCATACGCGGTCAGTCACGATTTGGTGACCGGGCGGGCCGGCGCGATTTTTCGGGTCAGGCCTTGTCCGAACCGTCCCGCCAGGGGCTGATCCTGGAGGGGTCGGGGCCCTTGGCGCCATCCGCGGAACCCTCGTTGGTGGCCGACCAGTCGCCCTCGTCCAGATCGACCACCCGCTCGCCCGGCTTGCCGGGGCGCCTGCCGTCCTGGACGATGACCACATCCGACCGGGAAACGATGAACCGGGCCAGGGCTTCGCGGACGGGCGGAACGAACAGGAGCAGGCCGACGGCATCGGTCACGAAGCCCGGAATGAGCAGGAAAATGCTTGCCAGAACAATCATCGCGCCCTGCATGACCTCGTTGCCGGGAACACGCCCTGCATCCAGTTCGCGCTGCATGCGCGTGAGCAGAGACAGCCCCTGCTGGCGCAGCATCAACGTGCCGGCCAGGGCGGTGACCACCGTCAGCAGGATCGTCGGAACGACACCGATCAGACCGCCCACCCAGATGAACACTGCTATTTCAATCAGGGGAAGCAGAAGGATGCCTGCAATGATATAAAATCCCACGGGAACTCCGTCGTCTGTTAGTCTGTTAGGCCCTAAGGTAGACATTCGGCCGCAAAAATGCGAGCAGGCAACCGCAGAATAACAGCGTGGCGAATATTCTGTCTTGCTCTTGGGTCTGGATGCTGGTTCAAGGACCCCCTAGATATGGACCTAACAAACATCAAGCGCGGAGCGGCGCTCACCTGATAGCTCAAGGGGGGCGGCTTCTACGGCCTGAGAAGGGTAGCCGGAACGTAAAATGAATGAGATTTTTGACCCACTGACACTTCTCCTCCTGGGACTTGCGGTTTTCATTCTGTTTAAGTTGCGATCCGTGCTGGGCAAACGCACGGGCAACGAACGTCCGCCCTTCGACCCCTATTCCAAGCCGGAGCAGACAAACGGCAAGGCCAACGGCCAGGACAACGTAATCCAGCTGCCGGACCAGGTGACGCACCAGCCGGAGCCGGCGGACCAGCGCGGCCGCGGCGGCGACGTCGTGATCGACAAGGTTGCCCCTGCCGGCTCCGCGCTGAACGGCGCCCTGAAGCGGATCCTCTCCGTCGACCGCAGCTTCGAGCCGGAGCAGTTCGTCGAAGGCGCACGCGCGGCCTATGAAATGATCGTCATGGCCTTTGCCGAGGGCGACAAGAAGGCTCTCAAGAACCTTCTGTCCCGGGATGTCTACGAGGGCTTCGTGAGCGCGATCGAAGACCGCGAGAAACGTGGCGAAACCATCGAGTCCACCTTTGTCGGCATCGACAAGGCCGAGATCGTCGAAGCCGCCCTGAAGGGCACCACTGCCCAGGTGACGGTGAAGATCCACAGCCAGCTGATCTCCGCCACACGGAACAAGGAAGGCGAGGTCGTCGACGGCGATCCCGCCAAGGTGACCGAGGTGGTCGATATCTGGACCTTTGCACGGGACACCACCTCCCGCGACCCGAACTGGAAGCTGGTCGCAACCGAATCCGCCGAATAGTGATGCCGCGAAAGGGGCGGACCAAGCGGTCGCCGCTGGCCGCCCTCTTTGCCGTCTTCCAGAAAGGCGCGGCATATGCCGCGCCGCTTTTCATTGCAGGAGCTGCCACCGCCATGCAGCAAGGCCCGCAGTTTCCGGAACATTTCGAACAGGTTTCCTATGCCCGTCTTGCCGATTGGGAAAGGGACGATCATTCAGCGGCCCTGGCCGGCTTCCTGCGCTTTTGCGGCAATCCCGGCGCGAACCGTGACGGCCCGGCCGGGCTGCAAGTGCCCCGGTCCAGCCTCCGGCAGCTCTGCCTGACGGCGGAACTCTTCCGCAACGAGCGGCCCGCCGGTGCCCGGGATTTCTTCGAAACCCATTTCACGCCATTCCGGATCACCGAACGGGGCTTCGTGACCGGCTATTTCGAGCCGGAAGTCGCAGCCTCGCGCACGAAAACCGCCGCCTTTCAGGTGCCGCTGCACAAGAAACCCGCCGGCCTTGAAACCGTGACCGAAGACAACCGGCCCGGGGACTGGCCGGACGGTCTGAGCCATGGCCGCCGGACCTCGGAACGGTTGACCCAGTTGCCGGACCGGGCCGCGATCATGGACGGGGCGCTGGACGGCGAAGGGCTCGAGCTGGTCTGGCTCGCGGATCCGGTCGATGCCTTTTTCATCCACGTCCAGGGCTCGGCCCGCCTGCGCCTTGCCGACGGTTCGGTGATGCGGGTCGGTTATGCGGGCAAGTCCGGCCACCCCTATACCGGCATCGGCCGCTTGCTGGTCGATCGAGGCGAAGGCACACCGGACGACTTCACCATGGCCGGCCTGCGCCGATGGCTGGCCGAGCATCCGGACCAACGCGATGCCCTGCTGAAGGAAAACCGTTCCTATATCTTCTTCCGCGAAGTGACCGAAACCGGCCCCGACCAGGGACCCATCGGTGCCGCGGGCGTGCCCCTTACGCCGGGGCGGAGCCTTGCCGTCGATCCGCGGCATCTTCCCTATGGCGCGCTCATCTACGTCACTTCGTCCTTTGCAGATCCTGAGGACGGCGGCCGGACCTTCGCCCGCCTGATGCTGGCGGAGGATACCGGATCCGCAATCAGGGGCCCTGCGCGTGGTGATATTTTCATCGGCTCCGGACAGGCGGCCGGCGACGTGGCGGGAGATATTCACCACCAGGCGGCGTTCACGGTTCTGGTCCCGAACTTGATGCTTCCGGCTGCAACGGCGGTGACGGACTGAACGATGGCGAAGCGGGGCAAAAAAGGGACACTGTCGCCGGAAGACCGGGACCTGTGGGGCAAGGTCACCAGAACGCTGACCCCGCTGCACCCGGACCGGGCAAAGGCCATCGAGGACGAGCTTGCCAAAGCCGTCGAGGCGCCGCGGAACGACAGCGTAAAGACACCGGCCACGGCCACCGCCATCAAGGCGCCGTCACCGGCCACGCAGCCGCCCGCGCCCCTGCCGATGCACCACCTGGAACACCGTTACCGCAGAAAGCTCATCCGCGGCGTGAAGACGATCGACGCCCGGATCGACCTGCACGGCCTCACCCAGCACCAGGCCCACGACCGGCTCCGCGGCTTCCTCTACCAGGCCCAGGCGCGCCAGGCCAAGGTGGTCCTGGTGATCACCGGCAAGGGAGGAGGCCCGGAACAAGCCTATATGGACGAGCGGGGAATTTTGCGCAGAATGGTGCCGCAATGGCTGTCGATGCCTGACCTGCGTTCCGTCGTGATCGGCTACGAGGAAGCGCATGCCAGCCATGGAGGGGCAGGGGCGCTTTACGTCCGCATTCGGAGAAAAAGGTAGGGCCGTGACACCGCTTGGCGCAAAGATCCGGGAACTGAGGGCGAAACGGGACGTGTCGCTGAAGGAAATGGCCGCGGCGCTGTCGGTCTCCAGCGCGTATCTCTCCGCGCTCGAACACGGCAAGCGCGGCAAACCCACATGGTTCCTGGTGCAGCGGATCATCACCTATTTCAACGTCATCTGGGACGAGGCGGAAGAAATCCAGCGCCTTGCGGAACTCTCCGACCCGCGGGTGGTCATCGACACGGCGGGCATGCACCCGAGGGCGACCGAACTGGCCAACCAGCTCGCGCTCAAGATCGGCGGCCTGTCGGAAGAATCCCTCAACACGCTCCTGCACCAGCTCCGGGTGGCTGCGGCCAAGGATGACATTTAGGGCCGGACCCGACCGGGGGAGCCAAAAGGATTTACCTGTCCTTATTTCGCGACATCTGTATAACCAGCCCTGACGCTTTTGAACGGAATTCTTGACCAGCATGAGACTTTCCCAGGAAGAAATCGCCGGCCTGATCGATACGGATGCCCTGAAGGAACGCCTGACCGCCCTCACGTCGAAGAACGACGGTGACGGCTGGGACATGAAGGTCCGCTCCGCGGTGCTGGCCGAGTTGAAGTCGACCGTGAAAGCCGCCCGGGAGAACGTCGAAGCCCTGCTCAACGAGGATGGCGGCGGGCTGCTTTGTGCCGCGCGCCTATCGTCCATCCAGGACGAGCTGATCCGGGTGATCTACGATTTCGCCCTTCACCACGTCTACCGGGTCAAGAATCCTTCGGCTGCCGAGCGCATGTCGATCGCCGCCGTCGGCGGCTATGGCCGCGGAACCCTGGCGCCGGAATCCGACATCGATCTGCTGTTCATCCTGCCCTACAAGCAGACGCCCTGGGGCGAGCAGGTGGTCGAATACATTCTCTACATGCTCTGGGACCTCGGCTTCAAGGTCGGCCACGCGACGCGGAACATCGACGAATGCATCCGGCTCGCCCGCGCGGACATGACGATCCGCACCGCCATCCTCGAAGCCCGCTACGTGTGGGGCGACCGGCCGCTTTACGACGAACTGGTGCAGCGCTTCGATACGGAAGTGGTCGAGGGAACCAGTTCGGAATTCATCGCCGCGAAGCTGCAGGAAAGAGATGAGCGCCACCAGCGCCAGGGCATGTCCCGCTATCTCGTCGAGCCGAACATCAAGGAAGGCAAGGGGGGCCTGCGCGACCTCAACACCCTGTTCTGGATCGCCAAGTACCATTACCGGGTCAACAGGCAGTCGGAGCTGGTCAAGAAGGGCGTTCTGACCCGTTCCGAATACAAGAGATTCAAAAAATCCGAGGACTTCCTCTGGGCCGTGCGCTGCCACCTGCATTTCCTGACCTCACGCCCGGAAGAGCGCCTGTCCTTCGACGTGCAGCGGGAGATCGCGATCCGGCTGGGCTATACCCAGCATCCCGGCATGAAGGATGTCGAGCGGTTCATGAAGCATTATTTCCTGGTGGCCAAGGACGTCGGCGATCTGACCCGCATCCTCTGTGCCGCCCTGGAGGAGGAGCACGTCAAGGAGCCGCGCGGCAAGGGCCTGAGCGGAATGATGCGCCGGCTGCGCAAGGGGCGCTTGTCCGGCGCTCTCAAGACGGTGGACGGGGCACCGGACTTCGTGGTCGAAAACAACCGCCTCAATGCAGCTTCCCCCACGATCTTCGAAAGCGACCCGACCAACCTCCTCAGGGCGTTCCAGATTGCCGACAAGCACGAATACAACATGCATCCGCAACTCACGCGGCTGATGCGTCATTCCCTGAAGCTTGTCGATGCCAATGTGCGCAACGATCCGGAAGCCAACCGCCTGTTCCTGTCGATCCTGACATCCCGGCATTTTCCCGAAAAAACCCTGCGAAAGATGAACGAGACCGGCCTTCTCGGCCGTTTCGTGCCCGAATTCGGCAAGGTCGTCGCGATGATGCAGTTCAACATGTATCACCACTACACGGTCGACGAGCACCTGATCCGCTCGATTGGTGTTCTGGCCGATATCGAACGGGGCGATTCCGGCGACGACCATCCCCTGGCCACCGATCTGATCCTGACCCTGCAGAACCGCAAGGTTCTCTACGTCGCGATGTTCCTGCACGACATCGCCAAGGGCCGGCCGGAAGACCATTCCATTGCCGGGGCCAGGATCGCCCGCAAACTCTGCCCGCGCTTCGGACTGAACGATGCGGAAACGGAGACCGTCGCCTGGCTGATCGAGCACCATCTGGAGATGAGCACCATCGCCCAGTCGCGCGATCTGTCGGACCGCAAGACCATTACCGATTTCGCCCAGACCGTTCAGTCGCTCGAGCGGCTGAAACTGCTGCTCATCCTGACAGTTGCCGACATCCGGGCGGTGGGCCCAGGCGTCTTCAACGGCTGGAAAGGCCAGTTGCTGAGGACGCTCTATTACGCCAGCGAACCGCACCTGACCGGCGGCCACACCAAGCTTTCCCACAACCAGACCATCGTGAAGGCCAAGGAAGACCTCAGCGCCAGGCTCCAGCACTGGCCCGACGAAGCCAGGTCCGGTTATCTCAACCGGCACTACCCGGCCTACTGGCTCCGCACCGAACCGGACCGGCTCGCGGCGCACGCGGAGCTGCTTCACGAGGCGGATCAGGAGGGCAAGCACCTGGCGTTCCAGGTCGTTCCCCGGGCATTCGAAGGGGTGACGGAGCTGACGATCTTCGCGCCGGATCACCCGAGGCTGCTCTCTGTCATCGCCGGGGCCTGCCATGCCACCGGTGCCAATATCGTCGATGCGCAGATCGACACCACGACCGACGGCTTTGCCCTCGACACGATCTTCATCGGGCGGGAACTGCCGGGCGACAAGGACGAGCGCCGGCGCGGCGAGCGGATCACGCGGCTGATCGAGGCCACATTGCGCGGCGAGGAACGCCTGCCCGACCCGATCGCGCGAAAATCCTCCGTCAAGGGCCGGATGAAGGCGTTCAAGGTCGCCACCGAAGTGCTTGTCAACAATGCGCTGTCCGATGACTACACGGTTCTGGAAATTTCCGGTCTGGACCGGCCGGGCCTGCTTTTCGACCTCACCCGCAGCATTGCCACGCTCAACCTGAATATCGGCTCCGCCCATATTTCCACCTTCGGCGAGAAAGTGGTCGACGTGTTCTACGTGACGGATCTGACCGGGCAGAAGATTGCCAATATCGGCCGGCAGGACATCATCCGGGAACGTCTGGCCAACGCCGTGGAAGGGAACGTGGAGCTGGATCCGGCGGCGCCGGTCGCCCGCAAAGCGCAACGCCAAGCGTCCTGAACAGGATCGTCACTCGGAGCCCGCCTGGAAATGAGTCTTGTCCGCAATTTCGCAACGGTCGGTGGCGCGACCCTCCTGAGCCGCCTTCTCGGCTTCGTCCGGGACGTTCTGCTGGCGGCGGCCGTCGGGACGGGGCCCGTCGCCGACGCCTTCGTGGTGGCCTTCCGCCTGCCGAACCTCTTCCGGCGGCTGTTCGCGGAAGGCGCCTTCAACTCGGCCTTCATTCCGCTTTTCGGACGGGCGGTCGAAGAGGAGGGTGAGGACGGCGCGAAAAAATTCGCCGGGGAAATCGGCTCGGCGCTGCTGTTCTGCCTGCTGATCCTGACGGCGCTGGCCCAGATATTCATGCCCGCCGTGGTCTGGGCGCTGGCGCCCGGTTTTCTGGGCGATCCGGAAAAGTTCGATCTCACCGTGCTCATGTCGCGGATCGCTTTTCCCTATCTCATCTTCATGTCGCTGCTGGCCTTCATCGGCGGCATGCTGAACACCTATGGCCGCTTCGCGGCCGCCGCCTTCGCCCCTGTCATGCTCAACGTGGTGATGAGCATCGTCCTTGCCGGCGTGCTGATGCTCGGCGTCGGTGACCCCACCATGCTCGGCGTCATTCTGGCGGTAGGCGTCACCGTGGGGGGCGTCGTGCAGCTGGTGGTCGTGATCATCGATCTAAAGCGGCTCGGTTTCCGAATTCCCGTGGTCCGTCCCCGCTTCACGAAGTCGACCCGGCGCCTTCTTGCTCTCGGCATTCCCGGCGTTATTGCCGGCGGCGTTACGCAGATCAATATCGCCGTGGGACAGATCATCGCGTCGCTTCAGGACGGCGCGAATGCCATGCTCTATTTTGCCGACCGGCTCTACCAGCTGCCGCTCGGCGTGATCGGTATTGCCATCGGCGTGGTGCTGCTGCCGAGCCTGACGCGGCAGTTGCGGGCCGGCCATGCGGCCGCCTACCAGCACAGTCTCAACAGAGCCATGGAGTTCGCCCTGGTGCTCACCCTGCCGGCCGCAGTGGCGCTGGCCGTCATTCCCCATGAAATCGTCTCGGTCCTGTTCCAGCGCGTGCGCTTCGATGCGGCCGCCGTCGACGGGACGGCCGCGGCGCTGACGGCCTTTGCCTTCGGCCTGCCGGCCTTCGTACTCAACAAGGTTTTCTCACCCGGCTATTTCGCCCGCGAGGACACCAGGACACCTATGATCTTCGCCAGCATCGGCATGGTGGTGAATGTCGTACTGTCGATCGCGCTGTTTCCGGTGATGAAACATGTCGGCATAGCGCTGGCAACGACGCTGGCCGGCTGGGTGAATACCGGCCTGCTGATTATCGTTCTGTGGCAGCGCGGCCATTTTGCGCCGGATCTCAAGCTCCTGCGCCGGCTGGTGCTGGTGCTCCTGGCAAGCCTCGCCATGGGCGTCAGCATCTACTTCGCCGCCGGGCTCCTCAGCGCATATCTCACCGACCCGTTGCTGGCCGTCCGGGCGGCAAGTCTCGTCCTGCTCGTGCTGATCGGCATGGTCACGTTCAGCATCTTTACCCAGCTCAGCGGCGGCGCGGACCTGACCGGAATGCTGAAAGCGTTGACACGGCGCAACACATGAGCGCGAAACGCGGGATTTCCTACGTTTCGCGCTTGCATCAAAGCCCTGCGGGACTTACACCCGGCGCGCCCAAATGTTCACAGCGCCCTTCCAACCGGCCGCACCAATCAAAGGGATCTTAAATGGCGGAGTTCCAGCCCCGTGTCTTTTCCGGCGTCCAGCCGACCGGCAATCTTCATCTTGGCAACTACCTGGGCGCGGTTTCGCGCTGGGTGCCGTTGCAGGATCAGATGCCGACCATCTTCTGCGTCGTCGACTCCCATGCCATTACCGCCGGATTTCCGGATCCGGAGGAGCTGACCAATGCAACGCGGGAAGTGACCGCCGCCTACATGGCGGCCGGCATCGATCCGAAGAAATCCATCATCTTCAACCAGAGCCAGGTCCGCGAACATGCGGAACTCGCCTGGATCTTCAACTGCGTGGCGCGGATGGGCTGGCTCAACCGCATGACACAGTTCAAGGAAAAGGCCGGCAAGAACAGGGAGAACGCCTCCGTCGGCCTGTTCGCCTATCCCAACCTGATGGCCGCCGACATCCTGGCGTACCGGGCAACCCATGTGCCGGTCGGCGACGACCAGAAGCAGCATCTGGAACTGACCCGCGACATCGCCGCAAAGTTCAACAACGACTTCGGCGACCGGATCAAGGACTTAGGCATCGGCGTGCCGAACCCGACACCGTCCAACGAGCTGCCGGAATATCTCTATTTCCCGATGACCGAGCCGATGATCGCCGGCCCGGCCACGCGGATCATGTCGCTGCGCGACGGCACCAAGAAGATGTCGAAGTCCGACCCGTCGGACCTGTCGCGCATCAACCTGACCGACGATGCGGACACGATCGCCAAGAAGGTGAAGAAGGCCAAGACCGACCCGGATGCCCTGCCGAGCGAAGTGGCCGGCCTGGAAGACCGCCCGGAAGCGGACAATCTCGTCGGCATCTACGCAGCGATTGCCGGGCGCACGAAGGAAGAGGTCCTGAAGGATTTCGGCGGACAACAGTTCTCCACCTTCAAACCCGCGCTCGCCGAACTGGCGGTTTCCACGCTGTCGCCGATGACCGACGAGATGCGCCGTCTGATGGACGACAAGGCCCAGATCGATGCGGTTCTGAAAGACGGGGTGGAAAAGGCCTCGGCGATCGCCGAACCGATCCTGAAGGACGTGCGTAGGATCATCGGTTTTCTGGACGTCCGGTAACGCGGCGCCGGCCAGAGGCGCATCGCTGCGCATCTTCGGAAAAAGCTTCTACGCGACAAGATTGCAAGACGGGCCGAGTGCCCGTCTTGCCGTTTGTGGCTGCACACGCCGAGCCGAATAGCGGGCATATTCCGCCAGGGCCCTGCCGGGACTTGCAATTTTTACCGGTTGTCGGGGCAAGTGAAACGGTTTTTCAAAGTTTAAGCGTCACTCTCTCACCAACGGGGTCTTGTAGAGAGTAGTGATCTTGATCAGCCAGAACAGCGAGCGTGCCGCCGAAGCCGCGCCGGATGAAGACGTCCGGCGGGAGCAACCAGCTTCACCGGACGAGGCCCGCTCGCGGCCGGAAGGCGCGCGCTCCTCAAGACCCTCCGGAAGCTCCTTCGACGGCGATCCAAGGTCCGAAACGGATGATGCCGGTCCCGTGATCGGTCCCGGCCGGCGTGCCACGGACGGGCCGCTATCCGCTCCCGCCAGGGTCCTTCAGCATCTGGCCCTGGCAGGACTGGTTCTCGGCCTGGGCGCCGCCCTCTTTCTGGTGACCACCGACGGCCTCAACCGGTTTCTCGGGGCGGGACTGGCGTTTTTCGCCGGCGGCCTGGCAGTCTGGCGCCTGTTCGCCGACGACATGTTCCGCGCCGTCCAGGCGGTGCAGATCAAGGACGAAAAGATCCGGCGCCTGCTGGCGCGATGCGAGGAACTGGAAGACCGTGCATGGGAACTCGGCGAGTCCGACGAGCGCCATGCCAGCATCCTGGCAACGCTCGGGGACGTCGTCATCCGGCGCGACCAGGACGGCATCATCACTTACGTCAATTCCGCCGCGGCCGATGTCTTCGGCGCAGATCATCCGCTGCAGCCCGGCAGTGCAATGGAGCTGCCGCTGATCGAAGTGGAAGGCCTTGGGTGCTTGCGGACCGAATCCTTCGATGACGATGCGCAGGCCATGGACTTTCAGGATCTTCACATCGAAACCGCGCAGGGGCCGCGCTGGTTTTCGCGCATCGACATTCCGGTGCGCGACACGGTCACCGACCGCCAACTGGTGCAAAGCGTCCTGCGCGACGTCACCGAGCGCCGTCTCATCGAGGAGGAACTGCTCGCCGCCCGCCATGCGGCGGAAAGTTCCAACGAGGCCAAATCCCGCTTCCTGGCCACCGTCAGCCATGAAATCCGTACGCCGCTGAACGGTGTCCTCGGCATGGCCGCCCTGCTGCGCGACACGCGTCTCACCAAGGAACAAAGCGCCTATATCGAGGCGCTGGAAACCTCGGGCGAAACGCTGCTGCTCCTGATAGACGAAGTGCTGGACTTCTCCAAGGTGGAGGCCGGCAAGCTGGACATCCGGGCCACTCCGGTGCGGGTGGGCGCGCTTGCGGAAAACGTCGTCGAGCTTCTGGCCCCCAAGGCCCATGCCAAGCGGCTCGAGGTCGGCGCTTTCGTCGATCCGGACCTTCCGGCGGAAGTCACCCTGGATGCCACCAGGGTGCGGCAGATCCTGTTCAATCTGATCGGCAACGGCATCAAGTTCACAGACGATGGCGGGGTGGCGGTGGAACTGGAGGGACGGCCAAATCCCGAAGGCGGCAGCTTCCTTGACATCGACGTGCGCGATACCGGCATCGGCTTCGACGAAGCCGAGGCGGAGCGCCTGTTCAGGGAGTTCGAGCAGATCGATCACGGCCCGGCACGCAAATTCGGCGGCACGGGCCTGGGACTTGCCATTGCGCAGCGCCTGGCAGGCCTCATGGGCGGGGCGATCACGGCGCGGCCCACCGGAGACGGCGGCGCGACTTTCCGCGTCTCGCTGCCGATTCCCGAAGGCCTTTCTTCCAGCAATGACCCGCGCCTTGCCGGCCTCGAGGGACGCAAGATCGTCCTTGTCAGCAACAGCCGGATCGAATGTCCGCTTCTGGCCAGGCGCCTGGCGCGCCACGGCTCGGACGTCACCGTCCGGGCACCGGGCAATTCCGATCTCGATGAAGCTCTGTGTTCGGCGGATCTTCTGGTCGTCGACAACTCCGCGCTTTCCGACGGCGGCGGCTGGCTGGCCACCGCCCGCCTGTCGGGCTGCCGGGCACCGGCGGTCATCATGATCGCTCCGCCGGAGCGGGAACGGCTGGAGCACCTGCGTGAAGCCGGGTATGCGGCCTACCTGATCCGGCCGGTGCGCATTGAAACGCTCATCCAGATCTTTTCCGGGCTATTGAACGGCGAGGGCATCGACCACGCCTGGGATGTCAGCTCCGAACCGGTCACCAACGGCTTTCTCGCCAGCCGCAGCCGAAATCCCGGCCGTCCCTTGCGTCTCCTGGTCGCGGAAGACAACGACATCAATCGCCTCCTGAGCGAAGCGATGCTGCGCAAGCTCGGTCATGTGCCGGTGATGGTCGCCGATGGGGAACGGGCGGTGGAAGAAGCTTTGAGCGGTTCGTTCGACGCAGTGCTCATGGATCTTCACATGCCCGGCCTCGACGGTTTCGAGGCGATCCGCAAGATTCGGGAAGACGAAGAGGCGAGCGGCCGCGCGCCCGTACCAATCCTGATCGTCACGGCGGATGTCATGCAGGATGCGCGCGACAAGGCGACGGAGGCCGGGGCTGCCGGCTATCTGACGAAGCCGCTGTCCGTGGAATCCATTTCCGATGCACTTGCCGAAATCGGCCGCTGACCCGGGAGCGGCGCTCATCATCTGAGCGAGCCCTACCGGTTTCATGGGAGGCCAGCATATCACGATTGCATTGGGCTTTCTCAACAATCAAAGCGGGTGCGTTGCTTTTGCAGCGCGGCACGGAATGCCGCTCCGATAGATTTCACAAATCCACAAGAGTGAGCTAAGCTTGAACTGTCCGGTGGCTGGAAATCGGCCGGGTGATCCTGTGGCAGGAGTGCGGAAACGCGCGGTGTCATCCGGTTGTCGGATTAACGTGGTCTACGGCAGGATCGAAGCACGGTGACCTGATTCGGAGCGCTCGGTCCGGCGCACGCAGGACGGCATGCGAACGAGGCGCGGCCGGTCGCCTGCCGGTGTCCCTGGAAAACGGTAAGAGGGGGTGGAATGTCCATTATGCGGCAAGGGCTGTTTTCTCCGAAGAAGCTGGTGCGGAAGTTCACACCGGCAATGTGGCCCGGCGCGGCGATGGTAAACGCACCGCACGTCGCGCATCCGCTCCAAACGCCGGTGAAGACCGGCGAAACGCTCGGCCGGATCGGCTCTCTCGAAGTCCGCATGGCGCGCAATTTCTACGAAGTGAAAAAGGCTCAGCGCCTGCGCTACCAGGTCTTCTATCAGGAGATGTCGGCCATTGCGGATGCGCATACCCTGGCAACACGCCGTGACGCCGACCCGTTCGATGACTATTGCGATCACCTTCTGGTGGTCGATCATGCCTCGATGAAGCGCAACAAGCTCGGCAGGCTGAAGCCCGAGATCGTCGGCACCTACCGCATTCTGCGCCAGGAAATCGCCGACCGGCACAGCGGCTTCTACACGGCGGGCGAATACGACGTTCAGTCCCTGGTCGACGCCAATTCGGGCAAGCGTTTCATGGAACTCGGCCGGTCCTGCGTATTGAAGCCCTACCGCAACAAGAAAACCGTCGAGCTGCTGTGGCACGGCATCTGGGCCTATGTGCTGCGCCACAAGATCGACGTGATGCTCGGATGCGCTTCCATCGAAAGCACGAACCCGGATGCGATCGCTGGCCAGCTTGCCTTTCTGCATCACAATGCCCGCGCGCCGGAAGAATGGCGCGTGCGCGCGGTGGAAGACAGGTATGTGGAGATGAACCGCATGCCGGCTGAGGAAATCAATGCCAAGGAAGCCCTGCGCGCCCTGCCGCCGCTCGTCAAGGGCTATCTGCGGCTCGGTGCCTTCATCGGCGACGGCGCGGTGATCGATCACCAATTCGGCACGACGGACGTTCTGATCATCATGCCGGTCTCCGAGCTTAATACGCGCTACGTCAATTACTATGGAGCGGACGCCAGCCGCTATTCGAGCGAGCAGCCGGCCTGACGGCACCCGCCGCCCGAACAGCCGGATCGCCTGCAGATCCTCGGGCCCTCTGTGGGAGCTAAACCGCGGCCAACGGGGAAAATTTCCGCCGGGCGGCCGGGGAAGGATGTCAGACTTAACACCCCCTTAAATTGCCGCATTCTAGGATCATCACCGGGGAAACCGGCGTTCTGCCGGAAAACGGGACGGATGATCGATGGCGACAAGGGCGAAACGCCAGCCGCGAATTGAGCCGACATTTGGAAGCGGGAGCAGCAGCCTGCTCGACCTGCGTCTGACGCCGCAGGATCGCGCCTCCGCGCCGGGCGGCAAGTCAAAGTCCCGAAAGACGTCGAAATCCGGCACAACCAAGAAGAAATCACCCGGCAAGCCCGCGAAATCCCAACGCCCTAAATCACGAAACGGTTCTGGCGGCCGCTCCGGCGCCAAGCGGCGCAGCGGACGAGGGAAAAGCCGGCGGCGAACCCCGTCGGGCCTCGGCCGCCTGATCAGGCGCGGCGCCTACTGGAGCGCGGTTCTCGGCATCTGGGGCATCATCGCCGTTGCCGGGATCGTCGGCTATTACGCGGCCTATCTGCCGCCGACCTCCGAATGGCAGGTCCCCGCCCGGCCGCCTAATGTCAAGATCGTCGCCGCCAACGGCCAGCTCCTTGCGAACCGGGGCGATACGGGCGGCGAAGCGGTCCGCCTGGAACAATTGCCGCCCTATCTGCCGAATGCCGTGGTCGCGATCGAAGATCGCCGTTTCCGATCCCATTTCGGCATCGATCCGATCGGCCTGTTGCGGGCCGTCTATACCAACGTGACCTCCGGACGCCTGGTTCAGGGCGGATCGACGCTGACGCAGCAGCTTGCCAAGAACCTGTTCCTGGAACCGGACCGCACGCTCAAGCGCAAGATCCAGGAACTGGTGCTCGCCTTCTGGCTGGAGGCCGAATACTCCAAGGACGAGATCCTGGAAATGTATCTGAACCGGGTCTATCTGGGAGCCGGCAGCTATGGGGTGGACGCGGCCGCCCGCCGGTATTTCGGCAAATCGGCACGGCTCGTCACCATCGCCGAGGCGGCGACCATGGCGGGCCTGCTCAAGGCACCCTCGCGCTATTCCCCGGCCCGCAATCCGGATCTTGCCGAGGAGCGGGCCCAGCTGGTGCTCGCGGCGATGCATGAAGAGGGCTACATCGATGGCCAGGAGGCCAAGAACGCCCTGGCGGCCCCGGCCAAGGTCGTGCGCCGCTACACCACCGCAAGCGAAAACTATGCCGCCGACTGGGTGATGGACGTCCTGCCGCATTTCATCGGCTCGATTGAAGGCGACATCATTGTCGACACCACTATCGACCCGGCCATGCAGCAGGCGGCCGAAACCGCGCTGCGCAATGCCTTGAAGGAAAACCGCCAGAAATACGGCGTCACGCAAGGCGCGATCGTCACGCTCGATACCGCCGGCGCCGTCAAGGCGCTGGTCGGGGGCGCGGACTACTCGAAGAGCCAGTATAACCGCGCGGTCTATGCCAAGCGCCAGCCCGGCTCGGCCTTCAAGCCGTTCGTCTATCTGGCGGCCCTTGAAAACGGCCTCACGCCGCAGACAATCCGTCACGACCGTCCGGTCACCATCGGCGGCTGGTCGCCGCAAAACTACACCAAAGAACATTACGGCCCGGTGACGCTGACCCGCGCGCTGAGCATGTCGCTCAACACGGTTGCCGCCCAGCTCGCCCATGAAGTGGGCGCCGGAACCGTGATCAACACCGCCAAACGACTCGGCATCAGTTCGGACCTGAACAAGAACCTGTCGATCGCGCTCGGCACGTCCGAAGTCACCCCGCTCGAAATCGCCTCCGCCTATGTGCCCTTCTCCAATGGTGGCTACGGCGTGCTGCCGCATATCATCCGCCGGATCAAGACGGTCGACGGCAAGCTCCTCTATTCGCGCTCCGGCGATGGCCGCGGCAGGGTGGTCGACCGGCAGATGGTCGGCAACATGAACGTGATGATGTCCGAAACGCTGCTGACCGGCACGGGCCGCAAGGCCAGGCTGGACGGCGGCCGTCCGGCCGGCGGCAAGACCGGCACAAGCCAGGATTTCCGCGACGCCTGGTTCATCGGCTACACGGCAAACCTCACCACGGCGGTCTGGTTCGGCAATGACGACAACTCGCCAACCCAGCGGGCGTCGGGCAGCGGCCTGCCGGCCGGGGTGTGGAAAGAAGTGATGGACGCCGCCCACAAGGACATGCCCGCCGCAGACCTTCCCGGGGCGCCGAGCATTCCGGCGACCGTCGCCGCACCGCGCAAGCCCGGGCCGATCGAGACCGTCGGATCCGGCAGCGAACCCATTCCTCCGGCGCCGATTGGCGGTGGTGGTGGCGGCGGAGAACGCCGCGGCCCGCTCAATCTGCTCCGCAACCTGTTCGGTGGCGGCTGAGTCTGGCGCAAGGGCCGTACCACAGAGCATGCATGCGCAATGACCGGCGCGCCCGCTCTAACCGTAACCGTGCAGCTGCAGGCCGTTTTCCTTAAGCCACAGGCGCGCTCTTGGCGTTTGCGGCGCCAATTGCTCGCAGAGCCGCCAGAACCGGGCGGAGTGGTTCATTTCCTTCAGATGCGCCACTTCATGGGCGGCGACATAGTCGAGGATATCGGACGGAGCGAGCACGAGGCGCCAGGAGAAGGACAGCCGGCCGTTGGAGGCACAGGAGCCCCAGCGGCTCTTGGTGTCGCGGATGCTGATCGCGGCGATCTTCCGGCCGATGGTCTTTGCGTGGAGCCCGGCGCGTCCGCTCAGGTCGGCGCGTGCCTGATCCTTGAGCCAGGACGTCACTTTCCTCGGGACATGGTCTTCCGCACCGGGAACGAACAGGGCCGGCAACCCGTCCTCCGACCGCCCCACCGTGACAAGGCCGCGCAGTTTGCCCGTCGGAATGATGATGTGATCCTCTCCGCGCAGGGGAATGGTATCTCCCGGCCGGAAGGCAACATGGTCCGGCCGGTCCTGCAGGCGCTCGATCAGCCAGCCGATATGCTGGCGGGCGAAGCGCTCGGCGCGCTCCAGATTGCCGCCGTGCGGAACGGTAAGAACGGGGCCGGACATGTCCGCGGGCAGACGCAGCAGATAGCGCTGCGCCCGGGGATTGGCGCGCAGGCGAATACGCACTGCTCGCGTGTCCGTCTGGATTTCTATGTGGTCCGGCAGATGGGTCTTGCGGCGGCGTAACAGCATGAACAGCGGGTGCCCAACGAATCAGGTGACTTGCACCCAGCGTAAAAGACTTTGATCCGGCAATAAACGGACGAAAGCGGCGCTCTTGAGGGCGCCGCTCTCGGTCAGGCCGTTCTGCAACGGTCGGGGGAGGAAATTACAGGGTCGAGGCGTCGCTGCCACCGGCGCTGCGGCCGCGGTTGGCCATGAAGCGGTCGAACTCTTCCTGATCGCGCGCCCGGCGCAGTTCCCTCAGGAAATCATCGAATTCGGCACGCATCGTGTCGAGTTTCGCCCGTTCTTCTTCCAGACGCTTCAGTTCCCGTTCCCGGTAATCGTCGAAGGCGGCATTGCCGGTGCGGGCGTAGCCAGCAGAATTTGACATCTGATCAAATGCTCCCTTCAGCGGACTTCCCCGCCATTGATCCCTTGCATCGCGAAACATGGCCTCGAAACGGTCGCCCCAAAGAATGTAGGCGAGCATGGCAAGGCCAAGCGGCCAGAACACCATGAACCCCAGTACCATCAGAGCAATGGTCGCCGGTGTCCAGGCAGGTTTGATCATGCAACTTTTGGTCGTTGTCATCGTTCCATCCATTCAAGACATCCACGCCCCTTCAGGTAGGGATTGCCTCAGGTTCCTTCAAGGATCGATGACGGAAATCGGACGAAAACGGGGGCGTGCCGCCGACCTGCGACCACGACCGCCGGCTTCGATCGTGATCCTTGCGGCCCCAAAGATCAGGTTCAGCAGTACGCTGAGTAGCGCGTAGGTCGTGACACTGTCAGGACCTGCGAGGCCTGCATCAGCCGCTAATCGAACGGGCCGTCGATGACATGTTGCGAGGAATAATTCGCCAACAGCTTTTCCCGGTGCCATTCGGCAGCCATAGGAGCATTGGCATATTCATGGAAACACGGCGTGCCAAGGGTGAAATGAAGCAGCTTGGCATCGGGATTAACACCGAATTCGTCCGGCAGCCAGTTCCACTCGATGGGCAGTTCACCGACCAGATCGTCTTCCAGCCACGTGAAGCGGTGCAATTGAGCGCCCGTCCCATTCATGACGAAATTCGGCGTCACAACCCGGTTTGCCGGATGAGCGCAGTTCCAAAGGACGACGCTGGACCAGTTCTTGCGCGGATAATCCTCGTTCTTGGAACCGAGATACTTGGTGGTCTGGCGGGTCTTGTAGTCGTGATGGACGCACATCACCGCCTTGCTCTCGTCGCGCATGGCAAACAGCTTGGCAATATCGTCCCGCACAATCATGTCCCCATCCATAAACAAGGCCCAGCCATTGTAATTCATCAGGTGCGGGATCAGGAATCGGCTGTAGATGAAGTGGTTCGACCCGTCGGTATGGGTTTCCTGATAGGTCTTGAGATTGTGAAGCGAGAGAGGAGTAATCGCCAACACGTCACTCGACTGCCGCGTCAGGCTGTTCACGCAAACATGGTAGGCGACCGCTTCGCGCGTATCGAGATCCAATAAAAACATTTAGCACTGTTGAAACCTCCGGCCTCGCCATATGCCGGACTTGTATGGGCTCGAGAATCCAGAATCAATAGCGGCAGCCGGTTCGCGGGGAAAAATCTAACCCCGTGGGCCAAGTTATGGGCGCCCGATCCGGGCACCCATAACCTTAATCTGCTCAGCTGACCTTTTCCGACAGCTCGCGGGCCTGGCCGATCCAGTTGTCGCGGGCAATGCGGCCGCGGAAGTCGAGTTTGCCGTCGAGGGCTTCGATCTGCTCCGGCGTGAGCGAGGCGATCTGCCAGTAGTGGAAGATGCCGGCCTCGTTCAGGGCGGATTCCAGCTTCGGCCCGACGCCGCTGATCGCTTTCAGGTCATCGGCGACGCCTTCCGGCCTGGCCAGGAGAATTTCCTCCAGCGAACCGGACTTTACCTCGGCCACTGCCGCGGGTCCGGCAGGTGCTGCGGTTTCAGCAACGGCAGCCGGCCTCGCCGGGGTCCTGTTGGGCAGATCGGTGCGGTGGGTTCGGATGAAATCCATCACCCGCGGCGCGATTTCGGACCGCCAGCGGGAGCCGTTGAAAACGCCGTAATGACCGACATTCGGCTGCTCGTAATGGGCTTTCATGTCGTCCGGCAGGTTGGTGCAAAGGGCGTGCGCCGCTTTGGTCTGACCGCGGCCGGTGATGTCGTCCTTCTCGCCTTCCACCGTCAGCAGGGCCGTCCGGGTAATCTTGCTGCAGTCGACCGGGCGGCCGTTATGCATCATGGTGCCGTTGGGCAGGGCGTGGTCGATAAACACGGCCTCGACGGTCTGGAGATAGAATTCCGCGGTCAGATCCATCACCGCCAGATATTCGTCGTAGAAATCGCGGTGCTTCTCGGCGCTGTCGCCATCCCCTTCCACGAGATGCTGGAAGAACTCCCGATGAGCCGTGACGTGACGGTCCAAATTCATGCTCATGAAGCCGGACAGCTGCAGGAAGCCGGGATAGACGTCGCGCATGAAACCCGGATGCGGGAACGGCACCTTCATGATGACGTTGTTCTTGAACCACTCGATGCCCTTGCTCACCGCCAGGTCGTTCACCGCCGTCGGCGCGACACGGGTGTCGATCGGGCCGCCCATCAGGGTCGTGGTCGAGGGAACGTAGGGATCTTCCCAGTCCTCCATCACCGCGACGGCTGCAAGAACCGGCACAGACGGCTGGCAGACACCGATGATATGCGTGTCCGGCCCGAGGAAATGCAACATCGCGATGATGTACTCGATGTAATCATCGAGATCGAACTTGCCGTCCTGAACGGGGACCATACGGGCGTCTATCCAGTCGGTGATATAGACTTCCGCATTCGGCATCAGGGTTTCGACCGTGCCGCGCAGCAGGGTCGCATAGTGGCCGGACATGGGAGCGACGACGAGGATTTTCGGATCGTTCCGGCTCTTCGTCACGCCGCGCTCGAAATGGATCAGATCGCAGAACGGCCGCTGCCAGACGATGTTCTCGCGCACAGGAACGCGGACACCGCCGACAACCGTGTCCTTCAGGCCGAATTCGGGCTTGCCGTAGCGCCGGGTCGCCCGTTCGAGAACTTCGCAGCCGGCAGCGACGGAGCGGCCGTATGCGGTGTGGCTGAGAGGATTGAGCGGGTTCTGGAAGTAGAGCCGCGTCATGTCGTTGAAGGCCCGGAACGGACCCATGACTGCATGATTGAGCTCGTACAGGTGATAAAAAGGCAAAGGCGCATCTCCTTTGTTTATGAAGCCGCTGCTGCCCCCATTGGAAAAACCCAAATCCATCACACCGCGGCCCGTCTGTTTGTGCACCACTATTGCATTGCAGCAAGATAGCCAGCGCAGTGCGAGCCCGCAATACTTCTAATTGTTATGTGGACCCGGCCCCCGACGCCTCAGGACGCAGGCAATTGCGCTTCCGGCGCAGAACCGGTGTGCGCTGCACAAGACAGATAGGATCTTTAAATCAATTCAGTAGGGGCATCCGCCAAAATCGTGAACAGCGGCTCAGGACGCCAGATCGGCCACCACCGCATCGAGAACAAAAAATCCTTCACGCGTCGCCCGGACGCGGTTTTCCCCTAGTTCTTCGACCATTCGGTGCTCCAGAAGCGCGTTCAGGCGGCGCGGGTCGATGGATCTGTGGGCAAATCTCTCGTAGCGGCCGAGATCAATGCCTTCAGTGAGTCGCAATCCCATGAGCAGGAACTCGTCGCCTTGCTCTTCTTCACTGAGGCCCGCATTTTCAACGAGACCGTGGCCATGCTCCTCGACATTTTCAAGCCAGGTCTCCGGGTGCCGCTCCGTGGCAGTCGCAAGCCGGCTGGCGCCGACCGTGAGGCGGCCATGGGCGCCCGGCCCGACGCCCACATAGTCGCCGTAGCGCCAATAAACCAGGTTGTGGCGGCATTCGGCGCCCGGCCTGGCGTGATTGGAGACCTCGTAGGCCGGCAACCCGGCTTCCGCCGTGATGTCCTGGGTGAGCTCGTAGAACGCGGCACCCAGGTCCTGATCCGGCATCTGGAGCTTGCCTGCGTGATACAGGGTGTGGAACGGCGTGCCTTCCTCGATGGTCAGCTGATAGAGCGACAGGTGATCGGCGGCAAGGTCGATCGCCTGCTTCAGCTCCCGTTTCCAGCCCTCGAGGGTCTGGCCGGGGCGGGCGTAGATCAGGTCGAAGGAAAGGCGCGGGAAGGTGGCACGGGCGGTTTCAATGGCGCGCCGCGCCGTTTCGGCGTCATGCAGGCGGCCCAGCAGCCTCAGATCCGTATCGATCAGGGATTGAACACCGAGCGAAACGCGGTTCACGCCGGCGCCGCGGTATTCCCGGAAGCGTTCCGCCTCCACGGAGGAGGGATTGGCCTCCAGGGAAATCTCGACCTCCGGATCCAGAGACCAGTGACCGGAAACAGCAGTCAGGATACGCTCGACCGTGGCCGGGTCCATCAGCGACGGTGTGCCACCGCCCAGGAAGATGGACTGAACGGTCCTGCCCCGGGTCAGCTCGGCGAAATGGGCAAGTTCCCGCTCGAAGGCCGCCGTGTAGCGGGTCTGATCGACCGGTTGATGGCGGACATGGGAATTGAAGTCGCAATAGGGGCATTTGGCGGCACAGAACGGCCAATGCACATAAATGCCGAAACCTCCGTCGCTGACGGCTTGGGTCACCCGTTTCAACTTTCCAGACAGCCTTTCGCGAACAGCTGGAAGGCGCGTGCCCGGTGCGAGAGCGCGGGCGCGTCTTGCGACCAGCCGTGTTTTTCCTCCGACGTCATCTCCCCGAATGTCCGCTCCTTGCCGTCGGGCAGGAAGATCGGGTCGTAGCCGAAGCCCTGCGTACCGCGCGGCGGCCAGACGACCTCGCCCTCGACTTCGCCGCGGAACAGCTCCTGATGACCGTCCGGCCAGGCGAGGCACAGGACGGCGACGAAGGACCCGCGCCGCTGGTGCGGGTTCACCGCCCCCTCCGACTGGAGCTTTTCCTCAACCGTGCGCATCGCCATGTCGAAGTCCTTGTCCGGACCGGCCCAGCGCGCGGAATATATGCCCGGGTCACCGTCCAGCGCGGCGACGCAGAAGCCGCTGTCATCGGCAAGGGCCGGAAGGCCGGATGCCTTCGCGGCCGCCTGCGCCTTGAGGGCGGCGTTTTCCTCGAACGTCAGTCCGGTTTCCTCCGGCTCCGGCAGGTCAAGCTCGGCGGCTGAAACGACCTCGAACCCGAAGGGCTGAAGCAGTTCGTTGATTTCGCGGATCTTGCCCTTGTTGTGGCTTGCAACAACAAGCCTGCCTGGCTCCAGCTTCCGGTGGCTCATCTTTTCGGGTCCTTAAAGAATGGCCATTTTCTGCAGGTCGATCAGCCGGCTGATGCCGGTTTTCGCCAGGCCCAGCAACTCTCCGAACTGATCTTCGGAAAACGGCGCGCCCTCGGCGGTTCCCTGGATCTCGACGATGCCGCCGGAGCCGGTGATGACGAAATTCGCATCGGTTTCCGCCGTGCTGTCCTCGGCATAGTCGAGATCGAGCACCGGGGCGCCTTCGTAGATGCCGCAGGAGACCGCCGCGATATGCTCCTTCAGCACCTCGCCGGAGACCATGTCGCGGGCCTTCATCCATTCAACGCAGTCGCGAAGCGCCACCCAGGCACCGGTGATTGCGGCCGTGCGCGTGCCGCCGTCAGCCTGGATGACGTCGCAGTCCACGCTAATCTGCGCCTCGCCCAACGCTTGAAGGTCAACCACCGCGCGCAGGGAGCGGCCGATCAGGCGCTGGATTTCCTGCGTGCGGCCGGACTGTTTGCCGGCGCTCGCCTCGCGGCGCATACGGTCGCCGGTCGCGCGCGGCAGCATGCCGTATTCGGCCGTCACCCAGCCCCGGTTCTGGCCGCGCAGCCACGGCGGGACCCGCTCTTCCAGGCTGGCGGTGCACAAAACGTGCGTGTCGCCGAACTTGACGAGGCAGGAGCCTTCCGCATGTTTGGAAACACCGCGTTCCAATGTGACGGCGCGGAGCTCGTCGGCTGCGCGTTTGGACGGACGCATGAAAATACCCTTCGACTTTCGCTTATCGGAAACGGCTGTTTCCCTCAAACCTTCGCGCCTTGTAGACCCCAAGCTCATTCGCCGTAAAGGCCCAGCTTCACGTGAGCCCCATTTTGCGCCTATATCTTGGGAGTAAGACCCGCCGGGTTTATGTCAGATGGAGAATATGCCTTGAGCCTCAGCGACCTCGACAGGAGATCCCGCGAAATATTCCGTGCCATCGTCGAAACCTATCTGGAGACCGGCGAACCGGTCGGCTCGCGCAATGTTTCCCGGAACCTTTCCATGTCCCTTTCGCCCGCCTCGGTCCGCAACGTCATGTCGGACCTGGAGCATATGGGCCTCCTGCATTCGCCCCACACCAGTGCAGGCCGTCTTCCGACACAGGTCGGCCTGAGATTTTTCGTCGACGCGCTTCTGGAGGTCGGCGATCTGACCCAGCAGGAACGCCAGGCGATCGACGTCCAGGTGCGGGCCACGAAACAGGCGAATTCGACCGAACAGGTGCTTACCGAGGCCAGCCAGATGCTGTCCGGCCTTTCCATGGGCGCCGGTGTCGTGCTGACCCACAAGTCGGACATCCGGCTGAAACACATCGAGTTCGTACGCATCGAACCGCAGAAGGCCCTTGTCATTCTGGTCAGCGAAGACGGGTCGGTCGAAAACCGCGTCATCGACCTGCCTCCTGACCTGCCGTCTTCCGCGCTGGTGGAAGCCACCAACTATCTGAATGCCCAGATCCAGGGACGAACGATCCCGGAAGTCCGCGCGGAGCTCGAGAAGGTCCGTGACGCGGACCAGCTGGAACTCGACCAGTTGAGCCGGAAGGTCATCGACGCGGGGCTTGCCGTGTGGAGCGGCGAAAGCGTGAGCGATCCGGGCACCCTGATCGTGCGCGGCCGGTCTAATCTGCTGACCGACCTCGATGCGGTAGAGGATCTGGAGCGGATCCGGTTGCTGTTCGACGACCTGGAAAGCAAGAAGGACCTCATACAGCTTCTGGGTCTTGCCGAACGGGGCGACGGCGTGCGCATTTTCATCGGCTCGGAGAACAACCTGTTTTCGCTGTCCGGATCTTCGCTCGTGGTGTCGCCCTACCGGGACAGCAACCAGCGCATCGTCGGCGTTCTCGGCGTCATCGGCCCGACGCGGCTGAACTATGCGCGGGTCATCCCGATGGTGGATTACACCGCCCGGCTGGTGAGCAAGATCCTGGGATAAGGCTTGATCCCTTGCCCCGGCCGACCCCATTTAACCCGATCAACGAGAACAGAACCCGACATGCTTTCTCCCGCTGAACTTGAACGCTATGCCCGGCACATCGTGATGCGCGAGATCGGCGGGGCCGGGCAGCAGAAGCTGAAGAACGCCCGCGTTCTGGTGATCGGCGCGGGCGGGCTCGGGGCGCCGGTGCTGCAATACCTGGCCGCCGCCGGGGTCGGGACGCTCGGCATCGTGGATGACGACACGGTGTCGCTTTCCAACCTGCAGCGCCAGGTGATCCACGACACCTATCAGCTCGGCGAACCGAAGGTCGCCAGCGCGGCCGAAGCGATTGCCCGGCTCAACCCGAATGTGAAGGTCGAGCCCCGTCCGACGCGCATTGCCGGGCATAATGCCATTTCACTCGTCACGAACTACGATATCGTCGTGGACGGCTCGGACAATTTCGACACCCGCTACCTGGTTTCCGATGCCTGTTTCTTTGCCCACAAGCCGCTGGTGACGGCCGCGGTCGGCCAATTCGACGGATCGATCACGACGCTGCGGCCGTTCGAAACCGGCGCGGACGGGATGCCCAATCCGACCTACCGCTGCCTCTTTCCGAAAAAACCGCGCGAGGGCCTGCTGCCGACCTGCGCGGAGGCCGGCATTCTCGGTGCGCTGACCGGCATCATCGGGGCCATGCAGGCCATGGAGGTCATCAAGGAACTGACGGGTACGGGCGAGGGCCTGGTCGGCCGGCTGATGATGTTCGACGCGCGCAGCTTCCGCATGGAAACCATCCGCTACAGGTATTCCCCGAAGAACCCCTTGAGCGGCGAGAACCCGAAGACCTGGGCGGAAATGCTGGAAGAGGTTTGAAGGCGAGAGCTTTCAGCTCGCCAGCCGTCATTGCCTTTCCAGGGCAGCAGATATCTTCGTGAATCCCGTCGCTGAAACACCGCCAAAAGACAAAAAGCCCGCGCCGGTCGTCCTGGCGCGGGCTCAATAACGCGGAATTCCAGAAACTCAGTTGGGCTTCTGCTCGCCGGACGGCTGGGCGGCCGCCTGCTGGGCCATGTTCTGGCGGTAGAGCTGGGCGAAGTCGATCGGATCGAGCATCAGCGGCGGGAAGCCGCCGTTGCGGGTGGCTTCGGACAGAATGTTGCGTGCGAACGGAAAGATCATGCGCGGACATTCGATCATGATGAAGGGGTGCATATGCTCCTTCGGAACGCCGGTGATCTTGAAGAGACCTGCATAGACCAGCTCGACGTTGAACATGACCAGATCCGGGCGCTCGGCCTTGGCGTTAAGCGTCAAGACGACTTCAAATTGATCGTCCCCCATCTGCTGGGCGCCGACATTCACGTTGATGTCCAGCTTCGGCTGATCGCCCTGGGCCAGCGCGCGCGGTGCATTCGGGTTCTCGAAGGACAGATCCTTGATGTACTGGCCAAGGATATGCATGCCCGGTGCGGCATTGCCTTCCGCCTGCGGCTGCGCGCCGCCGTCATTGGTGTCGGTCATCGTGTCTCGTTCCGTTGCGCGGTGCTGATCTGAAATGAAGAGCCTGAAAATCCCTCCAGACGGCCGCCGGCCCGCGTGATCCGGTCAGTCCTGTTACCGGCTGGCTACCATCTACCACCCTTGTACACAAGTACCACAGCCTTGCCAGTCCCGGGAAAGCCCGTCAAAAGGGACCCATGACAGACCAACCGACCTCGAACATCACCCTGCCGCACCGGCGGCTGAAGCTGGACACGCTGGTGCGCCTGCGCTGGCTTGCCGTCGGCGGGCAGTCGGCCGCGCTCCTGGTGGTGCATGTGGGGCTCGGTTATCCCCTGCCGGCCGGGATCGCCTTCGCCCTGGTGGCCCTGTCGGCCTGGCTGAACATCTTCCTGAAGATCCGCTCGCCGTCGGCCATACGCCTTTCGGAGCGGGCCGCCATGCTGCAGCTTGCCTATGACATCCTGCAGATGAGCGGTCTCCTGTTCCTCACCGGCGGCCTCGGCAATCCCTTCGCCTTCCTGCTGATGGCGCCGGTCATGGTGTCGGCAACCGGCCTGTCGGCCCGCTACACGATCATCCTGGGCATACTGGCGACGGCCTGCGCCACGCTCCTGGCCGTGTTTCACCTGCCGCTGCCCTGGCCGGCCGGTGAGAATTTCAGCCTGCCGGTGGTCTATTCCGTCGGCATCTGGGTAGCGCTGGTGTCCACGCTCGGGTTCATGGCGATCTACGCCTTCCGGGTGGCGGAAGAGGCCCGGCAGCTTGCCGATGCCCTTGCCGCAACCGAGCTGGTCCTTGCCCGTGAGCAGCATCTGAATGCGCTTGACGGCCTGGCGACGGCGGCCGCCCACGAACTTGGAACGCCGCTTGCGACGATTTACCTGGCGGCCAAGGAGCTTTCCGACGAATTCGAGGCCGGCGATACCCGCGCCGAGGATGTCGCGCTGATCCGCTCACAGTCGGAACGCTGCCGGGGGATCCTGCGTCAGCTGACCAGCCTTTCCAGCGAGGAGGACAGAACCTACCAGCGCATGCCCGTATCCCAGCTCCTGGAAGACGTGATCGATCCGCACCGTGGAACCGGCGTTGCCATCCATTCCAGCCGCGAGGGGCAGGGGGCCGAACCGGTCGGCACGCGGAACGCCGCTATCCGCTACGGTCTCGGCAATCTTGTCGAGAATGCCGTCGATTTCGCGAGATCGCGGGTCGATGTCTCCGCGGTCTGGGACGACAAGACACTTTCGATCTCGATCAAGGACGACGGCCCCGGCTTTTCCGTCGACGTGCTGGGCAAGATCGGTGACCCTTATGTCTCCATTCGCGGCAGCAAATCGCCGCAGCGGGCGACCGGCGGCGGCCTGGGACTGGGTATCTTCATTGCCAAGACGCTGCTGGAGCGCACCGGTGCAAAGATCAGTCTGGAAAACCAGCCGCCGCCGCTGAGGGGAGCCCATATCCGCGTCAGCTGGCCGCGCGAGGTCTTCGAAGGCGGCGCGGCGCATGACGCGATCAGTCTGAAACCTTGAGGGCAGTACTCTCCACAGTGGACGAAACGTCTTTTTCACACCATAACAACAGCAACGAGAAGATACGGTGGTACCCGGTTCAATAGCCCGGGCGCGGCAAGACAGAATAAGACGGTAAAAACGACATGACGGACCAGAATACTTCCTTGATCGCCTCGGAGGACATGAGCCTTCTCATCGTCGACGATGACAAGCCGTTCCAGCAACGCCTGGCCCGCGCAATGGAAAAGCGCGGTTTCATTACGGAAACGGCCGACAGCGTGCAGGACGCGGTTGCCAAGATCACCCGCAACGCCCCCGCCTATGCGATCGTCGACATGCGGCTGGAGGACGGAAACGGCCTTGACGTGATAGAGCAGATCCGTCAGAAGCGCCCGGATGCCCGCGCGATCGTGCTGACCGGATACGGCAATATCGCAACGGCGGTGACCGCAGTGAAACTGGGGGCGATCGATTACCTGGCCAAACCGGCGGATCCCGACGATATCGCCGCCGCGCTGGCCCGCACGCCCGAAGACAGGGCCCTGCCGCCGGAAAACCCCATGTCGGCCGACCGCGTGCGGTGGGAACATATTCAGCGGGTCTACGAGCTGTGCGACCGAAACGTTTCGGAAACGGCGCGGCGGCTCAATATGCACCGCCGCACGCTGCAGCGGATCCTGGCGAAGCGCGCGCCGCGGTAAAACCCGTGGGTCCAGGCCGATTGCAGGGTTGCCCTTTCGGCAACACTTTGCCTAACTAGAACATGTGACGTCTAACCGCGAATGGTGGTTTTCCGGTTCATCCTGCGTTCATCCGGACGCCGATAAGATGCTCCGGCTCTTTAAGATCGATCAACTTTCCCGCTTTCATGTACAGTCGCATGAACGCAGGTTGATCATGCGCTCCCATGGAGATCGCTCATGCGGCATGTTGCTGCTCAAGCTCGTTTTACACCCGTCTTCAAATCCGGCCTCCTCGCCGCATGCGGCCTCGTCTTCCTGGCTTGCGGCACGGCGGCCCATGCCCAATCCGCACCCGAAACGCTGCGCATCAACGTGGAACCGTCGCAGCCCGGCATACGATCGATTACCGTCAACAAGGGGTACCGGCCGATCATCAGCCGGGACGACAAGGGCGTCGTCATCGACACGATGGGCAGCGACAGCAAACTGCCGCCCTGTGACATCAAGCTGGAAGTGACGCTGGAAAACAGCCGCGTCCTGCACCGCGACGCCAATATCTGCAGCGGCAACACCCTGGTTGTGGACGTTTCCAACGACGGCAAGCCCGGCGTGGCGGCGCGTGTCGTCGGCACGGATACGGGGGTTGCGGCCGGTCCGGTCAGCAAATCCCCGGCCGACAGCCCGTCGTCCCAAACGTCAGGCACGTCCACACCTCAATCCGATGCACCTTCGGAAGACGAGGATCTCGTCCATTGCCAGGATCGATCCGCCCGCGGAATCCGGCGGCCTGGAACCGCTCGAGCAGCGCGATACGCCGATATCGGCCCCCGAGGGCTCGGAGACGCCCGGCGTTTCCGGGGACCTGGAAACCATCGTTCGCGAGCGGATCGGCGGATCCGGCAACGGCAACGGCAACGGCCAGCCGGTACTCGTCACCCCCCGGGAAGACAGGCAATGGCTGACGGAGCCCGGAAACCAGCCGGGTTCCCTCTCCGTGCTGCAACACACCGTGACCCAAACCGACGACCGGACCTTCCGGGCGGAATGCACCAGCCAGTCCGGGTTTGCCAAGCTAATTTTCCAGCAGGCTCCTGCGGGCCTTCAGGAAGGCATGCCGCAGGCCGTGCGCATCTCCGCGGGGGAATTCCAGGGCATGTACAATGCCTTCGGCTCTTCCGCTTCAAACGAAGCCGGCATCTCCCTGCCGGAAGTCAATATCGAGATGACCGATCCCCTGTGGGAGGCGATGATCCGGGAGAGCGAGCTGTCGGTCTCCGTTGAAGGCATGCCCGCCTACGCAGTGTCGCTGAAGGGGAGCGCCAATCCGGTGCGCCTGTTCGTGGCGACCTGTTCCCTGCCGCAGCAGATCGTCGCCGATGGGGCGCCCGGGGAAGAACCCGGCTCGGACCTTTCCTGCGGCGAACTCGGGCGTGTCCGGTCGGTCGAAGCCGTCCGTCCCGGGCAGATCGTCTTCCGCAATGCCAGCCAGCAGCCGGTCGACGTCCACTGGATCGACTATCGCGGGGGCGAGCGGCCCTATGCCCGCCTGGAGCCGGGCCAGATCCTCGAGCAGCAGACCTATGTTTCTCATGCATGGTCCGTGCGCGGCGCCGGAGGCGAATGCCGCGGCATCTACGTGACCCGCACGCCCTATCGCGAAGTCGTCATTCAGGGGCCCGCCCAGTTCGGCCCCGTGGGCGGCAATGGCAACTTCGGCAACCAGGGGGGCGGCTTTGGCGGTCAGGACAATTTCGGGGGCCAGGATAATTTCGGGGGTCAGGATAATTTCGGGGGTCAGGGCGGGTTTCAGAACAACCAGTTCAACAACGGCCTTCCCGCTGGTCCGGTGCCGCCTGGAGAGGTCGGCGGGGCAGCCGGCCAACCGGGCATCGAGCAATATGCCGCCGGGGCCGGGGCCGCGGACTATCTGTGCACGGCGGGCATCGACCTGAACGTGGTGTTTTCTCCCGACGGCCAACGCGCGACCGTTTCGGAGATGGGTTACGGTGCCGTGACGCTGTACCGCCAGGGCAGCCCGAGCACGTTCTATTTCGAATCGGAAGGGCATGTCCTGAAAGGCCAGATCCGGAACGCGACCTGGTCGCGGCCGGGGCTGCGGGACGTTTTCTGCGCGCGCCGGTAAGGGCCGGAGAAGCCAAACAGCCATAGCGTGTTCCATCAGGGGAGCCCTGCAGCAATCGTCCCTGTCATTTGTTTGAGGGCATGTTGAATAATTGTGCGGCGCGGTCCCGATTTTAAGTTTTTGGTCAACTGTTTGGCCGATTTCTCTTGATTACGCAATTCGAGAGGAATCAGCCCATCATGTCATTCGCACGCTGGCCCATTACCTGGAAAATGAGCCTTCCCATCGCAACGATCCTGGTTTTCACCGTTGCGATCTGCGCCATCAGCCTGAACAGCCTTTATGCGGCGATGTTTGATGAGCGGCTGAAAAAGATCGAAGACATTTCCAACAGCGCCGTTTCCATCGCCGCCTATTACCACGGTCTGGAGACCGCCGGCGACATGAGCCGCGAGGAAGCCCAGGCCGCAGCCAAGGCGGCGATCGGGGCCATCAGGTTCGAAGACGGCAACAATTACGTTTTCGCCTACGACTACAAGGGCATCAACCTCGTTCATTCGAACCCGAAGCTGGTCGGCACCGACATGATCGGTTTCTCGGACCAGACCGGGGTCAAGATCGTTGCCGAGCTCATCAAGAAGGCCAAGACAGGCGGCGGATCGCTACTCTATTTCTGGCCGCGCACAAGCGGCGCCGCGCCGGTCGAGAAATACAGTTGGGGCACCGGTTTCGAGCCGTGGAACTGGATGATCGGCACCGGCGTCTACATGGATGATGTGGATTCGGCCTACTGGAATGCGGCCATGACGATCATCGCGCTTGCGGTTGCCGGCGCCCTGGTGGCCATTGCCGTTGCATTCGCCGCCGTCCGCAACACCGTGCGTCCGCTTCGCGCGCTGACCTCGAATATGAGCACACTTGCCGAGGGGCACACGGACATCGTAATCGACGGTGCCGATCGCGGTGACGAAATCGGCCGGATGGCTTCCGCCATGCAGATCTTCGTGCGCAACGAAACCGCCCGGCGGGAGATGGAAGACCGGCAGAATGCCGCTCAGGAGGACGCCGCCCGCAGGGGCGAGGAAATTCAACATCTGAGCGGCGAGTTCGACCGGCAGATCATGGAGATGATGAGTATCATCGACAGCTCCGTGCAGAGCCTGCAGGCCGCCTCGAGCGACATGACCGCCGTTGCGGCCCAGACGACCGAACAAAGCGGCGTGGTGTCCAATGCCTCTTCGCAGGCGGCTCACAACGTCGAGACGGTTGCCGCGGCCGCCGAAGAACTGTCGGCTTCCGTCAACGAAATCCGCAGGCAGGTGAAGTCCTCCAGCGAAATCGCCGCCCGCGCAGCCGGGGAAGCCAAATCCACCAATCAGCGCATGAACGGCCTTTCGGACGCCGCCACGCGGATCGGTGAGGTCGTCACGCTCATCCAGGCGATTGCCGAACAGACCAACCTCTTGGCCCTCAATGCGACGATCGAAGCCGCCCGCGCCGGGGAAGCCGGCAAGGGCTTTGCGGTGGTTGCCGCGGAAGTGAAGGAACTGGCGACACAGACCTCCAAGGCAACCGAGGAGATTTCCAGCCAGATCTCGGCGATCCAGGAAGAAACCGGCCATGCGGCGAGCGCGATCTCTTCGGTGACCGAGATCATCAGCAACATGAACGAAATCGCCTCCTCGATCGCATCCTCCGTGGAGGAGCAGGGGGTGGCCACCCAGGAAATCGCAGTCAACGCGACAGAGGCATCCCGCAGCACCGTGGAAGTGACGACCAACATCGAGTCCGTTGCAGCGGCGGCGGAAAACACGCGCGATACCGCGGAAAAGGTCGATACGTCCGCGCAGCAGCTCAAGGAAAACGCCACCATGCTGCGGACCCAGGTTGCAACCTTCCTGCAGGAAGTGCGTCGGCGGTCAGCCGCGTAAGCCCGATCCTGGCGAACGAAAAAGCCCCGCGGTCCGGCAAGGATCGCGGGGCTTTTGCATTCTTGCGGAGTTCCGTCCTCAATCCGGTGTCAGCAGACCTTCGGCCAGGCAGCGAAAAGCCTCAACCACCCTGACCAGCACGGCTTGCGGATCATCGCTGGCGGCGATCCAGAGCGCGGCGTTGAAGGCGGCCCCGTTCAACAGCCGGGCGGCCGCCTCGGGATCTACCGGCTTTACGATACCTTTCGCAATCAGGCTCTCCAGCGCCTGGGTCGTGGCCTTGAGACAGCTGTTCTGGCTGGGCCATTGCGAGGGATCCCCCAGAACGGCCGGTCCGTCGAGCAGCACGATGCGCTGGACCTCGGGTTTCAGGGCCATCTCGATATAGGCGATGCCTTCCGCCAGGAGACGTTCCCAGTCGTTTTCGGCCTTTTGTCCGACAGCCCGCGCCTGGGCGGATATTTCTCCGTCGATCTGGCTGACCACAGCCTGCAGCAAACCCTTCTTGTCGCCGAAATTGTGATAGAGCGCTCCCCGCGTCAAGCCGACGGAGGCGGTCAGATCGTCCATCGAAGCGGCAGAATACCCCTGTTCGGCAAAGGCCTTGCGCGCGGCGCCGATCAGCCTGGCACGGGTCTCCTCCATCATCTGAGCTCTTCGCTTTACGGCCATCTGCGCCTTTCTGATTTCACATACGTCCTGTATTTCAATTTGACATACGCGGCGTATGCGCGATATTAACATACGCTGCGTATATCAAATACGCCCGGCCGTCTGCCCCACCTCGATCATGGACGGTACGAGCGGGCCGACATCCTTATGTCACTTCAGCCTCAAACTCAAAGGAATGCACATCATGCCCCAACGCCAGGCGATTTTTCCAGATGGCCGCAATGCACTTTATGAACAGCACCGCTATTCGGCCGCGATCCGTTCGGACGATCTGCTTTTCGTCTCAGGCCAGGTCGGCAGCCGTCCGGACGGTTCTCCCGAGCCCGATTTCGAGCGCCAGGTCCGTCTGGCATTCGACAACCTGGCCGCAGTCCTGCAGGCTGGCGGCTGCACACTTCAGGACGTGGTGGACGTCACGACCTTCCACACTGATCCGGCCAACCAGTTTGAAACGCTGATGAAGGTCCGCGACGAGGTGATCGGTGATCCGCCCTATCCGAACTGGACGGCGGTCGGGGTGAACTGGCTGGCAGGCTTCGATTTCGAGATCAAGGTCATCGCCCGCGTTCCGCAATCCGCGTGACCGGCAGGGCCAATCGGGGGGACCGAACGGCGCGCGATCTCCCCGGCCCTTCGCCTGATTGCAGTCTCAAGCGGGAACACGTGCCCGCTCAAGTGGTTCTATTAGTACCTGCCGCACTGACGGCCACGGCACGCAGGCCGGAAATCTGCCTGCAATGACCAAAACCACATGTTGAAGGGACAGACCGATGCCTCTCCAGTCGATCAACCCCGCGACGGGCGAAACCCGCGAAACCTTTGAGGAGATCTCCGCCGAAGATGTCCGCAAGGCGATCGAAGAGGCGAACGCTGCCTGGAAGGACTGGCGCCGCCGCGGGATCGCCGAGCGGGCCCACATGATGCGCAAAGCCGCCGATATCCTGCGCGAGGGTGCGCGCGACTACGGACGGCTGATGAGCGAGGAAATGGGCAAGCCCATTGCCCAGGCGGTTGCGGAGGCGGAGAAATGTGCCTGGTGCTGCGACTACTACGCCGACAACGCAGGAATGTTCCTCGCGCCGGAGATCGTCGAAACGGGACACCGCAAGAGCCTTGTCACTTTCAAGCCTCTGGGCGTCATCCTGGCCGTCATGCCCTGGAACTTCCCGTTCTGGCAGGCGTTCCGCTTTGCCGCTCCCTCCTTGATGGCCGGCAATGCCGCGGTGCTCAAGCATGCCTCCAACGTTCCGGCCTGCGCACTCGCAACCGAGGACGTCTTCCGCAAGGCCGGATTTCCGGAAAACCTCTTCCGCACGCTGCTGATCGGCTCCGGCGCCGTCGATGAGGTGATCGAGGACCCGCTCGTGCGCGCCGTCACGCTTACCGGCAGCGGCGCGGCCGGCCGGGCGGTGGCGAGCAAGGCCGGAGGGGCCCTGAAGAAGACCGTCCTCGAACTCGGCGGCAGCGATGGCTATCTCGTGCTCGAGGATGCGGATATCGCCTTCGCCGCGGAAACGGCGGCCAAGGGCCGTCTGATCAACTCCGGCCAGAGCTGCATCGCGGCCAAGCGCTTCATCGTGCATGAGAGCGTTCGCGCCGCCTTCGAGGAGGCCTTCGTGGAGGAAATGCGCAAGGCAAAGATGGGCGACCCCTTGTCGGAGGACACCACCATCGGTCCGATGGCGCGCCGCGACCTGCGCGACGCGTTGCACCGGCAGGTGGAGGACAGCCTTGCCAAGGGCGCAAACTGCCTTTTGGGCGGCTCCGTTCCGGAAGGGCCGGGCGCCTATTATCCGCCCACCGTGCTCTCCGGAGTGAAGCCAGGCATGCCGGCCTATGACGAAGAGATGTTCGGGCCCGTGGCCGCCGTCATCTCGGTTGCCGACGAAGCCGAGGCGGTCAAGGTGGCCAATGACACGGTTTTCGGGCTGGGAGGCGGCATTTTCACGCGGGATCTCGAGCGCGGCGAGCGCCTTGCCCGCGAAGCGGTCGAGGCCGGCTCCGTGTTCGTGAATGCGACGGTGCAATCCCATCCCAAACTGCCCTTCGGCGGCATCAAGGAGAGCGGCTATGGCCGCGAGCTTTCGCACTACGGGATCAAGGAATTCGTCAATATCAAAACGGTCGTGGTGTCGGACGGAAGTGCGCCTGAAACGCCCTCGGCGCAAAGCGAATAACGTCAGGAAGTCCACTCGCCAAGGGCCGCGTCTTGCCGAGATGGGCGGACCGACGAGTCCCAGTATCTTATCGGTGCTGCGTATGGGCCCGTATTCTAGACCTTGCGCAGGGCGACCTTGGAAATTCTATGGCTGTCGTCCTTGGTCAGGATCAGGTCCGCTCTCGGCCGTGTCGGTAGGATGTTTTCGCGCAGGTTGACGAGGTTGATCTCGTTCCAGATCCGGTTCGCCGTTATCACGGCCTCCTCGTCGGAAATATGGGAATATTTATGGAAATAGGATCCGGGATCGCGGAAAGCGGTCTCTCTCAGACGCATGAAACGGTCCACATACCATTTCAGCAGCAGGTCCTCGTCGGCATCGATATAGACCGAGAAATCGAAGAAGTCGGAGACGAACGGAACGGCCCGGCCATCCTTCGGCAATTCTCTTGTCTGCAGCACGTTGAGGCCCTCGACGATCAGAATGTCCGGCCGGTCGATGGTGACCGAGTTGCCGGGCATGACGTCATAGTAGAAATGCGAATAGACCGGGGCCCGCACGTGGCGCCGGCCGGCCTTGATGTCCGACAGGAATTTCAGAAGCCTCGGCCGGTCGAAGCTTTCCGGAAATCCCTTTTTGCTCATCAGCCCTTCGGCTTCCAGGATCGCGTTGGGATAAAGAAACCCGTCGGTGGTGATCAGGTCGACCTTCGGACTGGCCGGCCAGCGGGCCAGAAGCTCACGCAGCACACGCGAGGTGGTCGACTTGCCGACGGAGACCGACCCGGCGACGCCGATGATGAACGGCGTCTTGCCGTCGCGGGTGCCCAGGAAGCTCTGGGTGGCCTGATGGATGCTGATCGTGGCTTCCGCATAGAAGGCGAGCAGGCGCGAAAGGGGCAGGTAGATGGTCTCGACCTGCTCCATGGACATCGGCGCGTTCAGGCCCTGGAGCTGCGAAACTTCGTGTTCCGACAGCGTCATGGGTGTGTCGGCACGCAGCCGGGCCCACTGGCGCTCGGTGAACACCATGTAGGGGGATAAATCCATTTCCAGGGCCGTGGCGACTTTCTGATCCATATTACTCGCAGTTCTGCTGCGGCGGCTGATCGGGGGAACCGGTTTATTCCTGCGGCCGCGAGGCCTTTTCTTCAAGTCCGGTCTGTCCCGTACGCCTGCCAAGCTCCTTCATAACATCGTCAAGCGGAACTTCGGACACGTTTAGAACCACCAGCAAATGATACAGCACATCAGCGGCCTCTGCCGTCAATTCCTGCCGGTCTTCCCTGACTGCGGCAATCGCCGCTTCAACCGCCTCCTCTCCCAGTTTCTGTGCGCATTTGGCAACGCCCTTGTTGACGAGCTTGCGCGTGTAGGACGTCTCGTCCGCACTCTTCGCACGTGCAGCAATAATGGCGTCCAGATCGTCCAGAGTGAACTTGGTCATTAGGATAGGTTCCGCGTCGGGGATTTTGTCTGCATCAGGCGTCCAGGCGCATGGGTATGCCCGCATCGCTCATATAATGCTTGGCCTCCTGGACGGCATATTCTCCGAAATGGAAAATGGAGGCGGCAAGCACGGCCGTCGCATGGCCGTCGCGAATGCCTTCGACCAGATGGTCCAGGGTGCCGACACCGCCTGAGGCAATCACGGGAACCGGCACGGCATCGGCAATCGCCCGTGTCAGCGCGATGTTATAGCCGGATTTGGTGCCGTCCCGGTCCATGGAGGTGACAAGCAGTTCGCCGGCGCCGAGTTCGACCACCTTCCTGGCGAACTCCACCGCGTCGATGCCGGTCGCAGTGCGGCCACCATGGGTGAAGATCTCGAATTTTTCCGGCTCGCCCGGTTCATTGACCTGTTTGGCGTCGATGGAGACGACAATGCACTGGGCACCGAACTTTTCGGCCGCTTCGCGCACGAAATCCGGGTTTTTGACCGCCGCCGTGTTGATGGACACCTTGTCCGCCCCGGCGATCAGGAGCTTGCGGATATCCTCGACCGTGCGAACGCCGCCGCCGACGGTCACGGGCATGAAGCAGGCTTCGGCGGTGCGCCGGACCACGTCGTAGATCGTGTCCCGGCCCTCATGGCTTGCGGTGATGTCCAGAAAACACAGCTCATCGGCCCCGGCCGCGTCATAGGCCTTGGCCGCTTCCACCGGATCGCCGGCATCGACCAGATCGACGAAATTGACGCCCTTGACGACACGGCCGTCCTTCACGTCCAGGCAGGGAATGACGCGGGCTTTGAGGGTCATGATGCTTTACTCCGCTGTGCCCGGATCAGATCCATCGCTTCTTTCGGATCGAGCCGCCCGTCATAAAGTGCCCGGCCGGAAATGGCGCCTTCCAGGATGGCGCAGTCCGGTTCCAGCAGGCGGTGGATGTCGTCAATCGATGCGAGGCCGCCGGAGGCGATGACCGGGATGGAGACGGACCGGGCCAGGTCCAGCGTCGAGGGTATGTTGAGGCCCTTCAGGACGCCGTCGCGGTCGATATCGGTGTAGATGATCGCGGCAACGCCCGCGTCCTCGAACCTTCCGGCAAGATCGACAGCGGTGAGCTCCGACGTTTCCGCCCAGCCCTCCACCGCAACGTGGCCGCCCTTGGCATCGATGCCGACGGCGACCTTGCCCGGAAACTTCCGGCAGGCCTCCTTCACCAGATCGGGATCGCGGACGGCAACGGTGCCGAGAATGACCCGGGCGATGCCTTTCGCGAGCCAGGTTTCGACATGATCCAGGGCCCTGATCCCGCCGCCGAGCTGAAGCGGTTTCGCTGTCGCGGCCAGAATGGCATCAACGGCAGTCCCGTTGACGCTTTCGCCGGCAAAAGCGCCGTTCAGGTCGACCACATGCAGCCACTCGAACCCCTGGTCCTCGAAAGCCTTCGCCTGGGCGCCGGGGTTGTCGTTGAACACGGTTGCCTGGTCCATGTCGCCAAGCTTCAAACGGACACACTGGCCATCTTTCAGGTCAATGGCGGGAAAGAGGATCATATCGTCTCAAGTTCCTTCGACGATGACGATTTCGCCATCGGCATATTGCTGGCGGATTTTGACCGCTTCCTGGTATTCGGGCGAGTTATAGCAATCGACGGCGTGTTGAAAGCTCGGAAACTCGATGATGACGTTGCGCGCGCGGCCCGGGCCTTCGATGGCATTGGTCTTGCCGCCGCGGGCCAGGAAGTTCGCCCCGAACCTTTCGAAGGCCGGTTTCGCGGTCTCGACATATTTCGGGTAATTGTCCGGATCGTGCACGTCCACACGCGCAATCCAGTATCCTTTGCTCATAATAATGACCTCCCAGGGGTTCTACGGGTTCCAGTCGAGGAAATTGGCGATCAGCTCCAGGCCGAGGCGCTGGCTCTTTTCCGGGTGGAACTGCGTGCCGATCATGTTGTCCTTCGCCACCATTGCCGTGAAGGGTCCGCCGTAGTCGAACGTCGCCAGTCGGTCCGCCTCGTTGGCGCAGGCGAAGTGATAGGAGTGGACGAAATAGGCATGCAGGCCGTCCGGCCCGGTTTCGATGCCGGCGAACACCGGATGGCCCTCGGGCCGGACATCGATGGTGTTCCAGCCCATATGCGGGATCTTCAGGGACGGATCGGAGAGTTTCATCGCCGTCACGTCGCCGTCGATCCAGCCGAGACCTTCCACGGTTTCGAATTCCAGGCCCCGGCTTGCCATCAGCTGCATGCCGACGCAGATGCCGAAGAACGGCTTGCCCTGCCTGCGGACGGTTTCCTCCAGAGCCTCGGGCATGCCTTCAACAGCCCACAGGCCTCGTTTGCAGTCGGCAAAGGCGCCGACGCCCGGCAGGACCACCCGGTCGGCCTTCAGGACCCGCTCCGGATCGGCGGTGACGATCACGTCCGGCATATGGGCATGAGCGCGGGCCGCGCGCTCGAATGCCTTCTCCGCCGAGCGCAGATTGCCCGAACCGTAGTCGATAATTGCAATTGTCATTGACGGGTCTCCGGACCGAGCGTCAGGCCCACGACCTGCTCGCTGCCGATCCTCGGGATGATGGGGGTTGGAGCCGGACGCGGCCGGTGCGTCTGCGGCTTTTGCTCCGGCATGTGCCGGGCTGCCTTGTTGAGGAAGCGCATTTCAGCCTCCGCCCGGCCGGAACCGTCGGCGATGCCGATCATGCGCCAGCCCTTGCGCTCCAACGACCAGCGCCGCAGGGCCTGCGCCTCGAAGCCGAACAGAAGCGACACCAGCAGCGCCAGGGTACCCACCACCTGGCTGCTGACGGACAGTGCCAGCAGTTCGATGGCAAGGGTCAAGGCAAGATAGCCGAGGAATACCAGCCACATGCGGTGAAACAGGAGCCAGACGAGCGAAAACAGGAACGCCAGGAACGAGAAGCGGTCCGGCACGAATTCAAGCCTGTCCGTCTGGCGGGGATCTCCCGTCAGGTCTTCATATTCGGGCGGTGCCATCACGATGTAGGTGCCCATGTGCCGATCCGTCAGTTAGCCGCCAAGCTGGCCCTTGGTGGTTGGAATCCGGTCCGCCTGCCGCGGGTCGATCTCGACCGCCTTGCGCAGCGTGCGGGCAACCGCCTTGAAGCAGGTTTCCGCGATATGGTGGCAATTTGAACCGTAAAGATTGGCGATATGAAGGGTGATCCCGGCATTCATGGCAAATGCCCGGAAAAACTCCTCGAAGAGTTCGGTGTCGAAATCGCCGACCTTGTCCCGGTCGAAGGTCACATCCCAGACAAGAAACGGCCGCCCGGAAACGTCGAGCGCGCATCGGGTGAGGGCTTCGTCCATCGCCAGATGCGTGTCGGCATAACGGGTGATGCCCGCCATGTCGCCCAGCGCGCTGGTGATTGCCTGCCCCAGCGCGATGCCGGTATCCTCCACCGTGTGGTGAAAATCGATATGGGTATCGCCTTCGGCGCGGACGTTGATGTCGATCAGCGAATGGCGCGACAGCTGCTCCAGCATATGGTCGAAAAAGCCGATACCGGTCTTGACGTCGTAAGCGCCCGTGCCGTCCAGATTGATTTCGACGGAAATGCGGGTTTCCTTGGTATCGCGCGATACACTCGCTGTGCGCATGTGCTGTTGTCCCCGAGGGTTGAGAAGAACCGGCGGTGTTGTAGCAGCCTGAACCGCCTAATGAAATAGCCACGTGACCTCAGGCTCGCGGCAGGACTGATCTGGAATGCGTAATTCTTCAATCAAAGCTGAGCGATCCCGCCCGTCTCAAGGCAGATGGGCACATTCGGGAATACTTGAATGCAGATAATGTTATGATTCATAATCAGTTAGCGGCTTTGCCCGCATTCACACCCTTGAGGGTGCTCTGGCACTCCCTCCGGTGTGATGCTATGGACGAGACGCCTTGCCGCCTGCCAGAAGGAGCCACCCCATGCCGACCAGCCCGTTTGCCCCGCAATCCGCACGCGACCGCCTGATGCTTGCGCTGGATTTCCCCACCGTCGGGGAAGCGGAAGCGCTTGTGAACCGGACGGACGGCAAGGTCGGCGTCTACAAGATCGGCATGGAGCTGCAATTCGCCGGCGGCCTTGAATTTGCTCGCGAGCTGGCCGAGGACGGCAAACGGATCTTTCTGGACGTCAAGCTGCACGATATCGACAACACCATCACCAGGGCTGTCCGGAACGTTGCCAGGATGGGCATGACCTTCATGACCGTTCACGGCTATCCCAAGACCATGCGCGCGGCGGTGAAGGGGCTGGAAGAAGAAGGCAACCCCAATCTCTGCCTGCTTGGGGTAACCGTGCTCACCTCCATGGACGAGGACGATCTGGCCGCCGCCGGATATCGCGGGCCGCTTGCCGAAGTGGTGGAGGCGCGGGCGCGCGACGCCAGGGCGGCCAGAATGGGCGGCATCGTCTGCGCGGCGACGGAAGCGGAAAAGATGCAGTCGATCCTGGGCGACGACCTGGTGATCGTGACCCCCGGCATCCGGCCGGCGGGCAGCGATGCCGGCGACCAGCGACGGGTGATGACGCCCGCCGACGCGATCAGTGCCGGCAGCGACTTTCTGGTCGTCGGCCGCCCGATCAGCCGGGCGGACGACCCCGGCGCCGCGGCCGACGCGGTTGTCGCCGAAATCGAGGCCGCTCTCGGCTAGCCCTGGGCCCGCGTCAGGTTTTCCGATGGTCGGACTTGGCTGCGGTGAGGATGCGCAGCCACGCACTTGTCGAGGCTGCCGGGATGTCTCAGGCCGCCCGATCATCGGCACCGGCGGAGCGCAGGATCATGCCGAAGAGATCGCGCGGATCGTCCGGGTCCGCCAGGAGATCGAGTTTTTCGAAGAGCCCTGTCCTGGGAAGCAGATCGCGCACGTAACGGAGCGCGGCGAAATCCTCTATGGCGAAGCCGACACTGTCGAAAAGGGTGATCTGGTCCGGCGAGGTGCGGCCCTGGGCCCTGCCGGCGTAGACCTGCCAGAGCTCGGTAACCGGATGATCGCGGTCCAGCTGCTGGAATTCGCCCTCGATATGGGTCTGATCCGGAAATTCGACGAAAATGTCGGATCTCAGCAGGATGTCCCGGTGCAGCTCGGTCTTGCCCGGACAGTCGCCGCCGACCGCGTTGATGTGAACTCCGGCCCCGACCATGTTGTCGGTCAGGATTGTCGCGGATTTCTTGTCCGCGGTGACGGTCGTGATGATCTGCGCGCCCTCGATGGCGTCTTCCGGCGTCTTGCAGATGGTCACGTTGAGGCCGCTATCGGCCAGATTGCGGGCGAGGCGGAGGCTGGCGCCCGTTTCGATGTCGTAGGCCCGGATATCCGTGATCCCGAGCAGCTCCTTGAAGGCCAGGCACTGGAAATCGGACTGGGCGCCGTTGCCGATGATCGCCATCGTCTTGGAGCCCTTGGGCGCGAGATATTTCGCCGCCAGGGCCGAGTTCGCCGCCGTGCGCAGGGCGGTGAGGATGGTCATCTCGGTGAACAGAACCGGATATCCGGTGGTCAGGTTGGCCAGGACACCGAAGCCGGTCACGGTCTGCAGGCCGGAGCTGGTATTGCCCGGATGGCCGTTGACGTATTTGAAGCCGAATGTCTTGCCGTCGCTGGTCGGCATCAGTTCGATCACGCCCTGGGGCGCGTGGGCGGGAATACGCGGCTTCTTGTCGAAACTCTCCCAGCGCAGGAAATCCTGCTCGATGTACTCGGCAAGGCCGCGCATGAAGGCTTCCACGCCGACGGCGCGCACGTTGCGCATCATGTTGTCGACGCTGACAAAGGGAACGTAAGCCAGGTCCGACGGATTCAGGTTGATGGGGGTCACGGTCATGTTTCAGATCCTCTAGAAGCTTCTTGTCGGACGGTCGAAGACGCGGCGGCCGAAGAGGCTGCCGGTCAGGTCGACCATCAGGCGCGCGGTTTTTCCGCGTTCATCCAGGAACGGGTTGAGCTCAACCAGGTCGAGCGAGGTGACGAGGCCGCTGTCATGGAGCATTTCCATGACCAGATGCGCCTCGCGGAAAGTGGCGCCGCCCGGCACGGTGGTGCCGACGGCCGGGGCGATTTCCGGGTCGAGGAAATCGACATCCAGGCTGACATGCAGAAGACCGTTGGCCTCGCGGACCCGGTCCAGAAACGGCGTGAGCAGGGTGCCGACGCCGGATTCGTCGATGCGGCGCATGTCGCTGACACCGACACCGAGGCCGATCAGCATCTCGCGTTCGGCATCATCGACAGAGCGCACGCCCATGATCTCGACATTTTCGGGGCTCACCGGGTGTTCCAGCGGCGCGCCGAGCAGATCGTCGAAGCCGGACAGGCCGCACAGAAACGCCAGGGGTGTCCCGTGAAGATTGCCGCTGGCGGTGCTGTCCAGGGTGTGAAAATCCGAATGGGCGTCGAGCCAGAGCACGAAGAGCGGCCGGCCTTGCGCCGCCGCGGCTCTGGCCTGGCCGGATACGGTACCGGCCGCCATCGAGTGGTCGCCGCCGAGATAAATCGGGAAAACCGGCGAAGAGCCGAGATCCGCCGCCTTGGCGTGAAGAGCCCGGGTCCAGCCGATATAGGTCTCGTAGTTCCTCAGGACCGGATTGGGCGGAGCCACGTTTCCCGGGTGAACGAGCCTGACATTGCCATGATCGGTGACCGAATGGCCCAGCGCCTTCAGCGTCTCGCCCAATCCCGCGGTCCGGTAAGCATCCGGCCCCATGACGCAGCCTTTCTGACCGGCGCCGTCATTGACCGGCGCGCCCACCAGAACGATCTCTCTCCTGACCACGTTCACATTGCCCTCCGCCCGAATTTCATATTGCGAAAATTGTGTCGGACCGGCGCGGCGGAGTAAATCCGGCGACTTGATAAAATGCGCAGCCGGATTTACCATTCCGATAAGCTCAATTGGCCGAAATGGTAATATGGACGATCTGGATCTCCGATTAATCTCGCTGCTGCGTCATGACGGCCGCCGTTCGGTGTCCGATTTGGCAGGTGACCTGAAGGTCTCCCGGGCGACCGTGAGGGCCCGAATGGAAAAGCTGGTGGACACCGGGGAAATCCTCGGCTTCACGGCCGTTTTGCGCGACGACTGGCGCGACCTGCCTATCCGCGCGGTCACCCTCGTGGTGGTTGACGGGCACAATACCGGGCCGGTGACGCGCTCCTTAAGCGCGATGACGGAAATCCGCGCGATACACACCACCAACGGCAAGTGGGACCTGGTGCTCGACATCGCCACGCGCGACCTTGCCGCGTTCGACGATGCGCTGAACCGGATCCGGCTGATCGAGGGGATCGCAGGCACGGAAACCAACCTTCTGCTGACCACGCGCAAGGGGCCTGCCGTGTCCGCAAGCGAGTTCAAGGACGCGGTCCGTTAGGACAGGGGCGCGGTTTGCGGCGGCAGGCTCGCAAATCGGGTCGCGCTCGGCATGTGCGCGGCCTAACATCGGACCAGGCTCAAGACATGAAGTATCCGAAATGACCAGAGCGTTCGACCTTGCCGGCCTCGCGCCGGATCCCAAGCCGATTTCCGTGGGCGCGGAAGCCGCGGAGTATTATGCCGTCGTCCGACAGACCCTGAAGCGAATCACCCTGGACTGGCGCGAGCAGCCGACGCTGGAGCAACTGGCCCGGGAAGTGAACCTGCAACCCATCCAGTTGCAGCGGGTGTTTTCGCGCTGGGCGGGCCTGACGCCGAAACAGTTCCTGCAGGCGATTACACTGGATTACGCCAAGGCCATGCTGCGGGACTCGGCAAGCGTTCTCGACGCCTCCTACGAAGTCGGCCTGTCCGGCCCCTCCCGCCTGCATGACCTCTTTGTCACCCATGAAGCCATGACCCCGGGCGATTACCGCAGCCGGGGCGCCGGCCTGAGCATCGCCTACGGCTTTCACCCCTCGCCCTTCGGGCAGGTTCTCGTCATGGCGACGGACAAGGGCCTTGCCGGGCTCGGATTTGCCGATCCGGGCAGCGAGAGCGCCGCGCTGGAGGACATGTGCCGCCGCTGGCCCGCCGCGCAGTTCCTCCAGGACCAGGAAGCCACGACCCGCTTTGCGGCCCGCGTCTTCGACCCGGAAAAATGGCGGCAGGACCAGCCGCTCAATGTCGTCATGATCGGCACGGATTTCGAAATCCGTGTCTGGCGGACGCTTCTGAAAATCCCGATGGGCCAGGCAACCACCTATTCCGACATCGCCGCCAGCCTCGGCAATCCCAAGGCGTCCCGGGCGGTCGGAACGGCGGTCGGGCGCAATCCACTTTCCTTCGTCGTGCCCTGTCACCGGGTTCTGGCAAAAGGCGGCAAGCTCGGCGGCTATCACTGGGGCCTCACCCGCAAACGCGCCATCCTCGGCTGGGAAAGCGGGCTGTCGGCGCCGGTTCTGGAGTGCGTTTGAGAGGGTGATTACCCCCACCCCTAACCCCTCCCCACAAGGGGAATTATATACTTGACGTACCAAGATCGTGATAAGTCTGATTCCCCTGAGGAAATCGAAGTCACGCCTGAGATGATTGAGGCGGGGCTATTTGCCCTGTCTCGGTTTGAAGAAGGTGATCCTAAGACCCAGATGGTAGAGGCAGTTTTTCGCGCGATGCGTGATACGCGATGCCAACAATTACATGCATGCCCTTCAAGCGTTCGATGAACTCGTCAATTTCATCTGACACCTCTTTAAGCACCTCAGGACACAGCATGCGTCCTTCTGGTTTTATGCGCTTTTTTCCCTTCAGGCCTTGTTTGTGGGCGTCTTGTTCCCATTTTCCGCGGGTGTTCGTTACGCACCAGCTTTTGAGTTCTTTTGGTCGGCTCCAGGTTCCATGAACACACAAGTCTCGAAAGGATGACAGTTCCTCGGCTTGCTTATAAATCGCTTTGTATTCTTTAAGCAGGTCGCCAGCTAGTTCAACTCCATCGGCTTCCATCAAATCGAGTATCATTGCCAAACGATCAGTAAGGCGCGGCTCTCTTATTGCTATGCGACCAACGATATCGCTAACGTCGATTAATTCATAAATGAGTCGTTGAATGCTCTCCTCGGCGTATGACCAGCGGGTTACAATTCGGCCTATTCCGGCACTCATCTTCTCTGGAAGATCGTATCGAGCTTTGGACTCGATAAGTCCGGTTTCGACAAATTTAGTAGAGCTAGGCATGTCAGACACCGATAAAAAACCAGATCAGGAAAAGGGCGACGAGATCCTAAGGCGGATGCTCAACACGCCCCCGAAGCCGCATACAGAGAAACCACCGCGCAAAAATGAGGATGGTGATGAGCCTGGAGATTGATGCGTTAGATGCGTTAGCGACAGCGCTCGCGGAGCATGGCCATAGTTGGTCCACCCGCGAGCGCTCGCTTTACGAGGATGCTGTTACTTCTTTGTCCCGTAAGGGCTTTGATTTGTCGGCTTCAGCGACACATTTTCAGAACTTGCCTTCGAATATATCGAGTCCTCTGAGCGCCCCAACTTCAGGCCGATAACCCTTGTTGGAGTGTTCCCGTCAGCAAGTTTCTTTAGCGCCTGAATATCATCTTTAGACCACGACTTGCCGTGGTTTTTTGGCGTTTTGACCATTAAAGGCCCTTTCTGTGCTGTTCGCAGAGAGAGGGCTTGCATACTCGAACGAGTCAGGTAATTTCGGTTCCGTAATCACTAGCGAGCCCTCTATCGGCTTGTTTCAGTGAGTGGTGGGCACGGTCCAGGTGCCCACCACTTTTCACCGAAAACCGATTCTTACGCATGGGCAAGCTGCATATCAGGTTGTCCCCGGTGTTTTCGTTCGTTTTCGAAATAACTTACGCGCCTTCTGCTTAAGCGTGCGCGCTTTCGTCAATCCGCCGATAGGTGAGACGCTTACCGCGAGCGCCTTCAAGAAGCTTATCGGCGCGCTCTTTGTCGGAAATCTTGAGGGAAGCACGGTAGTTGTAACGGAAATTAAATTCCGCCAGATAGCGCTTGAGGTGAGCTTCTGAGACGTGGTGGTAAACACCTATGATATACCGCGCTTGAGAATGGCAAAGTAGCCCTCTGCGGTGTTGGAATAGGCATGGCCGCGCACGTACTCACGAGCGCTGTGGGTCAACCTTCTCATGGCGGGCAAACTCCTGCCGTCGGCTTTCAGCTCTCTCAGCATCCGCCACAACGCCCTTTCGCCCTTCGTCTGATCGGACCGGAGCTTTCTTGCGAGGCGCCTGGTCGAGCCGCTGATCCGCGTGGCGACATGGTGGTTTAGTGAACCGACCCCGCCGGCATCGGGTAGTTGCCGGTGATTTCCCAGCCGAAGGAGGCGATGCGTTCGGCGGCCATGGGCGTCACGTCGCCGGTGACCAGGAAGTCGACGCCCGAAGGCGGCAAGGCCAGGTCCCTGAGGCCTTCCTGCAGGGTGGAAAAGGTCCGGGCGGCCGTTTCGGTCCAGGCGACGATATCCAGCGGCATGACGACGGCCGCGATTCCGTCCCGCCGGATGGCGACCGGGATGCCGGACACCAGCTTCATGTCGCCGAGAGGAGATATGCTGCGATTATACGTCTCAAGCAGAACCACGCGGCGGAGCTGGAAATAGGCGACGTCCCTGCTGTCCGCCTCGGCGGCCTTGGCGGCGACCAGTTCCAGGTCCCGGACGCCGGGCATCGCCTGAAGCTGATAGGCGATGACCGCCTTTTCGGTGGCGGTGTAAAAGGGACTGGCCGAAATGTTCGTGATCGTGGCTTCCGAGACCCCGGCATTGCGGAACGCGGCCGCCGTGCGGTCCTGTAATTCCGACGGGGTGCTGTCGACAACGAGATTGCGGTAATCGTCGGCGGCGCTGGCCGTGTTGACGATGAGGCCCCCGGGCAACAGGCCGGTGATTGCCTTGACGGTCCAGCTTCCCGCGGCCGTGACGCTGGCGGTTTCATTCAGCTTGTCCGAAAGGGGCCGATAGAAGGTGTACGGGTCGACGCCGAGGTCGACGGCGAGTTCCCGGCGCGCACTGCCCTGACCGGTGATCGTGCTGGCAATCTCGGCCGGCGAGCCGCCCTTGCCGGTCGCCACGGCTTCCACGCCCTTGGCCAGGCGGCCGAACATGCGCCCGACGCCGGAGACGGTGCTTTTTGCGGTTCCGACCGGGTCCGTCACGGTGCTTCCGACAAAGTCGACGGGTTTCATCGCCGCCTGTTTCAGGCCAGCCATGAAACTTGCGTCCTTCTTGAGCCCTTCCAGCGCGACGAGCACGCGCATTTCCGACAGCCGGAGCTTCAAGAGGCCGTCGCCCTCGACCTGTTCGACGCCGAGATCCGTCTGGAGCTGATAGATGCGCAGGAAACCGTCACTGCGCACGGGCGGCAGAACCGCATAGCCGGGACCCAGCTCCTTGCCGTCCAGGACGACGGCCGGGTCCTGTTCCGGCGGCGTTTCATACTGTCCGGAAAGCGCCAGGGCGGGGCCGGCCAGGACAAACGCTCCTGTCATCAGCCCGGCAAGCCAGGCTGGAGCCTTAAACAAGTGACGCATCATTGGGGCCTCCTGGACCGACCTGCTTTCAGGTCGATCTTTCTTCAAGTGCTGGTGGCGCGCCGGGACCTCGTCTCAGGACGTCCCCTTAAGTCGGCGCCATGGCGTTGCGGGCCAGTATTTCGCCGGCGAGATAAAGCGAACCGCAGATCAGGATCCTCGGCGCTTCACCGTCCTTTGCCGCACAGGCTGCCACGTCCGCAAGCGCCGCGTCCAGCGAGGGGAACGGCGTTGCCTCCAGCCCGGCGCACCGGGCAAGATCAGCGAGTTCCTCCGGCGTTCTTCCGGTTGTCGCCGTTGACACCGGCACCGTGCCGACATGGCGCACCAGCCCTTCAAAGGCCCGGAAAAACCCGACCGGGTCCTTGGTCGTGAGCATGCCGGTGACGAGGTAGAGCGGGCGCGGGGCGCGCTCTTCCTGTTCGCCCATGAATTCGGCGACGGAAATACCGGCGCTCGGATTATGGCCGCCATCGACCCAGACTTCCGAATCGGGCGGGCACAGGTCGAAGATCGGGCCGTGCATCAGCGGCTGGAGCCGGCCCGGCCAGTTCACCGATTTCAGACCCTCGGCGATGACGCCCGGCTCCGGCAGCAGCCCGGCCGTTTTCAAGGCGGCGAGCGCCAGGCCCGCATTGGCGATCTGATAGCGGCCGTTGAGCACCGGCAGCGGCAGGTCGATCAGTTCCTCGTCATCCTGATAGACGAGCCGGCCCTGGTCCTCCTGGGCGGCGAAATCCTGGCCGCAGACGCTCAGGTCCGCGCGGTTGCGGGCCGCCTGTCGTGCGATCACGCGCAGGGCCGCATCGTCCTGCTCCGCGCACGCGACCGGCGTCTCCCACTTGATGATACCTGCCTTCTCGGCCGCGATCGCCGCCACATCCTCTCCCAGGAACTTTTCGTGATCCAAGGAGATGGCCGTGATGACGCATGCCAGCGGACGGTCGATAACGTTGGTCGCGTCCAGACGCCCGCCAAGTCCCACTTCCAGAAGCAGAACGTCCGCCGGATTCTCGGCGAACAGCAGGAAGGCGGCGGCGGTGGTGATCTCGAAAAACGTGATCTCCTCGCCGCAATTGGCTTCCTCGCAGCGGTGCAGCGCGTCATAGAGCAGGGGATCGGACACGAACTTCCCGTCCGTTCCAAGCCGGATGCGCTCGTTGAACGAGACCAGGTGCGGCGACGTATAGACGTGGCAGCGCCTGCCCGAGGCTTCCAGGACCGCGCGCATGGTGGCGGTCACGGAGCCCTTGCCGTTGGTCCCGGCAACATGGATGACCGGTGGCAAACGCTTTTCCGGATTGCCAAGCGCCGCAAGCAGCCGGTGCATGCGCCCGAGCGAGAGGTCGATCTCCTTCGGGTGCAGAGCCAGCAACCGGTCGAGGATTGTGGTGATTTGATCCAAGGCGCCCTCCGCAGGGTCCCTTCGTCCCGTGTTCAGCATGTTACCGATTGTACCGGGGTCAGTCCCTCAGATACGCCTTTACGAGATGGCCGCCGGCAAGACAAGCGGACAGCTCTTAATCGTCATCTCATGCCGCTTTCACGACATCTGGCGGGAAAAATGAATCTCAACCGGCTGTTCCGGTCTCTTTTTCGGGTTTGTCGGCCGGTTCGTCGGGCTCGACTTCGACTGCCGGTTCCGGCTCCGGTTCCGCGGGGGCCTCCAGCGCCATGTGCGGCAGCTCGACCTCACGCTTCATCAGGATGCTGCAGATCCGGGAGACGGTATCCTTCATCTGCTGGCGCGGCACGACCATATCGATCATGCCGTGGTCGAGGAGGTATTCGGCCGTCTGGAAATCGTCCGGAAGCTTTTCGCGCACCGTCTGCTCGATGACCCGCCGGCCGGCAAAACCGATCTGTGCACCCGGCTCGGCGATCTGCACATCGCCCAGCATTGCATAGGAGGCGGACACGCCGCCGGTGGTCGGGTTGGTCAGGACGACGATATAGGGAAGGCCCGCTTCGCGCAGCATCTGAATGCCAACGGTGGTGCGCGGCATCTGCATCAGCGACAGGATGCCCTCCTGCATGCGGGCACCGCCGGAGGCGGCGAACATCACGAACGGGGTCCCGTCTTCCACGGCCTTCAGCATGCCTGCAAGGATGGCCTCGCCAACGGCCATGCCGAGGGATCCGCCGACGAAGCTGAAATCCTGCACGGCGGCGGTGATGTCCACGCCGTTGACCTTGCCCTGGGCGACATGGATGGCTTCTTCCTCGCCGGTCTTGGACCGGGCTTCCTTCATGCGTTCGCTATAGCGCTTGTTGTCACGGAACCTGAGCGGATCTGCCTGCACGTCCGGCGTCTTGACGCGGGTATACTGGCCCTCGTCGAAAAACGATTCCAGACGCTTGCGCGCCGGGATGCGCATGTGGTGGCCGGAATTCGGAATGACCCACAGATTGGCCTCCAGATCCCGGTGAAACACCATCTCGCCAGTTTCCGGGCACTTGATCCAGAGGTTCTCCGGAACTTCGCGCTTCTTCCAAAGATCTCGGATCTTGGGGCGTACGATAGAGTTGATCCAGTTCACGTCAAACGCGTCCGTGTGTTCGAGTTGTCGTCTGGCGGAGATATGGGCTTCCGCCGGAAATCTTCAATTCACGCCGAGCGTGCCCGGGCGCAGCCGGCGGCGAGATCGGCAACCAGGTCGGTCACGGCCCGAACGGTCCCGTCCGTTGCACGGCCGGCCTCGTCCAGACTGTTGCGGATGGCGTTGACCAGAACCGACCCGACGACGACGCCATCGGCGTCCTTGCCGATGACGGCAGCCTGTTCCGCGGTCTTGACGCCGAAGCCGACGGCGACCGGCAGGTCGGTGTGCTTCTTGATGCGATTGACCGCCGCGGTGACCCGGCCCGTATCGGCGATGTCGGCACCGGTGATACCGGTCACCGAGACGTAATAAACGAAACCGGACGTATTGGCCAGAACGGCGGGAAGCCGCTTGTCGTCCGTGGTCGGGGTCGCCAGGCGGATGAAATTCAGTCCCGCTTCGATCGCCGGAATGCAGAGTTCATCGTCGGCCTCTGCCGGAATGTCGACGATGATGAAGCCGTCGACCCCGGCGTCCCTTGCAACCTCGACGAATTTTTTCGGCTCGCGAACATAGATCGGATTGTAGTAGCCCATCAGGATGATGGGTGTGTCCTGATCCTGTTTGCGGAACGCGCGCACCATGTCCAGCGTCTTGTCCATGGTCTGGCCGGCGGCCAGGGCCCGCTGGTTGCCAAGCTGGATCGGAATGCCTTCCGCCATCGGATCGGAAAACGGCATGCCGAGCTCGATCACGTCGGCGCCGGCGGCGGGAAGGGCGTTGAGAACGGCTTGCGAGGTCTGCAGATCCGGATCGCCCGCGGTGATGAACGTGACCAGAGCCGGCCGGCCGGCATCCGCACAGGCTTTAAAACGGCGGTCGATACGCGTTTCCGTCATTCACTGCTACCCTTCTTCAAGCCTTTCTCACGTGTTTCAGGCTTTTTCGTTCCTGCGATGTACGAGGGCAGCGCGTCCTATGTCAATCTATCAATGCACAAACGGGACGGAATAGCCGTCGTGAATTCCGGCACGTTCACCAGAAATCCGGAGCACCGGCGACCCCGGATCGCGCAGCCTTCCGGCATTCCGGCGCAGGATTGCCGTTTCTGCATGGCTCAACCGCGAGTTACGCACGATTGACTGCTGGAAAAATGCACTGCGTGCGCCTATGTTCGGTATTATCAAGCCATCGAACAAAAACAAGGAGCCGAAATTGGCCCATTCCCTCTTCGAACCCGCCCCGGCCCCGCTGAGCGAAAAGCTTTGGCGGCGCATGATAGGCATCGGCACTGGTCGTGCGCCGCATGCGGCCCAGGTCCATGGCGCCATCGAACAGACAGATCCTGTCTTGCTGCAGCAGGCGGCAAATCTGGATGCGCGCGGCCGCCAGCAGCTTCTCGAGGCGGTTCTGACGGCCAAGCCGATCGCAAAACAAAAGCCGCGCGCCTGAACGCACGGCTTTCGAGTCGATCAAGAGACCCGGCCCCATTCCCGAGGCAAGCGTCGTCGTGTGATCAGTCCGGTCCGGTCAACGCCGCTTGAAATGCCTGTTGAAGGCGCGGCTGGCGATCTGGTTACGCTCCAGGCCGAGATCGGACAACTGAGCATCGGACATGTAGTTCATGCGCTCGATTTCGCTGGCGACCCGGCGAGCAGCGCGAATGTCGCGGAAGAAGCCGCTCAAAAGATCGAATGCCATTTCCTTGTTCCTTCGCAGTGGGCACATCGGAGCCCGTTTCCTTGGCCCAGATCTAATCCTTGCCGGGCAAGTCACAACCGACAAGTTTGCATTGCAGCATTTCCAAAAACGTAGGGCTGGTTAACCGAATAGTTCGACGGCACCGTGAGGCGGTCGATCCAAACGAAAAGCCGCGCGTCTTTGAAAGCGCGCGGCTACGTCTGTTAACGCTGAAATCGTCGGCAGAAGCCGATCAGAGATCGAAGCCCAGCATCTTGCCGACCGTGAAGACGTCCTTGTCGCCGCGTCCGCACAGGTTCATGACCAGGATCTGGTCCTTGTCCATCTGCGGCGCCAGCTTGACGACGTGGGCAAGTGCGTGGGCCGGCTCGAGCGCCGGGATGATGCCTTCGACGCGGGTGAGAAGCTGGAAGGCTTCCAGAGCTTCATCGTCCATGACGGGCACATATTGCACGCGGCCGATTTCCTTCAGCCAGGAATGCTCCGGCCCGATGCCCGGATAGTCGAGGCCGGCGGAGATGGAGTGGCCTTCCAGGATCTGTCCGTCGTCGTCCTGGAGAAGATATGTCCGGTTGCCGTGCAGAACACCGGGTTTCCCGGCGGTCAGCGAAGCGCAGTGCTCTTCGCCTTCAAGACCCCGGCCACCGGCTTCGACGCCGTAGATCTTGACGTCCTTGTCATCCAGGAACGGGTGGAACAGGCCAATGGCGTTGGAGCCGCCGCCGACGGCCGCCACCAGCGCGTCCGGAAGACGGCCCTCGGCTTCCATCATCTGCTCGCGCAGTTCCTTACCGATCACCGACTGGAAATCACGCACCATTTCCGGATAGGGGTGCGGGCCGGCGGCGGTGCCGATCAGATAATAGGTGTCGTCGACATTGGTCACCCAGTCGCGCAGCGCCTCGTTCATGGCATCCTTGAGCGTGCCGGCACCGGCGGTGACCGGAACGATTTCCGCGCCAAGCAGCTTCATGCGAAAGACGTTCGGCTTCTGCCGCTCCACATCGGTCTTGCCCATATAGACGACGCAGGGCAGGCCGAAGCGCGCGCAGACCGTGGCCGTTGCCACGCCATGCTGGCCGGCGCCGGTTTCCGCGATGATGCGCGTCTTGCCCATGCGCTTGGCCAGGAGAATCTGGCCGAGGCAGTTGTTGATCTTGTGGGAGCCGGTGTGGTTCAGCTCGTCGCGCTTGAAATAGATCTTCGCGCCGCCAAGCTCCTCGGTGAGGCGCTCGGCGAAATAGAGCGGCGACGGGCGGCCCGTGTAGTGCTTGTTGAGATTTTCGATCTCGGCATGGAAGGCTGGATCGTTCTTGGCATCCTTGTAGTGCTGCTCCAAGTCCAGGATCAGCGGCATCAGCGTTTCGGCGACATAGCGACCGCCGAAAATGCCGAAATGCCCGCGATCGTCCGGACCCTTCCGGATGCTGTTCGCCAAATCGTTCACGCGTAAACTCCTCGAGTAACCGGTTGCCCGGAAATCAGACGCCTTTGGCCGCAGCCACAAAAGCGCGAATGAGATCGGCGTCCTTGACGCCCTTTTCCCGCTCGACACCGGAGGAGACGTCGACCGCCGTCACCCCGCTCTGCCGGATGGCCTCCCTGACATTGTCCGCATCCAGTCCCCCGGAAAGCATGAAGGGCTTCTGAAGGTCAAGGTCTTTCAGAAGGGTCCAGTCGTAGGAGACGCCGTTGCCGCCAGGCAGTTCGGACCCGGGGGGCGGTTTGGCGTCGAACAGGAGCCAGTCCGCGACAATGTCATAATAATGCGCCTGTTCCAGGTCCGCCTTTTCGGCAACCGGCACCGCCTTCATGACCTTCGTGCCCTGCATGACCTTTATTGCCGCGCAGGCTTCCGGGGCCTCGGTACCGTGCAGCTGGAAGATGTCGGGCTTCACAAGCTCGTTGATCCGCGACAGGCCGTCCGGATCCATATTGACCGTCAGCGCCACGATCTCCGCCTTGCCACGGGCCATGTCCGCCAGCCTGCAGGCCTGGCTCAGCGTAACATGGCGCGGGCTCTTTGGAAAAAACATCAGACCCACCATGTCCGCCCCGGCGTCCAGGGCAGCTTCCATGGTGTCCTCGGTGGAGAGACCGCAGATTTTGACTTTCATATCCGACATAATCTGGAGATATCGCCCTTGCGGCCGGGTTTGTCAAAAGAGAATGGATCCGGCCGGGCAATTGCCGGTGTGGAGAGCCCGAACTTCCGCTGATAAGGAGAGAAATGCACCTCTGCGTACCCGCTCGTGCCGCGCTTGGCCGGGAAGACGCGGTGGCGTCTAGCAATTCAGGGCGAGATAGAGGTCGTCCCATCGCGGATTCATTGCCTCGATCAGCTCAAATTTCCATTTGCGTCGCCAACGTATTATTTGTTTTTCGCGCTTTATCGCCGTGGCAATCTCGGGATAGTTTTCATACCAGACCAGTGATTTTACGCCGTAGCGTTCCGAAAACCCCTCGATCAGCCCTTCGCGGTGTTCGTAAATCCTGCGGGCCAGATCGGTGGTCACGCCCGTATAGAGCGTTTCGTAGGGACGTGATGCGAGGATGTAGACCCAGGCTGACAAGGATTCAGACCTATTTCACCAATCGAATACTGTGGCTCTCCGATCCCGGCTCGCGCCGCGCTTGGCCGGGATGACGAACGAGCGAGGGACGCACTGTCTTCTCCTCATCATCCCGGACGCAGCGTAGCGGAGATCCGGGATCGGAGAGCCCGAACCTCCGCTGTTTTTCGCTGTCGGGAAGGCGATCACGTCACATTGAACGCCGCGATTGCCGCCATGTTGACGATGTCGCTGTCCTTGGCGCCGAGGGGCACGATCTGGATGGGCTTGTCGAAGCCGACCAGGAGCGGGCCAATGACGGTGGCGCCGCCCAGTTCCTGCAGCATCTTGGTGGAGATGGACGCAGAGTGGAAGGCGGGCATCACGAGGACGTTGGCGGGGCCGGTAAGGCGGCAGAACGGATAGACGGCCATCCGGTCCAGGTTGAGGGCGACATCGGCGGCCATTTCGCCGTCATACTCGAAATCGACCCGGCGCCGGTCGAGGATCTTCACGGCTTCCTGGACCTTTTCCGAGCGCTCGCCCTTCGGGTGGCCGAATGTCGAATAGGCCAGCATCGCGACCCGCGGCTCGTAACCGAGCTTGCGGGCGACATGGGCCGCCTCCTCCGCGATATCGGCCAGTTCCTCCGAAGTCGGCATGTCGATGACGGCGGTATCGGCGATCAGCACCGTGCGGCCGCGCGCAAGGGCCAGGGAAACGCCGATGACCCGGTGGCCCGGCTTCGGGTCGATGGTGGCGGCGACCGTTTCCAGGGCAACCGAATAGTTGCGGGTGAGACCGGTGACCATGGCGTCCGCGTCGCCCCGCGCGACCATGATGGCGCCCCAGTAGTTGCGGTCGTTGTTGACGATGCGCTGGCAATCGCGCAGCAGGTAGCCTTGGCGCTGCAGGCGGCCGTAGAGATACTGCGCATAGTCGGCGTTGCGGTTCGACAGACGCGCGTTCTCGATGGAGATTCCCGGCCGCTCGATATCGATTCCCGCATGCTCGGCCATGGCCTGGATCTCGTCCTCGCGGCCGATCAGGATCGCCTCGCCGAGACCCTGCGATACGAAGCTGACCGCCGCGCGCATGACCGGTTCCTCCTCGCCTTCGGCAAAGACAACCCGTTTCGGCTGCTGGCGGACCTTGGAGAAGATCCGCTGCAAGGTGCCGGCCACCGGATCGCGCCGCGCGGACAGCTGGTGCTTGTAGGCCTCCATGTCGACGATCGGCCGGCGGGCAACGCCCGACTCCATGGCGGCCTTGGCGACCGCGAGCGGAATCGTGTGGATCAGGCGCGGGTCGAACGGAACGGGAATGATGTATTCGGGACCGAATTTCGGCCGCGTGCCGCGGTAGGCGGCCGCCACTTCGTCGGGAACCTCTTCGCGGGCAAGCTCCGCCAGGGCCTCGGCGCAGGCCACTTTCATCTGGTCGTTGATGGTGGTTGCCTGAACGTCCAGCGCGCCGCGGAAGATATACGGGAAGCCGAGGACATTGTTGACCTGGTTGGGGTAATCGGAGCGGCCGGTCGCGACGATCGCGTCATCGCGGATGCTCGCGGCTTCCTCCGGGGTGATTTCCGGATCCGGGTTGGCCATGGCGAAGATGATCGGATTGGGCGCCATCACGCGCAGCATGTCGGCCGTGAGCGCTCCCTTGACCGATACGCCGAAGAAGACGTCCGCACCCTTCAGCGCGTCATAGAGCGAGCGGGCCTTGGTTTCGATGGCATGGGCGGATTTCCACTGGTTCATGCCCTCCTCGCGGCCCTGGTAGATCACGCCCTTGGTGTCGCAGAGCGTGACGTTCTGATGGGGAATGCCCATGGCCTTGATGAGTTCGATACAGGCGATCCCGGCGGCGCCGGCACCGTTGCAGACGATTTTCGTGTCCTTCATGTCCCGGCCCGTCAGGTGCAGGGCGTTGATGAGACCGGCCGCGGCGATGATGGCCGTGCCGTGCTGGTCGTCGTGAAAGACTGGAATGTCCATCACCTCGCGCAGGCGCTGCTCGATGATGAAACAGTCCGGCGCCTTGATGTCTTCCAGGTTGATGCCGCCGAAGGATGGGCCGAGATAACGCACGGAATTGATGAATTCATCGACGTCCTGGGTATCGATCTCCAGGTCGATGGAATCGACATCGGCAAAGCGCTTGAAGAGCACCGCCTTGCCCTCCATCACCGGCTTGGACGCCAGTGCGCCCAGATTGCCCAGCCCCAGGATGGCGGTTCCGTTGGAAATCACCGCCACTAGGTTGCCCTTGGTGGTGTAGTCATAGGCGCGGCTCGGATCCTCCGCGATCGCCAGCACTGGAACCGCCACGCCGGGGGAATAGGCCAGCGACAGGTCGCGCTGCGTGGCCATCGGTTTGGTCGGCGTGATCTCCAGTTTTCCCGGCCGCCCTTCCTGGTGGAATTGGAGCGCTTCCTGATCGGTAAAGCTGACAGCTGTCTTGGTCGGTTTCTTGTCGGCGGCCATGGCGCGGGCGTTCCCTCTTTATCGTGTTCGTTGTATCGCGGCGCTTGACCTTATCCCCTGGAAAATGAAGCCTCAAGCCGAGATGCCCTAACGCTTTTGTGGAATGAGCGTCCAAGTTTGTTAGGTATCAGGCATGAGTGGACAGAGCGCGCAAGAATTGGCCCCGGCGGACGCCAAAGTCACGCCGATGATGGCTCAGTATATCGAGATCAAGACCGCCAATCCGGACAGCCTGCTGTTTTACCGGATGGGCGATTTCTACGAGCTGTTTTTCGAAGATGCCGAAGTGGCCTCGAAGGCCCTGGGCATCACGCTCACCAAACGCGGCAAGCATCAGGGCGAGGACATCCCGATGTGCGGCGTTCCGGTTCACGCGGCCGACGACTACCTGCAGAAGCTGATCGCGAAAGGCCACCGGGTCTCCGTCTGCGAGCAGACCGAGGACCCCGCGGAAGCCCGCAAGCGCGGCTCGAAATCCGTCGTCCGGCGCGATGTCGTCCGGCTCGTCACGCCGGGCACCCTGACGGAAGAACGTCTGCTCGATGCGGGCGCCAACAACTACCTGATGGCGCTCACGCGCCTCAAGGGCGGTTCCCTGGAGGGCGACGCGGTCTACGGCCTCGCCTGGATCGACATGTCCACGGGCTCTTTCCAGGTCTCGGAAACCGACCATCAGCGGCTCGCGGCCGATCTTGCCCAGGTGTCGCCGCGCGAATTGATCCTGGCGGACAACCTGCTCCAGGAACGCGAACTCCGCCTGATGGCCGAGCAGGCGGGCGGGGCTCTGTCGCCCGTTCCCCGCGCGTTTTTCGACAGTTCCACGGCCGCCGACCGGCTGGCGCATTATTTCGGCGTGAAGACGCTCGACGGTTTCGGAACCTTCAGCCGGGCGGAACTTTCAGCCGCTGCCGGGATCCTCGCCTATGTCGAGAAGACCCAGCTGGGCGAACGTCCGCCGCTGGACCCGCCGGTGCGCGAGGCCGGCGCCGGACGAATGCTGATCGACCCGGCAACCCGCGCCAATCTCGAGCTGTCCCGCACGCTTTCCGGCGAACGGCAGGGCTCGCTGCTCGCCACGATCGACCGGACGGTTACCGGCGGCGGCTCCCGGCTTCTGGCAAGCCGGCTTGCCGGGCCGCTGGTGAATGTCGACGGCATCCATCGCCGGCACGACGCCGTCGCCTTCTTCCTCGAAAACGAAATCATGCGCGAAGGCCTGCGCCAGATGCTGAAGGGCGCGCCGGACATGGCGCGGGCGCTGTCGCGCATTGCGCTGAACCGGGGCGGGCCGCGCGACATTCTCGCCGTCGCCCAGGGGCTGGCGGCGGCCCGGGCCGTTCTCGACCAGACCAGTGCAACGGCGGGCGTCATTCCGGAGGAAATCGCCGCGGCAAGGGCAAGCCTGGAACAGGCTCCCCACGAACTCGGCGCGGAGCTCACCTCGGCCATCCGCGAAGAGCCGCCGCTTCTGAAGCGCGACGGCGGCTTCGTCGCCACCGGCTACAGCGCCGACCTCGATGAATTGCGCTCGCTGCGCGATGAGAGCCGCAAGATTATCGCCAGGCTGCAGGCGGAATATGCCGAGGAACTGGGCCTGCGCTCGCTGAAGATCAAGCACAACAACGTGCTGGGCTGGTTCATCGAGGCGCCGAGCGCACAGACCGAGAAGCTGACATCGGATCCCGGCCGGTTCATCCACCGCCAGACGATGGCGGGCGCCATGCGCTTCACCACGCGCGAACTGGCGGATCTTGAATCCAAGATCGCCAGCGCGGGGGAACGGTCGCTTGCCATCGAACTGGAAATCTTCGACCGCCTGGCCAGGGCGGTCATCGACGCGGGCGACGCCATCAAGGCGGCCGCCCACGGCCTGAGCATCCTCGACGTGTCGGCGGCGCTGGCAAAACTGGCCCAGGAGGATAACTACGTCCGTCCGCTGGTCGACGACAGCCGCGCCTTCGACATCAAGGGCGGCCGCCATCCCGTCGTCGAGCAGGCGCTGAGAAAATCCGGCGGCGACGGTTTCGTTGCAAACGACGCGGATCTCGGTCCGCGCGGCGAAGAAGAGATCGGCCATATCTGGCTGATCACCGGTCCGAACATGGCCGGTAAATCAACTTTCCTGCGCCAGAACGCGCTGATTGCCGTCCTTGCCCAGACGGGGGCTTTCGTGCCGGCTTCGAGCGCCCATATCGGCGTGATCGACCGGCTGTTCTCCCGCGTCGGGGCGGCGGACGATCTTGCCCGCGGCCGCTCCACCTTCATGGTGGAAATGGTCGAGACGGCGGCGATTCTCAACCAGGCGAGCGACCGGTCGCTGGTCATTCTAGACGAAATCGGCCGGGGCACGGCGACCTTCGACGGTCTGTCGATCGCCTGGGCAACGATCGAGCACCTGCATGAGGTCAACAGGTCCCGGGCGCTGTTCGCGACCCATTATCATGAACTGACCGCGCTTTCCGCCAAGCTCGACCGGCTGTCCAACGCCACCGTGTCGGTGAAGGAATGGAAGGGCGACGTGATCTTCCTGCACGAGATCGTGCCGGGCGCAGCCGACCGGTCTTACGGCATACAGGTGGCCAAGCTCGCCGGATTGCCGGCAACGGTGGTCGAGCGGTCCAGGCAGGTGCTGAGCCAGCTCGAAGAGCAGGACCGCCGGGCGCCGCCCGAAACCCTGATCGACGAATTGCCGCTGTTCGCAAGCCTCGCCGCACGACAGCCCAGCGTAACCGGTGGCTCAGCGGAGCCGGATCCGATGACCGAAGCGTTGAAAGAGATCAATCCGGACGACATGACGCCCCGCGAGGCGCTCGAAGCGCTTTACCGCCTGAAGACCCTTCAGGCGGGCAGGGACGATTGACTGCCGAGCGTGGCGGCCTGAGCGGATATCCCTAGTGACATCTCGAAACCGGAGGTTTAGGCTTGGTGTCCTGCCTCTTTCCCGCCTACCCGGTTTCCATCTCATGAGATTTCTGCCGCAGCTGCCCCGCCAGGGGGTGCTGATCTTTCTGTTTCTGTTCGTCGGCACGGTTTGCGCGTCGTCGCTGATTCCGATGATCGGCTTCTTCATCGTGACCGGGCTCGGCGAACCGCCCTGGAAGATCGGCCTCTATACAGGCTTCACCGCGCCGCTGACGCTGTTGTGCAACCGGCGCGTTGGGGAATGGCTGGATAGCGGCATGCGGGTCAAGCCGTTGTTGCTGGTGGCGATCCTGGCGTTTCTCATGTTCTGCCTGCTCATGCTGCAAGGGCCGAATCTGCTGGCGCTGGTGCTGTTGGGCGGCCTTTTCATGAGCGTCGCCAACACCGCGCTGAGCACGAGCTTCACCTATGGCCGTCTCTATGCGGAACGAAACGGGCTGGACGTCACCAAGACCAACGCGACCTTGCGGATGGCGACGTCGCTGGCCTGGATGACCGGGCCGGCGCTGTCCTATTCCCTTATCGGGCTATTCGGATTCGACGCCGTGTTCCGGCTTGCAGGGCTTATGGGCCTGGGCTGGCTCGCCTTCTGGTTCTTCAGCATTCCCGGAGATTTCAGGGCGCCTCCGAGAGAAAAGCATCCGTCCGGCAACGGCGCCGTCAATTGGGGCATGCTGTTTGCCGCTTTGTGCTGCCTCAGCTTCGTGGTCACCAATTCGCTCTTCGTCAGCAGCATGCCGCTTTATCTGGTGACGGAAATCAATCTACCCGAATATACGCCCGGTCTTTCCCTCAGCGTGAAATGCTTCTTCGAAGTCGTGACGATTTACTCCGCCGCGCGCATTGCGCTTCGCACCGGTGTGCGCACGGTCCTGATCGCCGCGGCCTGCACCGCCTTCACGACCATGATGCTCTTCACGCAAGTGACCAGCATCGCCGGCGTCGTTGCCGTCGCAATGCTCGAGGGCACCTATTACGGCCTGTTTGCGGGGGTTGCCATCACCTATGTGCAGAGTTTCGCACCGGACAAGCCGGGCCGGGCAACCGCCGTCTTCATGAACAGCCTGTTCCTGGGAGGCATGCTCGGCAGCATTTCCATGGGGCTGATTGCGGACAGCTTCGATTACCGGACCGTGGTCTTTGTCGCCAGCCTGATTTCCGTTTGCGCCGGCCTGCTTCTGGCAATCGAGCCGATGGTGATCCGCAAGACCAGGGCCCTCGCGGAACAGCGAAGCTGAGGTCAGACGCCGCCGGCCTTTGCGGTTGCCAGGGCATTCGCGATGGCTCCGGCGAAACTTGTCCGGTCGTCGGGATTCAGGAAATTGCCGATATCGACGGTTTCGCCGCGGCTGGTCAGAGAAATCCTGACAACGCCCTCATCCTCGAGCCGGTCGATCGTCAGCCGCACCCAGACGGGATTGAACCGGAATTCCTGACACCGGTTGCCCGGGCCGACCTTGCGGATCGTGATTTCGTGCCGGGAAATCACGACTTCCTCAAAGGCGCGCGCCGAGCTGTAGTTCATCCGGAACGCCATCCACATCAGCGCAACGTCCAGACCGAAGAACCCGAACACGGGCCAGGCGCCGATGCGCCAGAACAGAATGCCGGCAACGAAACTGACGGCACCGAAGAATGCCATCAGGGTCAGGAATCCACGAGGCCCCAGAGAGCGGTAGGGCGTCAGGACGGCGGAAAAAAACGGCCGGTTCAAATCGGCCGATTCATCACCTGGATCAGGTTTCGGATTGTTCTCGCTCATGGGCTCAGATTATAGAAGGAACATGACGCAAGCAAAGAGCTCTCCCTCCAGCGCCGCAACCGGGCGTTCCGCAAAATCAGCCCCGAACCGGAAAAAGACGCCCTCGGTCGATAACCCCGGCAGGGTGCTGAAGCGCTCGCGCTACAGCAAGGCCGAAATATACGAGATCTTCCAGAGGTTTCACGCGGACAATCCGGAACCGAAGGGCGAACTGAACTATGTCAACGCCTTCACGCTGCTGGTGGCCGTGGTCCTGTCCGCCCAGGCGACCGATGTCGGCGTGAACAGGGCGACCAGACACCTGTTCGAGATCGCCGATACGCCCGAGAAGATGGTGGCGCTCGGCGAAGACCGGCTGCGGGAGGAAATCAGGACGATCGGCCTTTACAAGAACAAGGCAAAGAACGTCATCCTGCTGTCCCAACAACTCATCCGCGACCATGGCGGCGACGTTCCGGAAAACCGCGAAGCGCTGGAAAATCTGGCCGGCGTCGGCCGCAAGACCGCGAATGTGGTGCTGAACATCTATTTCGGCCATCCGACGATCGCCGTCGACACGCATCTTTTCCGGCTGGGCAACCGTCTCGGCCTCGCCCCGGGGAAGACGCCGCTGGACGTGGAAAAGGCGATGGAGAAAACCGTTCCCAAGGAATTTGCCCTGCACGCGCACCACTGGCTGATCCTGCATGGCCGCTACATCTGCAAGGCGCGCAAGCCGGAATGCCGGCGCTGCCTGATCTATGATCTTTGCAAGAGCCCGGAGAAGGAAAAGTTCGACGCCGTTCCGGAGATCGCGCTGCGGACCAGGGCGCTGGTCGACAAGGAGAGCGCGGCGTGAGCTTTCCGTCCGGATCCTTTCCGGCCGGCGAGCGGCTGCGCTTCCGCCTGCCGTCCCCTGATGACGCGGCCTTTTATCATCGGCTGATGAATGAGCCGGATTACATCCGCTTCATCGCCGACCACGGCGTGAAAACGATCGACGACGCAAGCCGGTATATCGAAGCCAAGTCCCTTGCCCGGTTCGCCACCTTTGGCGTCGGATTGTGGGTGGTGGAACTGAAGGAGACCGCAGAACCGATCGGCATTTGCGGACTGGTTGTGCGCAAGGAGCTCACCTATCCGGATCTGGGTTTTGCGTTTCTGGCGGCGTTTCGCGGACGGGGCCTTGGCCGGGAGGCCGGCCAGGCAGTGCTGACCCTTGCCTCAGACGGCCTGAAGCTGCGCACACTCTGCGCGATCACGCATCCGGACAACGTGCGCTCGGCCAATCTGCTCAAGAAAATCGGCTTCGAGGCCCACGGCCAGCGGCATCTCACCGAGATCGGCGAGACATCCGACTACTATTTATGGCAGCAGAGCGACGTCGAGAGCGGACTTGCGCAGGCGGCCCCGTGAGGATCGGTTGCGATCAGCGTCTTTCGCGCAGGCGGACGACGACGTCGACCCGCACCACTTCCATCCCGGCCGGCGCTTCCGGCAGCCTGCCGATGCCGACCCCTTCGCCCGGTATGTCGATGACCCGGTTCTCGCCCTCGATGAAGAAGTGGTGGTGGTCGGAGACGTTGGTGTCGAAATAGGTCTTGTTGCCGTCGATCGCGACTTCACGCAGAAGGCCGGCTTCGGTGAACTGGTGCAGGGTGTTGTAGACCGTGGCCAGCGACACCGGGACATCCGCCGCAACGGCTTCCTCGTGCAGGAGTTCGGCCGAGATGTGCCGGTCGCCCCTGGAATAAAGCAGCTCGGCCAGTGACACCCGCTGGCGCGTCGGCCGAAGACCTGCGGCCCGCAGCATGTCGGTCACATTCCTGCCGGCAGTTTCAGTCGCCATATGTGTCGTCATTCCAGTCTGGTCCAGATCTCAAGTCGCGTTCCAAACGGCATCATATAATGCGCACACGCGGTGCGCGACGCCGTCTCTTGAAGCTATTGGCCTATATCTGCCATTTCTTGTACCCAAGATGCAAGTTTTTAACGCTCCGCCGGATTCCGGCCGAATGTCGCAGCATTGGCCGCAATGACGCTCAAATCTGTCAAATTGAGCCGAAAAACCGAGTAACATCACGTAACAGGTATCTTTCGAAAGGGGTTCCCCTGTGTTACGAAGACGCCACAAACGAATGAAAACAAACCCGTTCCGCCTCCGGATGCCCCGGGCAGGATACAAGAAAACGGATCTTGAATGACCGAGCGCCGCTCCAGCTACGACTATGAAGCACTCCTCGCCTGCGGCCGCGGCGAGTTGTTTGGCCAAGGCAACGCGCAATTGCCCCTTCCGCCGATGCTGATGTTCGACCGGATCACGGATATTTCCGAAACCGGCGGCGAATTCGACAAGGGCTATGTCCGCGCCGAGTTCGACATCAAACCGGACCTGTGGTTCTTCCCGTGCCACTTTCAGGGCAATCCGGTGATGCCCGGATGCCTCGGCCTCGACGCGCTTTGGCAGCTGACCGGTTTCCATCTCGGCTGGCAGGGCCTGCCCGGCAAGGGCATGGCACTTTCCACGGGCGAAGTGAAGTTCAAGGGCATGGTGACGCCGGAAGTCAAGCTGGTCGAATACGGCGTGGACTTCAAACGGATCATGAAGGGTCGCCTGGTGCTCGGCATCGCCGATGGCTGGCTGAAGGCCGACGGCGAACAGATCTACAAGGCGACCGACCTGCGCGTGGGCCTGGCGCAGGCCTGACCCCAGGCCATAGAGTTCGATATCAGGCCGGCGCTTCTTCTTTCCCGGGAGCGCCGGTTTGCACATTGTGTACAGGCATGCGTGCTCTAAATCCTTTCGGAGCTATGCTGCACTTGAGAGAAAAGTAGGAGGCCGCAATGAGACGCGTTGTCGTCACCGGCATTGGAATCGTGTCGTCCATCGGATCGAACGCACAGGAAGTGCTGACGAGCCTGCGGGAGGGCAAGTCCGGTATCACTTTCGCCCCGGATTATGCGGAACACGGCTTCAGAAGCCAGGTCCACGGTAAACCCGACATCGATATCGCGTCTCTGGTCGACAAGCGCCAGCTTCGCTTCATGGGCGAGGGCGCGGCCTACAACTACATCGCCATGCAGCAGGCAATCGCCGACAGCGGCATGGAAGAAACCGATGTTTCCAACACCCGCACCGGCCTGATCATGGGATCCGGCGGACCGTCCACCAAGAACCTGTTCCAGGCTCACCAGACGGTTCTGGAAAAAGGCTCGCCGAAGCGCATGGGTCCGTTCATGGTGACCCGCTGCATGAGTTCGACCAACTCCGCCTGCCTTGCGACTCCGTTCAAGATCAAGGGCATCAACTATTCCATCACCTCCGCCTGCTCCACCTCCGCGCATTGCATCGGCGCGGCCACCGAGCAGATCCAGTTCGGCAAGCAGGACGTGATGTTTGCCGGCGGCGGCGAGGAGCTCGACTGGACCCTGTCGTGCCTGTTCGATGCCATGGGAGCCATGTCCTCCAAGTACAATGACACGCCGGCGAGCGCCTCCCGCGCCTATGACGCAACCCGCGACGGCTTCGTGATTGCCGGCGGCGGCGGTGTCGTGGTTCTGGAAGAGCTGGAACATGCCAAGGCCCGCGGCGCCAAGATCTACGCCGAAGTGACCGGTTATGCCGCCAATTCCGACGGCTACGACATGGTTGCCCCGTCCGGCGAGGGCGGTGAGCGCTGCATGCGTCTTGCCATCGAATCCCTGGGCGAGCGCAAGGTCAACTACATCAACACCCACGGAACCTCGACACCTGTCGGCGATCTCGGCGAGATCGAAGCCATCCGCCGCGTCTTCGGAGAAGACCAGCCGCCGGCGTCTTCCACCAAGTCCCTGACCGGCCACAGCCTTGGGGCCACCGGGGTTCAGGAAGCGATTTACTGTCTCTTGATGCTGCAAAATGATTTCATCGCCGCCTCGGCCAACATCACCGAGCTCGATCCGGCCCTCAAGCCTGGCGAGATCGCGATGGAGCGTGTTGACGACGCCGGACTGGATACCGTGCTCTCCAACAGCTTCGGCTTCGGCGGCACAAACGCGTCGCTCGCGCTGTCGCGTTACCACGGCTGAGGAGTTTTGAATGTCTGATTTGATGAAGGGCAAACGCGGCCTGATTATGGGCGTTGCCAACGATCATTCCATTGCCTGGGGGATCGCCAAGGCCCTTGCCGATCAAGGGGCGGAACTCGCATTCACGTATCAGGGCGAGGCATTCGGGCGGCGGACGAAGCCGCTGGCCGACTCCGTGGGCTCCAACATCCTGCTTCCGTGCGACGTTGAAGACATCGCCTCTGTCGACAGTGTCTTCGATGCGCTGAAGGAAGAATGGGGCAGCATCGATTTCCTGGTGCACGCCATCGCGTTCTCCGACAAGTCGGAACTGCGCGGCAAATATGCCGACACCACGCGGGAAAACTTTGCCCGCACGATGCTGATTTCCTGCTTCTCCTTCACGGAAATTGCCAAGCGGGCCGCGGCGCTGATGCCGAATGGCGGCTCCATGGTGACGCTGACCTATGGCGGGTCCACCAGGGTGATGCCGAACTACAACGTCATGGGCGTTGCAAAGGCGGCGCTGGAGTCCTCCGTGCGCTACCTGGCGGTCGACTATGGCGAGCAGAATATCCGCGTCAACGCGCTCTCCGCCGGGCCGGTGCGTACGCTCGCCGGTTCGGGCGTTTCGGACGCCCGGCTGATGTTCAACTACCAGAAGCGGAATTCGCCGCTCTGCCGGACGGTCTCGCTGGATGAGATCGGCGGCACGGGGCTCTATCTGCTCTCCGACCTGTCGGGCGGCGTAACCGGCGAAATTCATTTCGTCGACAGCGGCTACAACATCATGTCCATGCCGCGCCTGGGCGAATTGAAGGTTCAGGAAGAAGTGAAGGCGGAATAAAATCCGCCACCGGCAGGTTTCAAATAACAAAAAGGCGGCCAGGCGGCCGCCTTTGGCTTATTCAGTCCGCCTTGACGATCAGTCGTCGATCACTTCGTCCGGATAGACGCCGAACAGCCGGGTCTGGTCGAGCCAGCCGTCATACTTCTCTCCATTCACCCGGCACCAGCCTCCCGCGCATTCGCTGACGGAAGTCAGCACGAAGGGCTGAAGCTCCGCGACGATATCCGCATCCGATCGGGCGCGGGCGCGTAGCGGGGTACGGTCGTTCTTTTCCCAGGGTGTGACGAGGGCCGTGCGCCGGCCCGACAGCAGCGAGTGAAACACCCAACCCTGCTTGCCTTCCCAATCGCGAATCCGGCGCCAGTTGTCGAACTCCTGGATGATCTCGACCGGCAGTCCGGAATGGACGAACGTCCAGGCAATATCGTGGTCGCGGGAGGGCCCGACACGGACATTCACGCGGTCCGACTTCAGACTGACGAACCGGGGAACCGGCAAGCCGCTCGCGCCGGTGGTCGTGCCTTGCGCCGAAGCATCGAGAGCAGTGCCACCCGTTGCGGCAATGACTGTCATTGCGCAGGCGAGCAGTCTGGCGATCAGACTGGAGAGACGGCGGGTGCATTCCACTGAGCGGGCCATATTGTCCGGATGTCCAACTGTTATTGTTCGTTGCGTCGAGGCAAACCTGTACCGAAAAAGCTGCGCAAAAACCAGCGGGCCGATTCTGGCCGGACCGAAAGCGAGGCGATTGAAACCGATCCCTTGTTTCTGGCGGACCATCTGGTAAGGAAAGGGATGTCTCTTCCGCTCGCGCAACGCGCAGCGTCAAGGTGGAACCGTTGAGGTTAACAATTCCTCAACGAAGCGCGAAAGGCAGTTGGTATGGCGAAGAAGAAGCCTGTCGTCGTTGTGACCCGGAAGCTCCCGGACGTCGTCGAAACCAGAATGCGTGAGCTTTTCGAAACGCGTCTCAATGAAAATGACAGGCCCTACAGCCAGGCGGAACTGGTGGAAGCCGTCCGGACTGCCGATGTCCTCGTCCCCACGGTGACCGACCGGATCGATTCCTCGGTCCTGTCCCAGGCCGGCGAAAACCTCAAACTGATTTCGAACTTCGGCAACGGCGTCGACAATATCGATGTGGTGACCGCCAACAACCGGGGAATCAACGTCACCAATACCCCGGGCGTGTTGACCGAAGACACCGCCGACATGACCATGGCGATAATGCTCGCCGTGCCGCGGCGACTTGCCGCAGGCATCAAGGCGCTCGAAGACGGCGACTGGGCCGGCTGGTCGCCCACCTGGATGCTCGGCCACCGGATCTGGGGAAAACGGCTCGGGATCATCGGCATGGGACGCATCGGCCAGGCCGTTGCCCGCCGGGCGAAGGCCTTCGGCATGTCGATCCACTATCACAATCGCCGCCGCGTGATGGAGAGCGTCGAGGAAGAACTCGAAGCGACCTATTGGGACAGCCTCGACCAGATGCTGGCACGCATGGACGTGGTTTCGATCCACTGCCCGCATACGCCGGCAACGTTCCATCTGCTGTCCGCCCGGCGCCTGAAACTGCTGAAAAAAGACGCCTACGTGGTCAACACGGCCCGCGGTGAAGTCATCGACGAAAATGCCCTGATCCGGATGCTGGAAGCCGGCGAACTGGCGGGTGCGGGTCTCGACGTCTTCGAACACGAGCCGGCGGTCAATCCGAAGCTGGCGAGGATGGAAAACGTCCTCCTGCTGCCGCATATGGGCTCGGCGACGATCGAGGGCCGCATCGAGATGGGCGAAAAGGTCATCATCAACATCAAGACCTTCATGGACGGCCACCGTCCGCCGGACCGCGTTCTGCCGTCCATGCTGTAGAGCGGCAGGAAGGTAACCATCCGGAACAGGTTCTTGTCAGGCGTTCCATCCCCATCCGGCCTTCCCATTCCGGAAAGCCTTTGCTGGCTGGAGAAGACCGAGGCCGGAGCAGCCTGGCTGGCGTCTCTTCCGGATTTGCTGGCCGCGGCCTGCAATCGCTTCAACGTGGACGTGGCCGGACCCCCCTTTGCAGGCGGCTGTGTCTCCTTCGTTCTTCCTGTCACCCGCCCTGGCGCCGACGCCGTCCTCAAGCTGCAATTCCTCGACCGGGAAACACGCCACGAAGCAGATGCGCTCAAGGCCTGGAACGGCAATGGCGCCATCCGGCTGCTTGACCACGCGCCGGAGATCGGAGCCCTGCTGCTGGAGCGCTGCCGCCCGGGCCGTTTTCTGGCGGAAGGTCCGCGGGCCGACAAGCTTGACATCCTTGCGGACTTGCTTCGCCGGCTGCTGATACCGGCGGATGCGCCTTTTGCCCGCCTGCAGGAGGAAGCGGGCCGGTGGGCTCAATCGATGGAGAACAACTGGAGAGCTGCGGGCAAGCCTTGCGAGAAGTATCTGGTGGAGGCTGCCGTTTCCGCATTGGGGGCACTATCGTGCGATGATCCAGGCGGGACCCTCCTGCACCAGGATCTTCACGGGCACAATATTCTGTCGGCGGAACGTGAACCATGGCTGGCGATCGATCCGAAGCCGCTTGTCGGCGACCCCGCATTTTGCCTGAGCCCCATCGTGCGAAGTTTCGAAATCGGCCACAGCAAGTCCGCCGCGCTTCTCCGTCTGGACCGGTTGTCCGAGGACCTGGAGCTTGATCGCGAGCGGGCTCGCTTCTGGACCATCGGCCAAACAATGGCCTGGAGCTTCAGCAGCCCTTGTCCCGAGCGGCATTTCGACACCGCGCGCTGGCTTCTGGTGCGCTGACCGTCAGGACATACAAGGCCGCAGCCTGAGTGTCCCACAACACCAATTTTCCCGCACGCCTGCGAGTGGCTTGGCGGCAGGACCCCGAATCAGCGGTACTTTTCCCAGATGGCGTCCTCGCCCATGCCCTCCACGAACACCTTGTGCGCTTGATATTCCTGTTCCAGGAGGAGGGGCGGAAGCGGCGCCGGCCTTGATCTGGCGTTGAACGGGCCGAGCTGGCCCGGCTCGGAAACGATGCCGCTGACGGTAATCTCTTCTTCCACCAGAACGAGGCCGAGCGCGGTCTGCCGTCCGCCGATCAGTTCCAGATAGACCTCGGCAAGGATCTCGGCGTCGAGTAGCGCTCCGTGCTTGATGCGCCTGGAATTGTCGATGCCGTAGCGGGAACACAGCGCGTCGAGGGAGTTCGGGCCGGTGGGGTGTTTGCGCCGGGCAATTTCCAGCGTGTCGATCACCTGGCTGTTGGGAATCTTCCGCCGTCCGACTTTTTCCAGCTCGAAATTGATGAAGCCCATGTCGAAGGCCGCATTGTGGATGACCAGCGTTGCATCGCCGACAAACTCGAGGAACTCGTCGGCAATATGGGCGAACAGAGGTTTGTCGGACAGGAACTCTGCCGAGAGGCCGTGCACCCGGAACGCTTCCTCCGGCATATCCCGCTCGGGGTTGATGTAGACGTGGTAGACGTTGCCGGTTGGGACGTGGTTGATCAGTTCCACGCCGCCGATTTCGACCAGACGGTCGCCGGTGCGGGGATTGAGGCCCGTGGTTTCCGTATCGAAGGATATTTCGCGCATGTTTTCGCCCCGTTGCCCCGGCACGTCGAAAGCGCCGGCTTTCCGCACAAGGGTGAACCAGCCTGGCTGCAGGCCGGTCCGGATCAGCGAACGCTCAATCGGCTGATCGTTTTCAAAGTCCTGAAGCCACTGTGCAGGCCTTGCGGAAATCTTCAAGACGACGCGTGGGTTTTCCACGCAAGATCAGGCGTAAATCAGGCCGCGGAGGCGAGCGCTTTCAGGATCGCGCGCACGCTGCGCTGCGCGGATTCCATTCCAAGGCCGGTATCGACCAGAAAGTGGGCGCGCCGCCGCTTTTCGGCGTCCGGCATCTGCTTTGCCAAAATCGCCTGAAACCGTTCCGCGGTCATTTCCGGGCGGGCCAGCACCCGCTGGCGTTGAATGTCGGCATCGGCCGTCACCACGACCGAGACATCCATCCGCCGGTCGCCGCCCGTTTCGAACAGAAGCGGGATATCCATCATGACCATGCGCCTCCCGGCGGCTCTCGCCCGCTCAAGGAAGGCTTCCTCTTCCTCGCGCACCAGCGGATGCACGATCTGCTCCAGCCGCCTCATGGCTTCCGGCTTGTTCAGCACATGGAGGGAAAGCCGCGCCCGGTCGACCTTGCCGCCGACAACGGTTCCGGGAAAGGCGGCCTCTATCAGGGGGCGGCCCGTCCGCCATAAAGCGCGTGAACGGCCGCGTCCGCGTCGTGAACAGGAACGCCCTCGGCCGCGAACATTCTTGCGGTGGTTGATTTGCCCATGCCGATCGAACCGGTCAGGCCGATACGGATCACGATCCGCCTCCGAGATCCTTGACGATGAGACCGCGAAGCTCATCGTCCACTTGCGGGCGCACGGAAAACCAGCGCTCGAAAGCTGGAACGGCCTGGTGGAGCAGCATGCCGAGACCGTCGACCGTCGGGTTGCCTCGTGCCGCGGCTTGCTTGAGCAGATCGGTTTCCAAAGGCGCATAGACCGCGTCGGTGACGAGCGCGGTTCCGGGCAGGGGCGACAGGTCGATTTCGAGTGGCTGTTTTCCGGTCATGCCGAGCGACGTGGTGTTCACCAGAAGATCCGCCTTTCCAAGCAGTTCCCCCAGCTTATCCCAGCCGTGAGCAATCGTTTTGGAGCCAAACTCGCCGGCAATTTTCTGCGCCTTTTCGATCGTCCTATTGACGATATGCACAGCCTTGAAGTTTCGTGACAGAAGCGCAAAGACGACAGCGCGGGCCGCACCGCCGGCGCCCAGCACCACAGCGGTGCCCGGCTCCACGTCCCAACCGGGCGCCAGCTGGTCGAGATTGCCCAGGAACCCGAGCCAGTCCGTGTTCGCGCCGCAAAGTCTGCCGTCCTCGTCGAGCCATATCGTGTTGGCTGCGCCCATGGTCTTGGCCGCATCGTCGAGCCAGTCGCAGGCAGCAGCAGCCGTCTCCTTGTGCGGCACGGTGATATTCGCGCCGATCAGGCCGGATGCGGAGAAGTTGCGGTAGAACGTTTCGGCCTCACCTGGCGGAACATCGAGACGGCCGTATTCGCCGTCGATCCCGTGCTTCTTCAGCCAGTAACCATGGACGAGCGGAGACCTGGAATGGATGACCGGATGTCCGGTGATCGCCGCTTTCCGGTTTTCACTCATGTTTCAATCACTCCAAGGGTGCGCAATTGGTTCAGGAGAGGCAGCATCGGCAGACCGAGAATGGTGAAATAGTCGCCTTCGATGCGCTCGAAGAGCTGTATGCCGAGGCCTTCCAGCTGATAGGCACCGACGCTTGAAAGCACCGGGTTGCCGGCCGACGCCAGGTAATGCCCGATGAATTCCGGCGTGAGACGGCGCATCGTCAGGCTGGCGGTGGAAACGTGCCGCCATATGGCCTCGCCGTCCTGGGAAATCACCACGGCGGAATGAAGCTCGTGGGTCTTGCCGGAGAACGCGAGCAGCTGCCGGCGGGCGGCCTCCATATCCTCGGGTTTTGTCTTCCGCTCGCCGTCCAGAGCCAGGATCTGGTCCGCGCCGATCACCAGGTCGCCGGGACGGCGGCTGCTGACGTCGTTTGCCTTGGCTTCGGCGAGAATGCCGGCCAGATCGTCCGGCGGCATGTCGGCGGCAAGAAGCGGAGCCTCGACCGCGCGCTCGTCGATATCCGACGGATCGACCTCGATGCCAAGTCCGGCGTTCTTCAGGAGTTCAGCGCGGATCCTGCTGCCGCTTGCCAGTACCAGTGCCATGAAAACCTCCAGTTTGCGCGGAATCAGCTTCCGGAGCTGCGTTCCTGCAGGGATTTGTGTTCCTTGAACAGCGTCATGATTTCAGCGGCCGTTTCCTCCACCGATCTGCGGGTGACGTCAATCAGCGGCCAGTCATGTTCCGTACAAAGACGCCTGGTCATGTTGATCTCCTGAGAGATTTCCTTACGGTCAATGTAGGTGTCGGCATAGCCGTCCCGGTTCAGCGACAAGACGCGGTTGCGGCGGATCTGCTGGATGCGCTCGACGGAGGCGATCAGTCCGACGATCATCGGCTTTTTCAGCCTGGCCACGTGAGGGGGCAGCGAAATGCCCGGCACCAGTGGCACGTTGGCCGCCTTGATGCCCCGGTTGGCGAGATAGATGCATGTCGGCGTCTTGGAGGTTCTGGATATGCCGATCAGCACGATATCGGCCGATTCCAGATCGTCCCATTCCTGGCCGTCATCGTGCAGCATCGTGAAGTTCAGCGCCTCCATCCGGCGGAAATACTCGGCATCCAGCTCGTGCTGTCCGCCGATCCGGTGGGTTTGGGTTACGTTCAGATAGGACTGAAAGACGGCAAACACCGGATCCAGGATGTTCACGAAAGGCACGCCGAGTTCCCGGCACTTCTGCTCGAGCCGCCTGGCGATATCATCGTCGACAAGGGTGTAAAGCACGATCCCGGGGGCTTTTTCGATTTCGGTGATCACCCGGTCGAGCTGCTTGTGGGAGCGCACGAGCGGATAGACGTGCTCGATTTCCTGGACATTCTCGTATTGAACCGTTGCCGCGCGCGCCACGGTCATCAGCGTTTCACCGGTGGAGTCGGACACAAGGTGCAGATGGAAATAGTGTCTCGACTTATTCACGCTGTCATCCCCAGGGCTGTTGATGAATTGGGAGTCTTTCCGCCTGGCCCCTGCCTAGCATGAAGTTTGTCCCCGCTCCGCATCATTTGTTAACAAAACCTAAACGCGCGCAAACCGATCCCGAAATGGTTGTGCATTGGTGTGAATTCACAGGAGCGCTGTGACATATCGACAGATTGTCCACCAACGCCAAATTTCTTAACGAAAGGTAAACAAGCGAACAAGTGATTGTAAAATCGTATCTATTCCTGTTATCGACTCCCTAGGGAAAGATTCTGCCACGCAACCGGCGGAGTTTTTCCCAGCGAGAAATTAGAGCGGACGGATTGTGGATAGAAAATGATCCCGGTAATCCACGCTCTAATAAAAAAAACAGATTCAAAATAAGAATCTTTTTTAGATTGGGAAGATGGGAAAGGCGCTACCTCATGAAGTCTCAAGACAGGGCCGTGATGCGGGTTCTCTCAGGAGAAAAGCTCTGGCCGCCTCCCGTCTGGATGATGCGCCAGGCCGGACGTTACCTGCCTGAATACCGGGAAGTCAGAGCCAAGGCGTCGAGTTTCCTCGAATTCTGCTATTCCCCCGATCTTGCAACCGAGGCCACACTCCAGCCGATCCGCCGGTACGGTTTTGATGCAAGCATCCTTTTCTCCGACATCTTCGTGGTTCCCGACGCCATCGGCTATCCGGTTCGTTTTGAAGAAGGGCGTGGTCCGGTCCTCGAACCGCTTTCCTCCAGCATTCTCGATCGGCTGGAACAGAACAGGGCCGAGGATCATCTCAAACCGGTCATAGAGACGGTTTCGCGGTTGCGGGCGGAGCTGCCCAGGGAAACGACGCTGCTGGGCTTCTGCGGCGCGCCCTGGACCGTTGCGTGCTACTCCGTGGCCGGACACACGACGCAGGACCAGGTGGCCGCCCGCGTTGGGGCCTATCGTGATCCGGATCTCATGCAGCGGTTCATCGATCAGCTCGTCACGGCTTCGATCCGCTATCTGATCCGCCAGCTGGATGCAGGCGCGGACGCTGTCCAGATTTTCGACACCTGGGCCGGTGTCCTGGACGATGCAGGTTTCCAGCGCTGGAGCATCGAGCCGACCCGGAAGATCGTGGCAGGCGTCAAGGCGGAACGGCCGGATGCCAAGATCATCGGTTTCCCGAAAGCATCTTCGGCCAGGATGAGCGCCTATATCGAGGGCACGGGTATCGATGCGGCCGGGCTCGACTGGACGGCACCGGATCATCTTGCTCTCGAAATCCAGAAAAAGGTTCCGATCCAGGGCAATCTCGACCCGATGCGGCTGGTTGCCGGCGGCAAGGCGCTGGAGGAGGGTGTCGAGCATATCCTTCGCACATTCGACAAGGGACCCCTGATCTTCAATCTCGGCCACGGCGTTACTCCGGATGCGGATCCGGACAACGTGGCGCGCATGGTTGAACAGGTAAGGCGGGGCTAAGCGAATGGATCTGTTTCTCTGGATCAAGTCCTTCCACGTGATTTCGATCATCGCCTGGATGGCCGGCATGCTCTATCTGCCGCGGCTTTTCGTCTATCACGCGGAGGCGGAAGCGGGGTCCGTCCAGTCGGAAACCTTCAAGGTGATGGAACGAAGGCTGCTCAAGGCCATTATCAATCCAGCGATGATCGCCGCCTGGATCTTCGGCTTGTGGATGGCCTACGAACTGGAGGCCTGGCGGGACGGATGGTTCCACGCCAAGTTCACGCTGGTGTTCATCCTGTCGGGCGTTCATGGCTACTTTTCGCGGTGCGTGAAGACATTCGCCAAGGACGAGAACACCAGGCCGGCCCGGTTCTACCGGATCCTCAACGAGGTTCCGACGGTTCTGATGATCGTGATCGTGATTCTGGTGATCGGCAAGCCGTTCTAGGTCGGTCCGCTTCCGTGCCGGCCTCGGTGGCCGCGGCGATGCGGCTGCCGGTTTTTCGGGTGTCGAACGGCCCGAAAACCCGCGATAAATCCGCAGAAATCCGGGGCTTGCGCTTTACCGGAAAACAACGTATCTTCCGGCCACTTCCAAAACGGCGCTGTGGTTGTATCAAGTCACTCAGCAAACGCCGAACAATCTGGACACGTCCAAAAGTCTCTCAGATAGCTTCTGGCCTCCCATTGCGAGACGGCCCAGAGCGACCTTCCAAACCAATATCCATAACAAGATCAAAGACCCCAACTCGATGCGGGAAATGAAACTCAAAGACCTGAAACTAAGAACGCCGACCGAGCTGCTGCAGACCGCAGAGGAACTCGAAGTCGAAAACGCGAGCACCATGCGCAAACAGGAGCTGATGTTCGCCATCCTGAAAAATCTTGCTGCTCAGGATGTGGACATTATCGGCGAAGGTGTCGTCGAAGTTCTGCAGGACGGCTTCGGCTTCCTGCGATCTCCGGATGCCAACTACCTGCCGGGCCCGGACGATATTTACGTCTCGCCCTCGCAGATCCGCCGCTTTTCATTGCGGACAGGGGACACGGTAGAAGGCCAGATACGCAGCCCGAAAGAAGGTGAGCGGTATTTCGCGCTTCTCAAGGTCAACACCATCAATTTCGAAGATCCGGACAAGGCGCGGCACAAGGTTCACTTCGACAACCTCACGCCGCTTTATCCGGATGAACGTTTCCGGATGGAAATCGAAGATCCGACCATCAAGGATCTGTCCGCCCGGGTCATCGACCTGGTGGCGCCACTCGGCAAAGGCCAGCGCGCACTGATCACCGCGCCGCCGCGGACCGGTAAGACGGTCTTCCTGCAGAACATCGCAAGATCCATCACCGCCAATCATCCCGAGTGCTACCTGATCGTTCTTCTGATCGACGAGCGTCCGGAAGAAGTGACCGACATGCAGCGGACCGTGGACGGCGAAGTGGTGTCTTCCACATTCGACGAACCAGCGGCCCGCCACGTCCAGGTGGCCGAAATGGTGATCGAGAAAGCCAAGCGCCTGACCGAGCACGGCCGCGATGTCGTCATCCTGCTGGACTCCATCACGCGCCTCGGCCGTGCGTACAACACCGTCGTGCCATCCTCGGGCAAGGTCCTGACCGGTGGTGTCGACGCCAACGCGCTGCAGCGTCCCAAGCGCTTCTTCGGTGCGGCCCGTAACATCGAAGAAGGGGGCTCGCTGACCATCATCGCAACGGCGCTGATCGATACCGGCAGCCGCATGGACGAAGTCATCTTCGAAGAGTTCAAGGGAACGGGTAACTCCGAAATCATCCTCGACCGGAAGATCTCCGACAAGCGCGTCTATCCGGCGATCGACATTCAGAGGTCCGGTACCCGCAAGGAAGAGCTGCTGGTGTCGCCCGAGCGTCTCAAGAAGACATTCGTGCTGCGCCGTATCCTCAACCCGATGGGGACCGTTGATGCGATCGAGTTCCTGCTCGACAAGCTGAAGCAGACCAAGTCCAACGACGAATTCTTCGACAGCATGAACACTTGATCCCAGCGGGATCGGGACGTTATCAGAAGGCGCGGCCCGAAAGGGTTCGCGCCTTTAACGTTTTGTTAAACCTTGTTTCAGGTGAATCCCTTCCTTTGATTCGGATCCGATTTCATGAGCATGGACATTCTTCTGGAAACCGAACGGCTGCTACTGAGGCCGTGGCGGAACGAGGATCTCGACCCCCTTGCCGAAATGTGTGCCGATCCGGAGGTCATGCGTTATTTTCCCGAGACTCTGTCCCGGGACCGATCAGCCTTTCTGATTTCCAGGTGCCGGGAAAAGGCCGACGCGGACGGTTTTTGTTTCAGTCCGGTTGAAGTGAAAGACACCGGCGAATTTCTCGGTTTTGTCGGCTTGAGTGTTCCCACCTATGGCGGGCCTTTGCCCTTCGATCCTTGCGTCGAGATCGGTTGGCGGCTCAAACGATCTGCCTGGGGCAAAAGCTATGCGAGCGAGGCTTCCCGGGCGTGGCTTCGATTCGGATATGAAACCTTGGATCTCGACGAAATCGTCGCCTTCACGCTCCCCGACAACACGCCCTCCCAAGCGGTGATGAAGCGTCTCTGCATGAGCAGGGATCTTAAGGGCGACTTTCTTCACCCGGCCCTTCCGGCAGACCACGCGATGGCGCTTCATGTGCTCTATCGCCTGACGAAGGACGACTGGCGGTTGTCGGATCGGTGAAGCGGGACGCCTCGGTTCGGATCGACTGCGATTCACGTGAAACACTGAGGTCGACCGGCGGAGCGGTCTCGGGCCAGGGGAACCGTCCGTTTGAATCGGATCCGTTCCGAAGCGCCGGAATTGTCACGCCGGGACAGAGCCTTGCGGTGCGGAAGTAAAGTCATTTCTCAACATCGGGGGAAGCGGTCTGGACCGGTTGCCGTCTGGCCTCTTCCGGTGCCAAAAGTACGCCGTCAGTCCGACCCGCTCGAGCGTCCGACCGACAGCGCTTTCCAGGAAAATGATTCACGTGAAACAGATCCGGCCGGCTTGAGCGTCTATCGATCTGCCCACGGAATATCACCTCGCGTCTGACCCGTCTTCCCGTCCTCAATGGTTATTGATAAAGAGGCGAACCAGATCTGGCTCATGGGGGCGCTGCGCCGGCCCTTCGGAAGGAAACAAATGGCTGACACGATCTATGCACTTTCAAGCGGGGCCGTGCCTTCGGGTGTTGCGGTGATCCGGCTGTCGGGCAGCAGGACGAGAGAGATCGTGGAGGGTTTGTGCGGGCGGGTGCCGGAGCCGCGCAAGGCGCTGCTTGCCAGGCTGCGTCATCCCGAGACCAGGGATATCCTGGACGAAGCGCTGGTGCTCTTCTTCGAAGGACCGGCAAGCTTTACCGGAGAGGATGTGGCCGAATTCCAGTGTCATGGCGGACGGGCCGTGGTGAGCAGCCTGCTCGGGGTACTCGGATCCGTCGCGGGCTGCCGACCGGCGGATGCCGGCGAATTCACCCGCAGGGCCTTCGATCATGGGCGCATGGACCTGACGGAGGTCGAGGGCCTCGCCGACCTCATCGCCGCGGAAACCGAGAGCCAGCGCCGCCAGGCGATGCGCCAGATGGACGGTGCGCTCGGGCAGCTTTACGAGGACTGGCGCAAGCGGCTCATCCATATGCGGGCGATGATCGAAGCCGATTTCGATTTCGCTGATGAAGAGGACGTGCCCGGCAGCGTGGCGGATGAGGTCTGGGCGCAGGCGGCCAGGGTCTACGCGGAGATCGCCGATCATCTGGAAAAGTCCAGAAGCGGCGAACGCCTGCGCAGCGGACTGCAGGTGGTGCTGATGGGGGCGCCCAACGCCGGCAAGTCGAGCCTCCTCAACGCGATCGCCGGGCGGGACGTTGCCATCGTCACCGAAGAAGCCGGAACGACGCGGGATGTGATCGAGGTTCATCTCGATCTCGGTGGCTATCCCGTCACGCTGGTCGATACGGCAGGGCTGCGACAGACGGACGGTATCGTCGAGCGGGAAGGGATCCGGCGGGCGGAGGCCATGGGCCGGCAGGCGGATCTGATCCTGTGGGCGGTCGAGCCGGGCGGCGTGGGCAAGGACGATCCATCTTCCGGTTTACCGGAGGACCTGCGCGACAACGTTCCGGTCTGGACGGTCCGCACAAAGGCAGATCTTGAGACTCTTCCGGAACAAGACTCTTCCGGAATGATCCAGCAAATCCCTTGTTCGATCAAAAGTCCGGAAGGAATGGCGGACCTCTTTTCCCGTTTAACCCGTTTTGCAGAGGAAACGATTTCGCTCAGCGAAGCCCCGCTGGCAACACGGGAGCGGCACCGGCATTATCTGAATGCGTGTCTCGCCGGATTGAAGTCGGCGGTCGAAGCTGCCGATCTTCCCGCGGAGTTGCGGGCGGAAGATCTGAGACGGGCCGCCGATGCGCTTGGCCGGATTACCGGGCGGATTGATGTGGAGGATCTTTTGGATGTCATCTTCCGGGATTTCTGTATCGGCAAGTGACCTGTTTCACGTGAATCATTGAGCAGTTCAAAGGATCGATTCATAACCGGAACATGTTTCACGTGAATCCGTTTTGAAGAAGCACCGGCGCCGAAACCATCCTTCTCCGTGGCGGATCAACGTCGGCTCGGACAGTCATGTTTGTCCCTGTTATTCGTTGGACATGACGTTCTTTTGGTGCGAACGCATCGATCCCGGCGAGCTCATGCGGGCGAGCGCTGCGCAAGGAATTCCGCTTTGACCTCACGCGCGCCACCCCTTATAAGTTGCGCCAACCAAGTGCCGTGATATCGGCCTTGTGATAATCTGGCGCCAGGGCGCCGGAGGCCGATCCCGAAAATCGATCCGGATGGTGCCGGGTGCATGAGGCTTCGCCCTGTACCTGTGAGCGGTGAGAATATGAGCGAACACGAACTGACATTTGACGTTGTGGTGATTGGCGGTGGCCATGCCGGCTGTGAGGCGGCCGCGGCCTCCGCGCGTGCCGGCGGACGCACCGCGCTGGTGACGCACCGCTTCGATACGATCGGGGTGATGTCGTGCAATCCGGCCATCGGCGGACTGGGCAAGGGTCATCTGGTTCGCGAGATCGATGCCCTGGATGGTCTGATGGGCCGTGTCGCCGACCAGGCCGGTATCCAGTTCCGGATGCTCAACCGGCGCAAGGGACCGGCGGTTCGTGGCCCGCGCGCCCAGACCGACCGAAAGCTCTACCGGGAAGCGATGCAGAGGGAGATCGCGGCCGCGGAAAACCTGACCGTGGTGGAAGGCGAGGCGCACCGCATCCGGTTTGCCGAAGGCAGCGACCGGATGATTTCCGGTCTGGACCTGGCGGACGGCCGAACCATTTCGTGCAAGGCCATCGTTCTGACCAGCGGCACGTTTCTGCGCGGTCTTATCCATATCGGCGACAGGCAGATCCCGGCGGGCCGGTCTGGCGAGGCGCCGGCAATGGGGCTGTCGGAGTCCCTGGAGGAAATCGGCTTTCAGCTTGGACGCCTGAAAACCGGGACGCCGGCGCGCCTCGACGGCCGGACGATCCACTGGGACCGGCTGGAAGTGCAGCCCGGTGACGAGGATCCGATCCCGTTCTCGACGCTCACGGACAGGATCGCCACGCCGCAGGTGCCGTGCCATATCACCCGCACCACGCCGGAAACGCACAGGATCATCCGGGACAATCTCTCCCGGTCGGCCATGTATTCCGGCGAGATCAAGGGGCGCGGCCCGCGCTATTGTCCGTCCATCGAGGACAAGATCGTCCGCTTTGGCGACCGGGACGGGCATCAGATTTTTCTGGAGCCGGAAGGCCTGGACGATCACACGGTCTATCCGAACGGCATCTCGACCTCCTTGCCCGAGGACGCCCAAGTGGCTTTCCTGAGGACCATTCCGGGTCTGGAGGATGTTAAGGTCCTGCAGCCGGGCTATGCGATCGAATACGATCATGTGGACCCGCGGGAGCTGCGGCCGACGCTGGAAGCCAAACGCTGCCCGGGTCTTTATCTGGCGGGCCAGATCAACGGCACGACCGGCTATGAAGAAGCTGGTGCGCAGGGGCTGGTTGCCGGTCTCAACGCTGCGCTGCGCGCCGCGGACAAGGCACCTTTCGTGGTGGACCGCTCGCAGGGCTATATCGGCGTGATGATCGATGATCTGATCACGCGGGGCATCAGCGAGCCCTACCGGATGTTCACCTCGCGCGCCGAGTACCGTCTGTCGCTGCGGGCGGACAACGCGGATCAGCGTCTCACGCCGCTGGGGATCCTGGCCGGCTGCGTGTCGGAAACCCGGCACAAGGCGTTCGAAGCCAAGTTGCGGAAGATCTCCGAGGCGAGGGATCTGCTGACACGGCTGACGGTGACGCCGTCCGAGGCCCAGAAGAAGGGTCTGCCGGTCAACCAGGACGGCATCCGCAGGTCGGCCTTTGATCTGCTTTCCTATCCGAACGTCACCTATGAAGGCCTGACGGCGATCTGGCCGGAGCTTGGCGGCATCGATGCAGCGATTGCCGAGCAGGTGGCGACCGACGCGCTCTATGCGGTCTATCTCGATCGGCAGATGGCGGATATCGAAGCGCTGAAGCGCGACGAAGCCCTGGCCATTCCGGACAGCTTCAGTTACGAGGCGATCATCGGGCTTTCCAACGAAATCCGCCAGAAACTCACGGATATCCGGCCGGCGACGCTCGGCCAGGCCTCCCGTATGGATGGCATGACGCCAGCTGCTCTGACGCTGATCCTGTCCCATCTCAAGCGCAACAGCCAGCGTGGGGCGGCCTGATGAGCGCCCCTGTTGTGTTGAACAGTTCTGGACAGGTTGTGCATAAGTATGGGGATGTTTCACGTGAAACTCTGGAGCGTCTGCAGGTCTTCGTAGACCTCGTCCTCAAGTGGCAGCCGGCACAAAACCTCATCTCTCCCTCGACGATACCGGATATCTGGACACGTCACGTGGCCGACAGCCTTCAGACCCAGTGGAGTTATCCGGAGGCGAGGACGTGGGTCGATATCGGCAGCGGCGGGGGATTTCCCGGCGTGGTGACCGCCATTCTGTTGGCGGACGATCCCGACGGGCATGTCCATATGATTGAAAGCAACCAGCGCAAGGCGGCTTTCCTGCGCACCGCTCTCAGGGAAACCGGATCTCGGGGTACCGTCCATGCGGGCCGAATCGAATCGGTTGCGAAAGACTGGCCCCACGGCCCGGTCGATGCAGTATCCGCGCGCGCTCTGGCATCCCTGGATCTTCTTTTCCGCCTTGCGGAGCCGTTTACCGCGCAAGGGGCAAAGGCTGTTTTCCACAAAGGACAGGATTTTCAGCGGGAAGTCGATGAAGTATCTGCCCGTTGGCACTTCGATCTGGTAGAAAAGATAAGTCTCGTCGATCCCGTGAGCCGGATGCTAATATTTTCAAACATTTCAGCCCGGCCCCATTAGCTCAGGAAGGTGTGGTGGCAATGAGCATGCTTCCCGAATCACCGCGCGTTCTCGCGCTTGCTAACCAAAAGGGTGGGGTGGGCAAGACCACCACGGCTATCAACCTCGGAACGGCCCTGGCGGCGATCGGGGAAAAGGTTCTGGTGATCGATCTCGATCCGCAGGGCAACGCATCGACCGGCCTCGGAATCGAGCACCGGGATCGCGGCGTGTCGACCTACGAGGTCCTCAGCGGCGACTGCTCACTGGCCGAAGCCGTGCGGGAAACCGCCGTGCAGCGCCTGTGGGTGGCGCCGTCGACCATGGACCTGCTGGGTCTCGAGCTGGAGATCGCCTCGACCAGCGACCGGGCGTTCCGGCTGCGAAATGCTGTCGAGGGCCTCACCAGGTCGCGCCTGTTTCAGGAAATCGGATTTACCTACGTTCTTGTCGACTGCCCGCCGTCCCTTAACCTGCTGACAATCAACGCCCTTTCGGCATCCCATTCCATTCTGGTGCCGTTGCAGTGTGAATTTTTCGCGCTCGAAGGTCTGAGCCAGCTGCTGAGCACGGTGGAGCAAGTGAAAAACGCGCTGAACTCGGAGCTCACCATCCACGGCATTGTTCTGACCATGTATGACAGCCGCAACAATCTCTCGAGCCAGGTGGTCGCCGATGTGCGCGAGACCATGGGCGATGCGGTCTACGAGACGGTGATACCCAGAAACGTGCGCATTTCCGAAGCGCCGTCCTATGGCAAGCCGGCGCTGCTCTACGATCTGAAATGCGCCGGCAGTCAGGCCTATCTCCGCCTCGCCTCTGAAATCATCCAGAGGGAACGCGAGTTGCGCCGCGTGGCCGCCTGAGAGGTTCGGTTCCGAACCGAAAACCTTTCGTCAGGCGGCGCTCAGACGACGGGTTCTATGGGTTAATCCATTGAAATATAAGAAGAAATAGGTGCGGTAATGGCGGAAAGAGACGTCAAGAACAAACGATTGGGCAGAGGTCTGGCCGCTTTGATCGGGGATTCCGCCCAGGAGACTGCGCCGCCGCCGGAAAAGTTCATTCGCGACTCGCGCAGGGTTCCGATCGAGCATCTTGAGCCGAACCCGCGTAACCCGCGAAAGACCTTCACGGAAAAGGATCTGATGGACCTGGCCGAGTCGCTCAAGTCCAAGGGCATCGTCCAGCCGATCCTGGTGCGTCCGGCAGCGGGCAAGGAGAACCGCTTCGAGATCATCGCAGGCGAACGGCGCTGGCGCGCGGCGCAGAAGGCCGGCCTGCACGAAGCGCCGATCATCATCCGCGAGGTCACCGATCAGGAAGCGCTCGAACTTGCCATCATCGAAAACGTTCAGCGTGCCGACCTCAATCCGATCGAAGAGGCCATGGGCTATGAGCAGCTGACGGCGGAGTTCAGCTACAGCCAGGGCGAGCTGGCGAAGGTCATCGGCAAGAGCCGCAGCCACGTCGCCAATACCATGCGGCTCCTCAAGCTGCCCAATTCGGTGAAGGATTATCTGGCGGAAGGCCTGTTGACGGCCGGTCATGCGCGGGCGCTGATCACTGTCGACGATCCTGCGGCGCTTGCCGAGCTGATCGTCGAAAGAGGACTGACGGTTCGTGATGCTGAAAAGATTTCCCAGGATCCGGAAGCCCTGGCACGGCTGAAGGGCGCGAAGACGCAGAGTGAGAAGCCGCAAAAGGATGCCGATACGAAGGCGCTGGAAAAGCGTCTGTCCGACTCGTTGGGGCTCAAGGTCATCGTCGGTCATAAGCCGGGCAAGGAATCCGGCGATCTGAAGATCAAATACACGTCGCTGGAGCAGCTCGACGAAATCTGCCGGAAGCTGGGCGTCGAGACACGCTGATAGATCATCCGGAAGTGTTTGCAGGGCCGGGACCGGGGACAGGTCTCGGCCCTTGCCGTTTTTCATCCTTGCCGTGATCGACAATAACGGCAGCGGAACGGCCTGCTTGGTAACGTCCGCTATCGCCGCTGGTTGCGCGCCCGGGCGGCGCGGCCGAGTTTCAGCAGGGCTTCGGAGAGCACCGGGACGCCGAGCGCGTCATTCAGGCGCGATATCTTCGTGGCTTCGCTCAGAATGCCCATGGCCCGCTCCAGATCATTCAGGGACCAGATGCGTAGCTGCTGCGCGAATTTCGGCTTCCGGCTGAAGAAGATCGGCGGGCGCTGGTTATCGACCACCTGCTGGGCGTTCCTGCCCTTGTCGATATCGATTCGCATCCGATGCAAATGCTGGAAATGCTTGAGGGCCTGGTTGGCGATCACGGAGGCTTTCGATCCGGCTTCCGACAACCGTTCCAGCCCGTGATCCAGCGTGGCGAGATCGCCGGATGCGGCGGCATCTATCAGCTGGGAGGTTTCGAAAGCGGAGGCATCGCCGATAATCGCCTCGACATCCTCGCTGTCGATGCGGCCCTTGCCGAGTGCATAGAGGCAGAGCTTCTTGAGCTCTCCGCGGCTCGCCATGCGGTCGCCGCCAAGCAGGCTGTGAAGGGCAGCCCTGGCCTCGCGGCTGATCGAAAGGCCGGCTTCTCGCGTTTCCTCGTCGATCAGCTGGTCAATGCCGCGGTCGCTGTCGGCGTAACATGGCAGGGCGACGGCGCGTTTGTGAGCTTCGATCAGTTTTCTGAGGCCGACACCCTTCTTGATGTCACCGGCTTCCAGCACCACCAGCGTTTGCCAGTCGTCCAGCTTGAGCACCGGCTCGACAGCCGGATTGAGGTTCTTGGCCGACGCGTCTTTCACCCAGACGACCCGCCGCCCGCCGAAAAGCGGCACGGTCAGCACTTCGTCGATCAATCGATTCGGATCCGAGCTGATGTCGGAAGCGTCGATCTTGATGAGATTGAAAGGATCGTCCTGGCCTTCGGAGGCTTTTGCCACCAGCCTTGCGGCCCGCTCCGAAACCAGGCCCGTATCGGGGCCGAAAATCAGGACAACGCCGCCTTCCGCCGGAGGGTTGGCGACGTAGCGGTCAATGTCGCCTGCTTTCAGGACGGTCACGGCAGAGGGGCTCCCGACCCTTAGGACTTGCTGGCGAAATAGCCGGCGACACGCGAGGCGATGTCATCGGCGACGGCCTTGGCCACCCGTTCCTGCGCGTCCCGGTAGGCGCGCTGATTGGCAAAACGCTGGTTCGAGAAGTCATAGGAGGCGGACTTGAATGTCCGGCCGGTCATCAGCGTTTCTTCGGTCTCCATGTCGCTCAGGATGAAGGTGGAGTTCATCGTGGTCGTGTAGGCGGAGGGAACGTCTGCAAACCGCTCGACACCGACTTCCGCGTTATTGACATCCATCAGCACCTTGAGACTGTATTTCTTGGGCGGTACCGCGGCGCCGCGTTCGAAGTGATAGATGAGTTCGTTGTAGAGAACCCGGGCGCCTTCGTCGTTTGCAAACCTGGCCGAAATCTCGTCCACATCGATTGCGGCAAGTTCGCCGGCGACCGACGACGGCGTCGAGCCGAGTTCGCCGGTGCTTGTGCCGTAGAGCGGGCGCACCTGGCAGCCGCTCAAGGTCAGGCCCACCGCAATGGCTGCGCAAAAGGCGGCCCGCCGCAGCGCGCCCTTGTTTTCGAGGAGGTTGTCAAGCAACGACATTCACGATCCTTTGCGGCACCACGATGAGCTTTTTCGGCGGGTTCCCGGCCAGCGCTTTTTGAACGACATCCAGCGCCAAGGTAGCTGCTTCGACCTCCTCTTTGGAAGCCTCTTTTGCAATCGTCAGTTCGCCGCGCTTCTTGCCGTTGATCTGAACGGGATAGGTAACCGTGTCCTCGCTCAGCAAAGCTTCGTCGGCTTCGGGCCACTTGGCATCGGAAATCAGGTTGTCGTGGCCGAGAACCGACCAGCATTCCTCGGCAAGATGCGGCATCATCGGCGCCATCATCTGGACCAGATAGTCCGCCGCTTCCCGGACCGCGTATTCGGTGCCGGCATCTTCCACGCCCTCATTGCAGACCTTGCTGAGCATGTTGACCAGCTCGTAGAGGCGCGCGACCGCCCGGTTGAAGCCGAGACTGTCGAGATCGGCCGAAGCGGCGGCCAGCGTCTTGTGGCTTGCGCGCCGCAGATCGAGGGCCTTCCCTTCGACATTCGGTGCGGAGCGGCTGCGCGGTTCGGTCTTTTCGGCAATGTCGCTGATCAGGCGCCAGACGCGCTGAACGAAGCGCCAGGCGCCCTGGACGCCGTCTTCGGTCCAGATGACGTCGCGCTCGGGCGGGCTGTCGGACAGCATGAACCAGCGTGCCGTGTCGGCGCCGTAGGTGTCGATGATGTCGGTCGGGTCGACGGTGTTCTTTTTCGACTTCGACATTTTTTCAATCGAGCCGATCGCGACCTCCTCGCCGGTGTCGATGAGGGTGGCGCGGCGTTTGCCGTCGACGTCCTCGATGCGGATATCGGCCGGGGCGATCCAGCGGCCGTTGCCGCCTTCACCCAGACGATAGGTCTCGTGGGTCACCATGCCCTGGGTGAAGAGGCCCTTGAAGGGTTCCTTCAGATCCAGCGCCCCGACCTTCTGCATCGCCCGTGTGAAGAAGCGCGAATAGAGCAGGTGCAGGATCGCGTGCTCGATGCCGCCGATATACTGGTCGACCGGCAACCAGCCGTTCGCCGCCTCCGGGTCGGTCGGCTGGTCGCAGTCAGGCGCGGTGAAGCGGGCGAAATACCATGAGGAATCCACGAACGTGTCCATGGTATCCGTTTCGCGCCTTGCCGCCTTGCCGCAATTCGGGCAGGAGGTGTCGCGCCAGGTCGGGTGACGGTCGAGCGGGTTGCCCGGCTTGTCGAAATTGATGTCGTCCGGCAGCTGGACCGGCAGGTTTTCGTCCCTTTCCGGAACGACGCCGCAGTCGTCGCAATGAACGACCGGGATCGGACAACCCCAATAGCGCTGACGGGAAATGCCCCAGTCGCGCAGGCGGTAGTTTACCTGGCGCTCGGCCTGGGGTGCACCGTCCACCTTTACGCCTTCCAGCTTCCGGGCGACGGCTTCCTTGGCGTCGGCAATGGAAAGTCCGTCTAGGAAATCGGAATTGAAGATGACGCCGTCATCGGTAAAGGCTTCATCATCCACGTCGAAGCTCGCCGGATCGGCGTCCTTCGGCAGCACGACGGGTTTGACCGGCAGTCCGTACTTGCGGGCGAAATCCAGGTCGCGCTGGTCGTGCGCCGGGCAGGCGAAGATCGCACCGGTGCCGTAATCCATCAGGATGAAGTTGGCGACATAAACCGGCAGTTCGATCGAATCGTCGAGCGGATGCTTGACGCGCAGGCCGGTGTCCAAGCCCTTTTTCTCAGCTTTTTCAATAGCTTCTTCGGAAGTTCCGATCCGCCGGCATTCTTCGATGAAGGCTTTGATTTCCGGATTGGTCTCGGCGACCCGGGCTGAAATCGGATGGTCCGGGGACAGGCCCATGAAGGACGCGCCGTACAGGGTGTCCGGACGGGTGGTGAAGATCTCGAGCGTCTTGTCGCCGTTGGGAGCCGGCTGGGTGAATTCAAAGCGGACGCGCAAGCCTTCGGACCGGCCGATCCAGTTCTTCTGCATAAGCCGCACCTTGTCCGGCCAACGGTCCAGCGTATCGATCGCCTCCAGGAGATCTTCCGAATAATCGGAGATCCTGAAGAACCACTGGGTCAGTTCGCGCTGTTCCACCAAGGCGCCGGAGCGCCAGCCGCGGCCGTCGATCACCTGTTCATTGGCCAGAACGGTCATGTCGACCGGATCCCAGTTCACCTTGGCGTTCTTGCGATAGACGAGGCCGGCGTCGAGGAATTTCAGAAACAGGCGCTGCTGCTGGGTGTAGTAGCTGACGTCGCAGGTCGCGAATTCGCGGCTCCAGTCCAGGGAAAGTCCCATGATCTTGAGCTGGTCGCGCATGGTGGCGATGTTTTCATAGGTCCAGTCCTTGGGATGGACCTTGTTCTGCATGGCGGCATTCTCCGCCGGCATGCCGAATGCGTCCCAGCCCATGGGGTGCAGGACATTGAAGCCCCTGGCGCGCTTGTAGCGGGCGACGACGTCACCCATCGCATAGTTGCGCACATGGCCCATGTGAATGCGGCCGGACGGATAGGGGAACATCTCGAGGACATAATATTTGTCGCGAGGGTCGTCGTTATGGGTGACGAAGACGTCCTTGTCGTTCCAGATCTTCTGCCAGCGCGCTTCCACTTCGCGCGCATTGTACCGTTCCGTTGCCATCAAATGTGCCGTCTGTTGCTACCGCCGGGACCGGCGGAATTCCTGTATGATTGACTGGCGGACTGTCACCAGAAATCAGCTCCGCGGTCAACATGCGAAAAGTTGTTGGTCTTGCAGATGTCTGTTTATTTCGCATTGCCGCATTCGTAAAGCTCTTGGGTCGCGGGCGGCCGGCAAACCGGGCCCGCTTCCCCACCCTCGCTCCGGGGACAATCGGATTGAGGAGAACGGGTTTGAAGTGCTTTTCGGTAATCTGCTAAGAGTTCGACAACCGTCACGGAAGATCTTTTCCGAACAAAACTGGAGCAACTCATGTCCGCTGCCGACCGTCTGTCCGAGGTTAAGGCCGATATCCGCAGTGCCGAGGCCGAATATGGTCGGGCGGACGGTTCCGTTTCGCTGATCGCCGTGTCGAAAACATTCGAGGCCGCGGATATCCGCCCGGTCCTGAACGCGGGTCACCGGATCTTCGGGGAAAACAAGGTCCAGGAGGCCATGGGCAAATGGCCGGGGCTCAGGGAGGACTATGACGGCATCGAGTTGCACCTGATCGGGCCGCTGCAGTCAAACAAGGCAAAGGAAGCGGTGGCGACCTTCGACGTCATTCACACGGTCGACAGGCCGAAGATCGCCCGGGCGCTCAAGGCGGAGATGGACAAACAGGGCAGGGATCTTGCCTGCTTCATCCAGGTGAATACCGGGGAGGAGCCGCAAAAGGCCGGCATCGCCCCGGGGGACGTCGACGCCTTCGTCGAAGACTGCCGCGGCGAGGTCGGGCTCAACATCGTCGGCCTGATGTGCATTCCGCCGATCGACGAAGCGCCGGGCGCGCATTTCGCGCTTCTTGAAAAAATCGCCAGGCGCAATGGCCTGAGCGGTCTTTCCATGGGCATGTCGTCCGACTACGGGATCGCCATCGGCTTCGGGGCGACCCATGTGCGTGTCGGATCGGCGATCTTTGGCGCACGCGACTACGCGTGACCTGCCGGATACGCTGCAAAGTGACGTAAATCTGACCCGCTTGTGGCTGCGCCCGGCCGCCGGTCACAACATTGCCGCGATCTTTCCCAAGAGAAGCCTTTCAGCAGCCGGGATTGGGCAGCAGAGTTTTTCGTGAGCCGCGCCGCAAGGATTCAACCAGCGCAGCCTGTTGGATCCGGAGAGTCTTCAACCGTTCATCCATAGGCCGGCTTCAGGCAATCATACCCCCCGTAGTCCGTGAAAGCGGCGCGATTGCCTGATTTGGAGCCACCGCCGGACGGCCACGCCGGCGGTGGTTTCCGTTTATTCCAGCCAGAAATCCGGGCTCAGCAGCAGGATTCCGGCGAGGATCTCGAGCCGGCCGAGGATCATCTCGCTGGCCAGAAACCATTTCGCGGTGTCGGAAAGCGACTGGAATGTTCCCGAGGGGCCGATCGTCTCGCCGATGCCGGGGCCGACATTTGCCAGGGCGGTGATCGAGGCGCTCAAGGCGGTTTCCAGATCCATGCCCAGCATCATATAGACTACGGAAAAGGCCGCGAACGCGCCGGTGTAGAGCACCGCGAACACGAGAATGCCTTCCAGAACGGTGTTGCTGACGGCATGTCCCTGGTACCGGGCGTCGATGACGCGGTGCGGACGGACAATTCTGCGGAGGAGGGCCCTGATGTAGCTGGTCAAGATCGCGACCCGGAACATCTTGAAACCGCCCGAGGTCGATCCGCTGCAGCCGCCGAAGAATGTCAGCACGAAAAAGATCGCGATGACGGCGGTGCCGAATTGAAGGTAGTCGTTGGCCGCATAGCCGGTTGTCGTAATGACCGAGACGACATTGAAGGCCGCGAAGGTGAAGGTCTGGAACGGCGCGTCTTCCACCATGAACCGTTGGAGCAGAAAGACAGTAAAGGCAGCGGCGGCCACGATGCCCAGCAGCAGGATAATCTGGATGTCCTCGCCGAAGCGCCTGTGCTCGATGCTCCTGATCAGATAGAGAAACGGCACGGCCGAGGCCAGCATGAAGAAAATGGCCACCCAATAGGCGGCAAGACCCGGAAACTGCCCGAATGACTGGTCGGATGTCGAAAACCCGCCGGTCGAGACCGTGGTCATGGCATGGTTCACGGCGTTGAAGAAGCTCATGCCGCACATCAGGTAGAGCAGGACGCAGGACACCGTCAGCCCGCCGTAAATCGCCAGCAGCCGGTAAACGAACGGACCAACATGACCGTAAGGCTTGTTGGTTTTCTCAGACGACTCCAGCGCGAAGAGCTGGCTTCCGCCGACACGCAGGCCCGGCAACAGCCAGATGCCGATGGCGATAACCCCGATCCCGCCGATCCACTGCAGGAGGCTGCGCCACAGGAGGATGCCGGGCGGCAGGACATCGAGGCCGGTGAGAATGGTGGACCCGGTCGTGGTCACGCCTGAAGCGGTTTCAAAAAACGCGTCGGTGAAACTGATGCCGAGGCCGCTGAAATAGAAGGGGATCGCGCCGGCGAAGGAAAAGGCGAACCAGGCGGCATTCACGAAGATGAGCGCCTCGCGGAAATTGCCGGGCGGGCGTTCGCCCCGGAACGCCAGGGTCATCAGGACGCCCGTGGTGCCGAGAACCAGCGCGGATGTGAGGAAGACCTGCCAGTCCGGATTTGACGCGAAAACATCCGCCATCGCCGGGATGATCATCAGGAGCGAAATCAGCAGCAGCAACCGACCGATCGGCAACGCTATGGCGCGAAAATTCATGTACCGTACAATCCCGGGACCATCGGCTGTCAGGGCGGCAGTCGAAGTTGCAGGTTGGCCTCCTTATCTGCGCGTGCACTGCAAAAAGCAAGGTCCGGCTATCGCGACGCGTTAAACGTCTCAATTGATTGTTGAATTTTTATACCTCCCGGGCAGCCGCGACCTGTATTGACCAGTGATTGCCCGTTTGCCAGACTGCCCCCATAGATTGGGAGGACATGAATTATGAAAGCATTTTCCTGGGCACTTGGTGCCGCGCTCGCGCTTGGCGTGTCGGTCGGCTCCGCCGGCGCCGCAGACACGACACTGCGCATTTCCCTTCAACTGCCGCTGACGAGCCATCTGGGTCAGAACGTTCTTCTGTTCAAAGAGGAAGTGGAGAAGAATGCAAACGGCGAGATTGCGGTTGAAATCTATGATTCCGCTCAGCTCTACAAGGACAAGGAAGTTCCCGCGGCCGTCGGGTCCGGATCCATCGAGATGGGCGTCGCCTCGCTGACCCGTTATGTCGGCGACATTCCGGCCGTCGACATATTCTACCAGCCGTTCCTGTTCGATACGGAAGAAAAGGTCCGGGCCGCGGTCGCTCCCGGGTCGCCCGTGCGGGGTCCCCTGGACGAAGCCATCAAGGAGACCGGATCGACGGTCCTGTGGTGGCAGGCCTATGGCGGCGCGATCATGCTGTCCAAGGGGGCGCCGGTGAAGACGCCGGACGACCTGAAGGGCAAGAAGGTCCGCGTTTTCGGCAAGACGCTCGGCGATTTCGTGACGGCGGCCGGCGGGGCGCCGACACTCATTTCGGGATCCGAGCAGTATCTCGCCTACCAGCGCGGCACGGTCGATGTCGGCATGACCGGCGTTTCCGGGGTCAAGTCCAGGAAGCTCTGGGAAGTGATGGACACGATAACCGTCACCAACAATGCGGATATCGAATTCATCGTGGTCGTGAACACGGATTTCTGGAACGGTCTGCCCGAGGAACACAAGGCGATCATCCAGGCCGCCGCCCTGAAGGCCGAATCCGATGTGCGGGACCGCATGTCCGAGATCGAAGCGCAGGCCTATGAAGCTGCGAAGGAAAACGGCATGACGGTCTATACCCCGACCGAGGAGGAAATGACCGCCTGGAAGGCCGTCAGTCAGCCGGTCTACGACACGTTTGTCGAAAAGGCCGGGCCTCTCGGCCAAAAGGTCATGGAGGCGGCCAGCGCACTCTGATCCACCCTGACGACAGTCACATCGCGGGGCGGACGCTCAGCCGTCCGCCCCGCGACAAATGATCCGGAGCCGTCCGGATCGCCTCAAACATCCCTGCTCGCCTTACGCCTTCATCCAGCGGCAATCGATCTTGCCCCACCGTCCGATGGTCTCATGAGAGCCTTTTTCCTGTTTCTTCAGGCGCTCGCCTGGACTGCTGCGCTGTTGTTCATTCTCGCCGGCTGCATGCTCACCTACGAGGTTCTGGCACGGTACCTGTTCATCGCGCCGACCATCTGGGCCGCCGAGCTTGCCCAGCTGTGCCTGATCTGGGGCACGATGATCGGAATGCCCTGGCTCCTGAAGACGGGGCGGCATATCTCCGTCGATGCCATGACGGACCGCCTCGGTCCGGCGGGCAGGCGCTTGTGCCATGTGCTCGCCATGCTCGTCATTGCCGCTTTCAGCGCGGTGGTCGCCTGGAAGGGCGGCGCCATCTTCCACGAGTCGTTCGCGCGCGGCCGGACAACCGGATCCATGCTCGACCTGCCGACCTGGGTCGCCGAGCTGGCCATTCCGGTCGGGTTTGCGCTCCTGTTCGTCCAGGCTTTGATTGAAGTGGCAAGCGAGCCAAAGGGCTCGAATGCCGAAGAGGCGGTGCCGGAATGACGACGCTCCTCATTCTCGCGGCGCTTTTCGCCCTGCTGCTCATCCGCGTGCCGGTGGCTTTTTCGCTTGGCGGACTCGGTCTTGCCCTGCTGATCTTCGGCGGATTTTCGCCGCTCATGGCACCGCAGGCGATCCTTTCCACGCTGGACGGCTTTATCCTGCTGGCGGTTCCGCTGTTCCTGCTGATGTCCAACATCCTGCTCAAGGGCGGCGTCGGCAGGGACCTCTTTGCCGCCGTCCATGCCTGGGTCGGCCACTGGCCCGGCGGTCTTGCGGTGGCAACCATCGTCTCCTGCGCCATCTTCGCCGCCATTTCCGGCTCCTCGGTCGCCACCGCCGCAACCATCGGCACGGTCGCCATTCCCGAAATGATCCAGCGCGGGTATGAGCGGAAGTTCGTCTACGGGCTGCTGGCGGCGGGCGGCACGCTCGGCATCCTCATTCCGCCCTCCATTCCGATGATCGTCTACGGCTTTGTCACGGAACAGTCGGTGATCGCACTGTTCCTGGCCGGCATCGGACCCGGGCTCCTGCTTGTCGTGGTGTTCATCGGCTTTTCCATGATCTATGCGCGCTGGTTCGGCGGCTATACGCCGGAACCGGCCTCAAGTACCCGCGAACGCATCGACAGCACGGTGCGCGCCTTGCCGTCGATTGCCCTTGCGCTGATCGTTATCGGCGTCATCTATACCGGCGTTGCGACGCCGACCGAAGCGGCGGCCATCGGCTTCGCGGTGGCGCTGCTCATCACCGGACTCTTTCTGCGCACCCTGACCTTGAAGACATTCACCGAGGCGGCGCTGGAGTCCATGGTGACGACGGTCGCCATCCTGCTGATCGTCGCCGGGGCAAAGGTCTTCGGCAAGGCGATCACGCTCTACCGGATCCCGCAGGATATTTCCGTATTCATCGGCCAGAACATCGATACGCCGCTTGCCTTTATCCTCGTCGTTTCCGTGGTGCTGCTGATCATGGGGCTGGTGTTCGAGGCGCTGTCCATGGTGCTGATCATGACGCCGGTCCTGCTGCCGGCTGCCCTGACGCTCGGCTTCGATCCCATCTGGTTCGGCGTCTATATGGTGGTGATGGTGGAATGTGCGCTGATCACCCCGCCGGTCGGGCTCAATCTCTATGTGATCCAGTCGGTTGCCCGCGCCAGACTGTCGGAAGTCTCCCGAGGCGTGCTGCCGTTTCTGCTGCTGATGCTGATAACGGTTGCGATCCTCTACGTCTGGACCGATCTTGCCCTTTACATCCCGTTCAAGCTCTGAGGTTCCAAGCCATGCCGTCTCCGGCCGACAAGCTCCGCGCCCTGCTTGCGCAGGACAAGCTGCACGTCATGCCCTGCTGTTTCGATGCGCTGTCCGCCAGGCTGATCGAGCAGGCGGGTTTCGGACTGACCTTCATGTCCGGCTTTGCCGCATCCGCCTCGCGGATCGGCCAGCCTGATCTCGGCCTGATGTCCTATGGCGAAGTGCTGGACCAGACCCGCAATATAGCCGATGCGGTCCGGATCCCGCTGCTGGCCGACGGCGATACCGGCTATGGCAACGCGATGAATGTGCGCCGGACGGTGGCCGGTTTTGCCAAGGCCGGCGCCGCAGCGGTGATGATCGAGGATCAGGTGGCACCAAAACGTTGCGGCCACACGCCGGGCAAGGCCGTCGTCGCGCGCGAGGAGGCCTTTGACCGGATTCGGGCCGCCAATGACGCCAAAGCGGCGGGCGCTGATATCCTGATCCTCGCCCGCACCGACGCCCGCCACGAACACGGGCTCGGAGAAGCGATCGGGCGGGCGGCGAAGTTCAGCGAACTGGGCGCGGATATCCTCTTTGTGGAAGCGCCGAGGACCGTCCAGGAAATGGAGACCATCTGCCGCGAGCTGCCGGGGCCGAAAATGGCGAATATCGTCGAGGGCGGCGAGACGCCAGACCTGCCGCACAAGGAACTGGAAGACCTCGGTTTCGCGATCGCCGCCTATCCGCTGACGCTGATGGCAAGCGCGATGAAGGCCATGGTCCACACGCTGGAGCGGTTGAAATCCGGTCAGGACCGGACTGCGGATCTGATGGATTTCGGCGAATTGCGCGAACGGATCGGGTTCAACGACTATTACGAGGTGTCTTCGCGGTACGAAACGTCCAGGCGTGATTGAGGGGCAGCATTGTCTGCAACCGTCATTCTGGACAAGGGAGGCGGAGCCGAACGCAGATCCGGAATCCAGGTATATGTCGCGCCGCAGGCGCGTCTGAATTTTGCATGAATAATGAGTTCGCTTCGCTCACGCCCATTTCTGGATTCCGGATCTGCGCGCAGCGTTGCTGCACTTGTTCGGAATGACGGACATCCCTGATCTCCGCCAGCGACGTGGCTCCTGCGACAGGCCCCTGATCACCGGCTCTCACGAAATCCGGCGCATTCCTTGACTCTTCCGGTTCTTTCAGGCATAGACCCGCCAACTCCATACGAGTGACCGACAATCTGATCCGCCGACCGGGACCCGCAAAGGTCTAAAGAGAGCCCGGAGGTCAACACCCGACAGCGCGTTGCGCCCTCGGGTGGCAAACCGCTTTGCGCAAGCGCCGCGGCTTGGATTTGAAGCACGGTTGCCCATATGGTTCGGGAGATCTCCCGAAACCGATGACTGTAAGGACCAGTTGATGTTTGAAAGCCTGTCCGATCGACTAAGCGGAATTTTCGACAAGCTAACCGGCCGCGGTGCGCTGTCGGAAAATGACGTCAATGAAGCGCTGCGCGAAATCCGCCGCGCGCTGATCGAGGCTGACGTCGCCCTGCCGGTCGTTCGCTCCTTCACCGACAAGGTCCGCAACCGGGCGGTTGGCGCGGAAGTGGTCAAATCGGTGACCCCCGGCCAGATGGTCGTCAAGATTGTGCATGACCAGCTCGTCGAGATGCTGGGAACGGAAGCCGAGCCGCTCGACCTGAACGCCCCGGCACCCGTGCCGATCATGATGGTGGGTCTGCAGGGCTCGGGTAAAACCACGACGACGGCCAAGATTGCGCGGCGCCTGACCCGGCGCGACAAGCGCAAGGTGCTGATGGCCTCGCTCGACACCCGCCGTCCGGCGGCCCAGGAACAGCTGAAGATCCTGGGCGAGCAGAACGACATCGACACGCTGCCGATCATCCAGGGCCAGGGACCGGTCGAGATCGCCAAGCGGGCGATTTCCGCCGCCAAGCTGGGCGGCTATGACGTGGTCCTGCTCGATACGGCGGGCCGGATCCATATCGACGAGCCGCTGATGGTGGAGATGGCGGACGTCAAGGCCGCCACCCGGCCCCATGAAATCCTGCTCGTCGCCGACTCCCTCACCGGTCAGGACGCGGTCAATCTGGCCCAGAGTTTCGACGAACGCGTGGGCATCACCGGCATTGCGCTCACCCGTATGGACGGTGACGGGCGCGGCGGTGCTGCACTTTCCATGCGCGCCGTCACGGGCAAACCGGTCAAGCTGGTCGGTACCGGCGAAAAAGCCGATGCGCTGGAAGACTTCCATCCGAAGCGGATCGCCGACCGCATTCTGGGCATGGGCGATATCGTCTCGCTCGTCGAAAAGGCGGCGGAAGCCATCGATGCGGAAAAAGCCGCCAAGATGGCCAGGAAGATGCAGAAGGGTCATTTTGACCTGGAGGATCTCGCCGAGCAGCTCCAGCAGATGGAAAAGCTGGGCGGCATGTCGGGCATGATGGGCATGCTTCCGGGCGTCGGCAAGATGAAGAAGCAGATCGAGGCGGCCAATATCGACGACAAGGTCTTCAAGCGCCAGATCGCCATCATCCAGTCCATGACCCCGACCGAGCGCCACAAGCCGGACCTTCTGAAGGCAAGCCGCAAGAAGCGCATTGCCGCCGGTTCCGGCGTCGAGGTGGCCGAGGTCAACAAGCTGCTGAAGATGCACCGCCAGATGGGCGACATGATGAAGTCCATGGGCAAGAAAAAAGGCATGCTGGGCAAGCTGATGGGCGGCTTGGGCGGCGGCATGCCGAATGTCGATCCCAAGCAGCTTGATGAAATGGCGAAATCTGGCCAGCTTCCGGGCGGCGTGGACCTGCCGAAGGGCCTTCCGGGCGGAATGTCCGGTCTCCCCGGCGGCATGGGCGGCCCCGGGCTGCCTCCTGGAATGTCCGGCCTGCCGGGCCTCGGAGGGCCGAAACTTCCCGGCCTGCCGGGCACGGGCAAAGGCAAGAAACGATGAGCGTCAGCGAAGCCGAAACCCGGCTGGGCCAGAGCGAGGCCCTCGAGGAGCTGAAGGCGCTCCGGGCTTCCATCGACAATATCGACGCGGCGCTCGTTCACATGCTCGCCGAACGGTTCAAATGCACCCAGAAGGTGGGTGTTCTGAAAGCGACCAACAATCTGCCGCCGGCCGATCCGGCGCGGGAAAAGATTCAGATCGAGCGGCTGCGGCAGCTTGCTGGCGACGCCAATCTCGATCCTGACTTTGCCGAGAAGTTCCTGAACTTCATCGTTCACGAAGTGATCCGGCACCATGAAGCCATTGCCGCTGAAGCCGGCAACTGAAAAAACTGGAGATACAAAATGGCTACGAAAATTCGCCTGGCACGCGGCGGTTCCAAGAAACGCCCGTTCTACCGCATCGTTGTTGCTGACATCCGCTCTCCGCGCGATGGCCGCTTCATCGAAAAGGTCGGTTCCTACGACCCGATGCTGCCGAAGGAATCCGAAGAGCGAGTAAAGCTGGATGTGGAACGCATCCAGTATTGGCTCGACAACGGTGCAAAGCCGACCGACCGCGTTCTGCGCTTTCTGGACGCTGCCGGCCTCGTGAAGCGTGAGCCGCGCAACAACCCGAAAAAAGCCGCGCCGGGCGCAAAGGCGAAGGAACGCCTGGAAGCCAAGCGTCTGGCCGATGAAGAAGCCGCCGCCGCTCCGGCCGAGGAAGCCGCTTCCGAAGAAGCTGCCGCCGAATAACCAGATGACCTGTGCCGCACCGGCTTTCCAGTCAGAGGCCCGATGACATGACTTCGTCAGAGGATCAAAAGGTCCTGATGGCCAAAATCGGCGCGGCGCACGGCATTCGCGGGGAGGTGCGGGTCAAGCCGTTCGGCGATGACCCGCTGTCCTTCACCGACTACGGCGTTTTGACCACGAAGGACGGCAGATCCTTCGAAGTCGAAAAGGCGCGGGTGCAGAAGACGGTCGTGGTCACCAAGTTCAAGGGGATCACGGACCGCAATCAGGCGGAGGAACTGAACGGGCTGGATCTTTATGTCAGCCGCGACCAGTTGCCCGAACCTGAAGAAGACGAATTCTACTATTCCGATCTGAACGGCCTGACCGTTCTTGACCGGAGCGGCGAGACGCGCGGCAAGATCGTCGCCGTCCAGAATTTCGGCGCAGGCGATCTCCTGGAGATCCGCCCCGCGCGCGGCAAGAGCTTCTATATTCCCTTCACGAAGGACTTCGTTCCGGAAATCGACCTGGACGAGAAGCTGGTGAAGATCGACCTGCCGGAGGACTATTTGTCCGAGGGCGAGCCTTCGGAAGAAGCGCCGGACAGGTAACGGGTCGGCACCGCCTGCAGTCCCATTTTCCCGAGATCGAGGTCTTGCGTGTCGTCGAGCAGGGCCTGTCGCGATTCCGAGCGGACCAATGCGATAAGCGCCACCACCAGCGCGACGCCGATGCCGTTTGCCACCGTATCGGACAGCGACATTTCGTGATGTGGCAGGAAGCCCTGCATCACTTCGCCCCCCAGGCCCAATGTGAAGGCGACAACGGCGGAAATGCGCAAGCGGCAGCAGAACAGGGCGTGGATGGAAAGGGTCAGCAGGGCGTAAAAGCCGATATGAATGACCTTGTCATAAGGGTGCCCGACGCCGGTATTGAACACCAGGCCCATCAGGATGCCGAAGCTCATCAGAGCCGTCAGCGGCAGCACCCGGCTCAGGGAAAAATCGATATAATGCCGAGCGATGCGTCCTTGCATAAAGGCGGGAAGCTTGAAACGAATGACAGGGAACTTGAGCACGGCCGGATACCCGATTGAAACGCGCTTGTCAGTTTAGACAGGGAGCCTTAATCAGAGCTTTCCAGCCGGCAAATGACCCCGCTGAAAAAGGCGTGTTTCGCGGGTTTGGTTAACAAAGTCTTGCTGCGGTTCGGCTGCAGCATCTGGTGGTTGAACGAGAACGGACCGGCTCATGGCCTTCAAAGCAACGATCCTGTCGCTCTATCCGGACATGTTTCCCGGGCCTCTGGGCCACAGCCTTTCCGGCCGGGCGCTGGAAAAGGGCCTGTGGGAGCTGGAAACCCGCCAGATCCGTGACTTTGCCACCGACAAGCACCGGTCCGTCGACGATACGCCGGCCGGCGGCGGCGCCGGCATGGTGCTGCGGGCCGATGTCCTTGCCAGGGCGATCGATGCGGCCGCGCCGGCAGATGATCCGCGCCCGAAGCTTCTGATGAGCCCGCGCGGCCATCCGTTCAACCAGGCAAGGGCGCGCGAGCTTGCCGAAGGGCAGGGCGCCGTCATTGTCTGCGGCCGTTTCGAGGGGGTGGACCAGCGGGTGATCGATTCCCGTGGGCTGGAGGAAATCTGCATCGGCGACTACATCCTTTCTGGCGGTGAAATCGGCGCGATGACCATGCTGGACGCCGTGGTCCGCCTCATTCCCGGCGTGATGGGCAACAAGGAAAGCGGCGATACGGAAAGTTTCGAGACGGGGCTGCTGGAACATCCCCACTATACGCGCCCGGCCGATTTCGAAGGCATGCCGATCCCCGAGGTTCTGACCTCCGGCAACCACCGGAAAATCCATGAGTGGCGCATGGCCGAGGCCGAACGCCTGACCCGCCAGCGCCGGCCCGATCTCTGGGAGGCCTATATGGCGGACGAGGACGACGTGGATTAGGCTCCGGTCAGCTCCGGTGGATACGAACTGTGGGCCTTTTCTGCCGGCTTGCTCTCCGGCCAAGGTCGGAATGCGGTTTGCCTGGCAGACGCGGCTGTGCCCGAAAAAGCGCATGACATGGCCGGGAAAATCCTGTATACGCCCGCCAAGCAGGATGAAGGCAGGGGCCTGTCTCAGGCTCCCCCGAATGTGAGCGAGGGTACCTGAACACCCGAAAAGCCCATGAAATCCGGCGGATATGCGACATGGCCCAAAGTCGGTGAATTCGTTCCTGGCCCCGAGCGGGGAACGCTCTGACCGCTTTGTAATTGAAAAGGGAAAAATGCCATGAATATCATCGAGCAGCTCAATGCTGAGGAAATGGCGAGAATCGAGGATCAGCGCAAGCTTCCCGAATTTTCTCCGGGTGACACCGTCCGCGTCAACGTGAGGGTCACCGAAGGTACCCGGACCCGTACCCAGGCTTACGAAGGCGTCTGCATCGCCCGTTCCGGCGGCGGCATCAACGAAAGCTTCACGGTCCGCAAGATTTCTTACGGCGAAGGCGTCGAGCGTGTCTTCCCGATCTTCTCGCCGATGCTGGAAGGCGTAGAGGTTGTCCGCCGCGGTAAAGTCCGCCGTGCGAAGCTCTACTACCTGCGCGACCGCCGCGGCAAGTCCGCCCGTATCGTCGAAAACACCAATGTTCGCGCCAAGCGTCTCAACGAAGAGACCCGCGCCGAAGCCACCGCTGCCAAGGTTGCAAAGGCCGAAGCGAAGCAGGCCGAGAAGGACGCTGCAGAGAACGCAGCCGAATAAGCCGGCACGGCAGGCAAGTTCACGAAAGGGCGGTCCTCGGGCCGCCTTTTTTTGTTAAAGGCGCACTCCCGGTCAATCTCAGTTGAATTCAGCTCAACTCGCAACGCTTGACCTTGAAGCGGAGCTGCGTCATTCACTAGGTCGACCTGCTTTCATGCGCATCCTGCGTGAAGGCGGAAAGTTGATCGCTCTTGAAATGTCAGAGCATCTTGTCTGCGGCTTTACATGGACGCGGCAAGAAGCGCCGGAGGCAAGCGCAGCGGACAAGCGCGCGGCCGATCCGGCCGGAATGAGGAGAGACCCATGGCCAAGGCACGGACGCTTTACGACAAAATCTGGGACGACCACGTGGTCGACATGCAGCCGGACGGCACCGGCCTGCTTTATATCGACCGTCATCTGGTGCACGAGGTCACCAGTCCGCAGGCCTTCGAGGGCCTGCGCATGACGGGACGCCAGGTGCGCCAGCCGCAGAAGACGCTGGCCGTGGTCGATCATAACGTTCCGACCACCGACCGCAGCCACGGCATCGACGATCCGGAATCCGCGCTGCAGGTCAACACGCTGGCCAAGAACGCGGCCGAATTCGATATCGAATATTATTCCGAGCTCGATCTGCGTCAGGGCGTTGTCCATATCGTCGGTCCCGAACAGGGCTTTACCCTGCCCGGCATGACCATCGTCTGCGGTGACAGCCACACGTCCACCCATGGTGCGTTCGGTTCGCTGGCGCACGGCATCGGTACCTCCGAGGTCGAGCACGTGCTCGCCACGCAGACCCTGATCCAGCAGAAAGCCAAGAACATGCTGGTGAAGGTCAACGGCCAGGTTCCGGCCGGCGTCACCGCCAAGGACATCGTACTGGCGATCATCGGCAAGATCGGCACTGCCGGCGGGACCGGCTATGTGATCGAATATGCCGGCGAGGCAATCCGCGCGCTCTCCATGGAGGGCCGGATGACGGTGTGCAACATGTCCATCGAGGCGGGCGCCCGCGCCGGCCTGATCGCGCCGGACGAAACCACATTCGCCTATATCAAGGGCCGCCCGAAGGCACCGAAGGGCGAAGCCTGGGACATGGCGATGGCCTACTGGCAGACCCTGCATTCCGATCCGGAGGCCCATTTCGATAAGGTGATCGAGCTTGACGGGGCAAACCTTCCGCCGATCGTGTCCTGGGGCTCGTCCCCGGAAGACGTCGTCGCGGTTGAGGGCGTCGTGCCGGACCCGGACGAAATCGAGGATGAAAACCGCCGCCAGTCCAAGAAGCGTGCGCTGGAATACATGGGTCTCAAGCCGGGCACCAAAATCACCGATATCAGGATCGACCGGGCCTTTATCGGGTCGTGCACCAACGGGCGCATCGAAGACCTGCGTGCCGCGGCGGCCGTGATCGGCAACGGCAGGGTCGCCCCCGGCGTCAGCGCCATGGTGGTTCCGGGCTCCGGCCTGGTGAAAGAACAGGCGGAAGAAGAAGGCCTGGACGTCATCTTCAAGGAGGCCGGTTTCGAATGGCGCGAGCCGGGCTGCTCCATGTGCCTTGCCATGAATGCCGACAAGCTGAAGCCGGGCGAGCGCTGCGCTTCGACCTCCAACCGGAACTTCGAGGGCCGGCAGGGTCACAAGGGCCGTACGCACCTGGTTTCGCCGGCCATGGCCGCGGCAGCGGCAATAGCCGGTCATTTCGTCGACATCCGCGAGTGGACGGTGAAATGATTCGTTGCGGAACGCAGAATTGACAAGGGCGCCCCAGGGCGCCCTTTCTCGTTTCCAAGGCAAAACGCGGGGCATTCCGCAGGTGACCCGGATTTTGCGCAAACGATTCATAGATTTAGGGAAAACCCCTTCCCGGAAAAACCATATTAACAACTGGCGCCAGAAAAGAACGCGCCGGGCTTCACAAGACTGTCACCTCGGCACTACAATACTCCCATCACAAATGGACATGTTCCGCCGTCCGAATGACCGGGTAGCGGGCGATCCGACCGGATCAGCGTGTTTCATGTAAGAACGCATGAAGGCAGAGACGCGGATCGGCTTTAAGATGTTGGAGCATCTTGATTGCGATCATCTGAACGCGGAGATGCACTGGGTGTGAGGAGCGGAAGGTGACGATAGCGGTATCGCCGGGGGGCCATCCGGCGTTGGTGCTCAATGCGGATTACCGGCCTTTGAGTTACTATCCCTTGTCTTTGTGGTCCTGGCAGGACACCGTCAAGGCGGTCTTTCTGGATCGGGTGAACATTGTCGCCGAATATGACGCGGCGGTTCGAAGTCCGAGCTTCGAATTCCGATTGCCCAGTGTTGTCTCCCTCAAGACCTTCGTCAAACCCAGCCGTTATCCCGCCTTCACACGCTTTAACGTTTTTCTTCGCGACAAATTCCAGTGCCAGTATTGCGGCTCCAAGGACGAGCTGACCTTCGATCACCTGGTTCCACGCTCCAAGGGCGGCCTGACCACCTGGGAAAACGTGATCACCGCCTGCTCCCCTTGCAACTTGCGTAAATCCAACAAGTCCTGCGCGCAGCTGAACATGTGGCCGATGCACATGCCCTTCCAGCCGACCATTCAGGATCTCCACAACAACGGCCGCGGGTTCCCGCCGAACTACCTGCACGACAGCTGGCTCGATTTCCTCTATTGGGACACCGAACTGGAGCCATGAGGCCCGGCTTTCAAAAGCCCCGGCCCATGCTGCCGCACGTATCGGGGACGGTCTTGCCCATGGGTTTCGGGACCGGAATATGTTAACGGGATTTTAACCGGATACTTAAGGTCGATTTAAGGGTTTAGGCACTTTTCTCAGGTAGTACTCACGCAGCGTTAAGAGGCTGCCATGAGCAAGTTCCGTACTCCCGTCTTCCAATCCCTCGCCAGCAAGTTCAGGACCGACCGCACTGCATCGGTCCTTCCGCTGTTCGGGATCCTGGTCATCCTGCTCATCGTGGCTGCCGGTGCGGCAGTGGACGTAACGCGCACCGTCAGCGCGCGCGAAAAACTCGCCTATGCGCTGGATGCCGCGGCACTTACCGTCGCGGCTGATCTCTCCACTTCCTTCATGTCGGACGCGCAGATCAAGCAGGCGCTTTCGGATTCCTTCAAGGCCAATCTTACCGGCGAAGAATTCCTGGATGACGCAATCGCCAATCTCAGCTTCGACGTCGACAGCGACAACGGTACCGTCACAGTCACTTCCTCTGCCGCGCTCGACAATTATTTCATCGACCTGGGCGGATACATGAAGGACAGCCTTGGTCCGGAGACGTTCACATTCGGAACCAGCTCACAGGTGTCCTTCTCGAGATTCAACGTCGAGATGGCCATGGTTCTCGATGTCACCGGCTCGATGCAATATGACATGGATACATTGAGATCCGCGGCCAAGTCCGTCGTGAATATCCTTATTCCGGAAGGAGCCTCCGAAGCGGACAGCAAGGTCAGGATTTCGCTGGTTCCCTATTCCCAGGGCGTGAACCTGGGAAGTTACGCCGACGACGTGACGGACGGCGAAGCAACATCGGCAAATTGCGTGAACGAACGCGAGGGAGCAGAGAAATTCACCGATGCGGTCTATAATTATCTTGGCGAGGAATCCGATTTCTTCCACGGACGGCCGGAGTACCACATCCGTATCGATGGCGGCCGCGAGTATGTCTACAGCGGCACCGACAAGTGCCCGGACAGCGAAATCGTCCCGCTGACGTCAAATAGAGAAACCCTGGTCGACGAGATTTCGGATCTCACCGATGGCGGCGGTACAGGCGGCCAGACAGGGATTGCCTGGGGCTGGTACACGCTGTCGCCGAACTGGGCTCCCTTGTGGCCGGTGGAAAGCGATCCCGAACCATACGCGAACGATGATGCTCTCAAGTTCGCGCTGGTTATGACCGACGGCGATTTCAACGCCGAATACAGCCGATCAAAAGTATGCGATCGGAAGGGCAAGTGCTCGACAAGCGAACATTGGGTCGAACGGTATCACAACAACTCCGACTACGACGATCCCCCGGCAGTACGTGCCCGGGCACTGTGTGACGCCATGAAGGAGAGCGGCATCAAGGTCTATGCCGTATATTTCGATACCGGCGGATCCGCATTCGGCGCCGACCTGATGAGCAACTGTTCCAGCGGCAGCGGCTACTACTACGAAGCCGATTCACCTGAGGAACTGATCACTGCTTTTGGCAACATCGCCAAGAAGATCCAGTCGATCTATCTTTCCAAATAGCAGGCAATCCGACGCTTTCCAGAACGCGTTGCTGCACGTAAAAGTAGAAGATAAAAACTTGTCGCGCTGTATTAGGTCTTCCGGTAGAAGGCTCAATTTCTTGGTAGTATTAACTGGTTTTTAACTTCCTACCGAAGGTCGATTTAAGGATTTGACCACCTTTCTAAGGTAGTACTCTTGAGCATCAAGAGGGCACCATGAACAAGAGTCAGTTTAACCGGTTGCGATCTCTTTTCCGAGATCTCGTTCAGGACAAAAGCGCATCGATCCTACCGCTGTTCGGGCTGACGGTGGTGCTGCTCGTCGTGATGGGCGGTCTGGCGGTCGACATTTCGCGCGCAGTGAGCGCGCGGGAAAAGCTCTCCTACGCGCTCGATGCCGCGGCTCTTTCACTGGCCGCGGAACTGTCGTCTTCTCTGATGACGGATAAAGAGATAAAAGAGGCTCTCTCGGATTCCATGAAGGCCAATCTGGGGAATGCCGAGTTCCTGGACGAGGCCCTGAAGAATCTCACGCACACCGTCGATCCCGAAAACGGCCAGGTCTCCGTGTCCTCGTCAGCGTCACTGGAGAACTACTTCCTCGATATTGGCGGCTTCGGGAAGGAAGCCATGGGTCCAGAGGCCTTTACCTTCGGCACAAGTGCTCAGGCCACTTTTTCACGCTACGATGTCGAACTTGCGATGGTTCTGGACGTCACGGGATCGATGGCGTCCCACGTGGAGTCGCTGAAAAAGGCAGCATGGTCGGCGCTCAACATTCTCATCCCGAAGGATACCAGCGAAGCGGAGAGTAAGGTGCGGATCTCGATGATCCCCTATAGCGAGGGGGTCAATCTGGGGGAATTTGCCAACAAGGTCGCGCAGGGCGCGCAAGGTACGCAGAACTGCGTTACCGAGAGATTGGGTGCTGCCCAGTTCACCGACGATCCTTATGACTACGACAGCGAGAACGAAAACTCCTATTTTGGTGGCGGTTCGAAGGGCTGCGCTCCCTCACCGCAGCTGGAACCCTTGACGGCCAAGCGGAACAAGATCGATGCCGCTATCGGCAAGCTGACGACGAGCGGAGGCACCGCGGGGCAGACCGGCATCGCCTGGGGATGGTACACCCTATCTCCGAAATGGGCCGATCTCTGGCCGAAGGCCAGCGTGCCGGCTTCCTACGACGATGAAAAGATCCTGAAGTTCGCCATCATCATGACCGACGGGGACTTCAACCGGTACTACTACAAGGAGAGCCTGACAAAAAAACAGTGTCAGGACAGGTGGTACATCACGGAGACCTGCAAGAACGGCACGAACGAGTATTGGCGCCCTGATAGCAGCTGGGGCTATTGGGGAGAGTCGTCCCAGCGTGCAATGGAACTCTGCAGCGGAATGAAAGCCGAGGGTATCAAGGTCTATTCGATCTTCTTCGGGCCTTACAAGTACAATCCCGTCAAGGTGATGGAAAACTGCGCCAGCGAAAACGGCTACTACTACGCCAATTCAGAAGAGGAACTTATTCAGGCTTTCGGCAACATCGCCAAGAAGATCCAGGCGATCCACCTGTCGAAATGAGCTGCGAACCGTAATGGAAAAGGCCCGCCGGATCGGCGGGCCTTTTCCTGTTTCTGCATGCCCTGCCGAACCTTACCGGGCTCGAGCCCGGTTCTGCCGGTTGTCGATGAGATCGTCCACGACGGTCGGGTCCGCCAGCGTGGAGGTGTCGCCGAGGCTGTCGAAGCTGTCTTCGGCGATCTTGCGCAGGATGCGGCGCATGATCTTGCCGGAGCGGGTTTTCGGCAGGCCGGGGGCGAACTGGATGAGATCCGGAGAGGCGATCGGGCCGATTTCGTTGCGAACGTGCCGCACCAGCTCTTTCTTGAGCTCGTCCGTCGGCTCCTGGCCCTCCATCAGTGTTACATAGGCATAGATGCCCTGCCCCTTGATGTCGTGCGGATAGCCGACAACGGCCGCTTCCGAAACTTTCGGATGAGCGACCAGCGCGCTTTCCACTTCCGCCGTGCCCATGCGGTGACCGGACACGTTGATGACGTCGTCCACGCGGCCCGTGATCCAGTAGTAGCCGTCTTCATCGCGGCGGCAGCCGTCACCGGTGAAATACTGGCCCTTGTAGGTGGCGAAATAGGTCTGGATGAAGCGCTCGTGGTCGCCATAGACCGTGCGCATCTGGCCCGGCCAGCTGTCCGTTATGACCAGATTGCCTTCGCTGGCGCCTTCCAGGAACTTGCCTTCCGAGTCGACGATGGCCGGCTGCACGCCGAAGAACGGCCGGGTGGCCGAGCCCGGTTTCAGGTCGGTCGCGCCCGGCAGCGGCGTAATCAGGATACCGCCGGTTTCCGTCTGCCACCAGGTGTCGACGATCGGGCAGCGCCCGTCCCCGACGACATTGTAGTACCAGGTCCAGGCTTCCGGGTTGATCGGCTCGCCGACGGAGCCGAGAAGCCGCAGGGATTTGCGGGATGTCTGCGTGACGTGCTCGTCGCCGGCGCCCATAAGCGCGCGGATCGCGGTCGGTGCAGTGTAGAAGATGTTGACATCGTGCTTGTCGCACACTTCCCAGAACCGGCCGGGTCCGGGATAGGTCGGCACGCCTTCGAACATCAGGGTCGTCGCGCCGTTGGCGAGCGGGCCGTAGACGATGTAGCTGTGTCCGGTGACCCAGCCCACATCCGCCGTGCACCAGTAGATCTCGCCCTCATGATAGTCGAAGACATATTCATGCGTCATGGACGCGTAGACGAGATACCCGCCGCTCGTGTGCATCACCCCTTTCGGCTTGCCCGTGGAGCCGGACGTGTAGAGGATGAACAGCGGGTCTTCGGCATTCATTTCCACCGGCCGGCAATGGTCGGACACCCGGTCCGCCTCTTCGTGATACCAGACGTCGCGGCCCTCGCGCATGGCGATGTCGCCGCCGGTGCGCCTGACGACGACGACGCTCTTGACCGGAGCCTTTTCCGCGGCCTTGTCGACATTGCTCTTCAGCGGCACCTTGCGTCCGCCGCGCAGGCCCTCGTCGGCGGTGATCACACACTCGGACTTGCAGTCCTCGATGCGCTGGGCAAGGCTGTCAGGCGAAAACCCGCCGAAGACCACGGAATGGATGGCGCCGATCCGGGCGCAGGCCAGCATCGCATAGGCCGCTTCCGGGATCATCGGCATGTAGATCGTGACCCGATCGCCCTTCTTGACGCCCTGACCGTGCAGGACATTGGCGAACTTGTTCACCTCCCGGTGGAGATCGTTATAGGTAATAACCTTGTGCTCGTTCGGGTCGTCGCCTTCCCAGATGATAGCCGGCTTGTCGCCTCGCTTTTCCAGGTGGCGGTCGACGCAGTTGGCCGAGACGTTCAAGGTGCCGTCTTCGAACCATTTGATGGAAACGTTGTGATAATCGAAGGAGGTGTTCTTCACCCTGGTATAGGGCTTGATCCAGTCGATCCGCTTGCCGTGCTCACCCCAGAAGCCGTCCGGGTCCTCCACGGAGCGCCGGTACATTTCCTGATATTGGGCGTCGACGATATGCGCGCGGGCGGCCACTTCCGCGGGAACGGGAAAAACAGTGTCAGACATGTGAGAACCTCCCAGAAACCACATTCGGCTCAGCGGCAGGCTTTTTCCGTCCTCACCGCCGGCCCTTAATTTGTCGGGGCCATTATGCTCATGGCCCCTGTCAGCGTCCAGAACCAACATTTGGTACTTTAGTCGCCCAGCCCTTGGTCTAATGCGTTCAAAAAACGCAAGGATTTACGTCCGCAGCAGTTGATGCGGGCCGGTCGAAGCATCCCCTATCAGTAATATGTCGAGCCGGTATTTGCCACCCTTCGAAACAAAGTTACGGGCCCGGGACGATCGGGTTCAGAGCCCGCCCTTTTCGATGATGAACTTCACCACGGTTTCGACACCCTCGCCCGCCCGCATGTTGGCAAAGACGAAGGGCCGGTCCTTGCGCATCTTCCGGGAATCCCGGTCCATCACCTGCAGATCGGCGCCGACATGAGGGGCGAGATCGGTCTTGTTGATGATCAGAAGATCCGACCGGGTGATGCCGGGCCCGCCCTTGCGGGGGATCTCCTCGCCCGCGGCAACGTCGATGACGTAGAGCGTCAGATCGGCCAGTTCGGGCGAAAATGTCGCAGCCAGATTGTCCCCGCCGGATTCGATCAGGATCAGGTCGAGACCGGGGATGGAGGTGGTCAGGTCGTGGACGGCGGCCAGGTTGATGGAGGCGTCTTCGCGAATGGCGGTGTGCGGGCAGCCGCCGGTTTCCACGCCGCGGATCCGCTCGCTCGGCAGCGCCTGGGAGCGCATCAGCGCTTCGGCATCCTCGCTGGTATAGATGTCGTTGGTGATGACGGCGAGCGAATAGCTGTCGCGCATGGCCTTGCACAGCCGGTCGGTCAAGGTGGTCTTGCCGGAGCCGACCGGACCGCCGATGCCGACGCGCAAGGGGCCGTTTTTTGAAGTCATGACCGGAAAAGCCTCGAATACTGGGTTTCGTGTGCCATGGAGGCGATATCTGCGAGAAAGGTGGAGGTGCCGAGATCGTCGAGGCCGGAGGCGACTGCCTCGTCGGCCACGTCGAAGACGACCGGCTCGAGACCGGCGAGCACGCCCTGGCCGTCGCTCTGGCCAAGGGGAACGGCCCGGACGGCAACCGAGATGATGTTGGCCGTAAAGGCGTGCAGGAAAGCGGTCACGGCAGCCTTCTCGGGAATGGCGTGTGCGGCGGCAACCAGCCCCAGGGCAACGGGATAGGGCCACGGCTCCCGGTCGCCTTCCGCGAAGGAGCGGAACAAGGCTCCTGCCGCGGTCTCGCCCGGCGGCGTCCAGCTCTTTGCGACGGCGTTGAAAAATGCGGTGCCCTGGGCGCTCGATTCCAGGTGCCGTTCTTTCGACGGCTGCAGGGCAAGGCCGAGGTCGCGCAGTTCTTCCACCGTCTCCCGGCTACCGGCAAGAGCGGCGCGCCAGGTCTCCTTGAGCAGGATCGCATCGCCGCGCCCAGCACCGAAGCGCAGGATGTCTTCCAGCCAAGCGGACAGGTCGGCGGCACACGCCACGCCGCCCTCGTCGATCACCTGCTCCAGACCATGGCTATAGGTGAAGGCGCCGATGGGAAAGGCCGGCGAGACAAAGGTCAGAAGCCGGTAGAGAGCAGGCAGGCAAACGGCGTCAGTCATGGCTGTGCCCGTGAGAATGGCTGTGCCCGTGCTCATGATGGTGTCCATGGGCGTGATCATGACCATGGGTCTGCCCGTGACCATAAGCGCCGCCCTCCGGATCAAAGGGCGCGGAGACCGGCGTCAGCCGTCCGCCGAGCCGGGCGACCATGTCCTCGATCACATGGTCTCGGCGGATCCTCAACGTCGCGCCCATCAACTGCGTCGGCAGGTGCCGGTTGCCGAGATGCCAGGCGATCCGGACCAGATGGCCCGCATCATCCGCTTCGATCTCGACCAGGTCCTCCGGCTCCGCCAGCACTTCGACGAACCGGCCGTCCTCCAGCTCCAGCCCGTCGCCATGGCGGAGATGCACGGCGCTCGGTTCATCGAGCAGGAAGGTCAGCCCCCTGCGCCGGTCATCACCGCCCGGCGGCGGTACCGGTCTTCCCGGTCCAGCGTGATCCGGTCGGCCGGTTCGCCCCGGGCGTTCCCGGACCAGCTTCCGGCGGGATGGATTTTCTGAACGCGGATCATGCAGCCTCAGCAGGTGTTGCCGTGTGGTTCTCAGGTCCTCTTCCGCCGGCAGGTCAGAACAGGAAATAGCGCTGGGCCATCGGCAGGACATCTGCCGGCTCGCAGGTGAGCAGCTCCCCGTTGGCGCGCACCTCATAGGTTTCCGGATGCACGTCGATCTTCGGCGTCGCGTCGTTGAGGACCATTGATTTCTTCGAAATGCCGCTCCGGGTGTTCCTCACCGGCAGGACCACACTGTCGAGGCCCGCCGTGTCCTTGACGCCGGCTTCATAAGCCGCCTTCGAGACGAAGGTGACGCGGCTCGCCGTCATGGCCTTGCCGAAGGCGCCGAACATCGGCCGGTAGTGGACCGGCTGCGGGGTCGGAATGGAGGCGTTCGGGTCGCCCATGGGGGCTGCGGCGATCGTGCCGAGTTTCAGGATCATGTCCGGTTTCACTCCGAAGAACTTCGGATCCCAGAGCACCAGGTCCGCCAGCTTGCCGACCTCGACCGAGCCGATATGTTCGTCCAGGCCGTGCGCGATGGCCGGGTTGATGGTGATCTTGGCCATGTAGCGCTTGACGCGGAAATTGTCGTTCTCGCCGCTTTCCTCCGAAAGACGGCCGCGCTGGACCTTCATCTTGTGGGCGGTCTGCAATGTGCGGATGATCACCTCGCCGACCCGGCCCATGGCCTGGCTGTCGGAGGCGATGATCGAGAAGGCGCCCATGTCGTGGAGAATGTCCTCCGCCGCGATGGTTTCCTTCCGGATGCGGCTTTCGGCAAAGGCGACGTCTTCGGGAATGGAGCTGTCCAGGTGGTGGCAGACCATGAGCATGTCGAGATGCTCTTCCAGGGTGTTGACCGTGTAGGGCCGTGTCGGATTGGTCGAGGACGGGATCACGTTGGTCTCGCCGCAGACCTTGATGATATCGGGCGCATGGCCGCCGCCCGCCCCCTCCGTGTGGAAGGCGTGGATGGTGCGGTTCTTGAAGGCGGCCGTGGTGTTCTCGACAAAGCCGGATTCGTTCAGCGTGTCCGTGTGGATCATCACCTGGACGTCGTACTCGTCGGCAACCGAGAGGCAATTGTCGATGGCGGCCGGGGTGGTGCCCCAGTCTTCATGCAGCTTCAGCGCGGCGGCTCCCGCCAGGATCTGCTCTTCGAGCGCGACCGGAAGGGACGCATTGCCCTTGCCGGCAAAGGCAAGGTTCATCGGGAAGCTGTCCGCCGATTGCAGCATGCGGGTGATGTGCCAGGGGCCGGGCGTGCAGGTCGTCGCGTTGGTGCCGGTCGCCGGGCCCGTGCCGCCGCCGAGCATGGTGGTGACCCCCGACATCAGCGCGTCGTCGATCTGCTGCGGGCAGATGAAGTGGATATGGACGTCCAGCGCGCCGGCGGTCAGGATCTTACCTTCTCCGGCAATCGCTTCCGTTCCGGGTCCGACGATGATGTCGACGCCGGGTTGGACGTCCGGATTGCCCGCCTTGCCGATGCCGGCGATGCGGCCGTCCCTCAGGCCGACATCAGCCTTGACGATGCCCCAGTGGTCGACAATCAGCACGTTGGTGATCACCGTGTCCACCGCTCCGGCCGAGCGCGGCGCCTGGGACTGACCCATGCCGTCGCGGATCACCTTGCCGCCGCCGAACTTCACCTCCTCGCCATAGGTGGTGAAGTCCTTTTCCACTTCGATGATGAGGTCGGTGTCGGCCAGGCGCACCCTGTCGCCGGTGGTCGGTCCGAACATGTCCGCATAGGCGGCGCGGGACATCTTGAAAGCCATTTTATCTCCAGTCCGCGATCAGAAAATCGTGCGTTCAGTTGCCATAGTCGTCGACAGTGGCCTTAAGGTCTTCGGCGCGCTTGATGGTGAGAACGATCAGGCAGTTCCGGTAGAGTTCCTCGCCGCGCGTGCCGCCGCGGAACGGAAAGCTGTAGGCAGCGCAGTCCTTGTCGCTGAAGGCCTTCCAGGCTTCCTGTGCTTCTTCCAGGGCGTTGGGGCTGCCTTTCAGGTGTTCGGGCAGTTCGTCATCCATTTCCACCAGCTTTTCATAAAGGCGCTCGTATGCCGCCTTCATGTCCGCCTCGGCTTCGCCCAGGGCCTTTTCGGCACAATAGGTGCGCTCGCTGTTGTTGAGCGGATAGCCGCAGTCGATGTTTTCCTGCGCGCGCGCCGGCGCGTTCAACGGCACGAGTGCCACGAGGCCTGCCGCAATCGCGGTGACGTGGACCGGTTTCAGCATCAGTTTCCCAGCCCCCCGGTGAGATCATTCAGCTCCCCGGTGCGTTGCCGGGTCAGGTCGGCAAGGCAGCCATAGACAAGCTGCGATTCCAGGCTGCCGCCCCGGGCCAGGAACCCGTAGGCCTCGCAGGTCTTGTCCCGGTAAGGGATCCAGGCGCGCTGGGCCTCCCGCAGGGTCTCCGCAGCGCCTATCAGGTTGTCGTCGAGATAGCCGTCGATTTCCTGCATTTTGGCCATTGCGGCCTTATAGGCGATGTTCAGCTCCGCATCGGCATTCTGCCAGTCCTGTTCGGCGCAACCGGTCATTTCCACCTGCGTGACGGCGTCACTGCAGTCGGCAGTTTCCTGCGCGCGTGCGCCTCCTGCTGCCAGCGCAAGCGCAATCAGGAAAAGCCCGGCCGGAAGAAGCGCAGCCGTAGTGAGCGGCAACGGAATTTTGCCCAAAGTGCCGGGTGCCCGGCCTGCCCGTCTCGGCGTTTGAACCTTCGTTGCCGTCTGCATCTCTCCGCCCTCTCTTCGGCTCAAAGCGTCCCCATGACTTTCTGATTGAACCCGTAAACCGTCCGGCCGCCGCCGTAGGCCACCAGCGTTACGGACCGGGTCTGCCCCGGTTCGAAGCGCACCGCCGTGCCGGCCGGAATGTCGAGCCGCATGCCTCTTGCCTTGTCCCGGTCGAAGGCAAGGCCGCCGTTGGTCTCGGCAAAATGGTAGTGGCTGCCGACCTGGATCGGCCGGTCTCCAGTATTGGAAACGTCCAGCGTTACCGTCTCGAGCCCCGCATTCAGCTCGATCTCGCCTTCTGCCGGGAAAACTTCTCCGGGAATCATGTCAATCTCCTCAAGAAACGGGCCGCCGATCAGCGGATCGGGTCGTGGACGGTGACGAGCTTGGTGCCATCCGGAAAGGTCGCTTCCACCTGAACGTCGTGGATCATCTCGGCCACTCCTTCCATCACCTGGTCGCGGGTGAGCACCTTGGCGCCCGTCTCCATCAGATCCGCAACCGTCCGACCGTCGCGGGCCCCTTCGACGACATAATCGGTCACCAGCGCGATCGCTTCGGGATAGTTCAGCTTCACGCCCCGTTCCAGCCGCCGCCGGGCGACCATCGCGGCCATGGAAATGAGCAGTTTGTCTTTTTCACGCGGGGTGAGGTTCATCGGGGCAGTCCTTTATATTCTAACAGTGCCAGACACGCGGCAGGTCCGCCGAGCGGTATCGGGTCAAGAAGCTTATCAGGGCGTTGCGCAGGTCGCGGCTGTCGCTGGAGACGAAACGTGCAACCAGCACGCCGTTCCAGCTGCTCGCCGCGCCGCGGGTCGTCTCCGCCGGCAGGTTTTCGAGCAAGGAACGCGCGCGTGCCAGACGGTCTTGCGCATCCGGGGCGCAGTCCGCCAGCGTCGCGACGGCCAGGGCCTGCCCGCCGGTCGCCCTGCCGTTCAGGAAGTCAGCGGGATCGCCGTCGAAGCGGATGTCGTCGGCAAAGACGAGCTTGCCGCCGCGGCGGACGCGCCAGCTGTCGCGGAAGAAAACGGTGCCGATCCTTTCGCCCATCGCCTTGCGGCCGAGCACGATGCTTTCCAGCATCAGCAGCCGGGCATTGGCGCCGAGTTCGGCATCTATCCGCCGGGCAAGGCTGGATGCATCGAAGAGAATCGTTTCCTGGGGCAGCCACTCCAGGGTCGCATCCGCGCCGACGGTGAAATGCCCTGTCACTTTTGCCGAGCCACCGGAGCTGCGATAGGCGCGCTCGGCGGTCTGGCTGGTCACAATTGCGTGTGCGCCATCATCGACGGCGACATCGAGCGCCAGCCGGTCGCCGCCGGTCAGTCCGCCGGCGGTGTTGATCAGCACGGCGGTTCGGGGCGTATCATAGACCTTGGGCAGCCGGATTTTCGCGGATCCGCTCTGGTAAAGGTCGGCAAGGCGTGTTTCTCCCCGGGACAGGGCAAAGCGCACACGTGCAACGCCGTTGACGCGTTGCATTGCCGCGGCCTGCAGGTCGGATTGTGATGCTGTTCCAGCATCATACATGATTGTTCCGCCCCCCGAATTCCGGAGTTTTTGTCGTTATCGTTCGCTCGCATTCCAGCTTGTTCCAAGCTCGGCCGGTGAGCAAGGTGGAATATGATCCGGCAATTGTAGCAAGAGCCGCGCCAAGGCGGTCTTGCGTGTCTCGTCTGTGGAATTTGAGCAAAAAGGCGCTGATTGTGCGAGCCTCCGGGAGACGGATTGTGATAGTTTGCCTACAAAATCCGCAGTTGCGCAAAAGATAGGCACCGGGACATTCGCGTTCCGGTGGATCAGTCAAACTGCAGGTTGAGCCGGACTGCCGTGCAGAGGGGGCTTGCTCTCGGCGCCATGATCCGTTTTTTTAAGAGACGACAGCCTAACATTGCCTCCATCGCACGCGTGAAGCGGTCGTGTGCGGGATGACAAGCGAGGGATTTCCGTGTTCGCAAGCCCATTTGGCCGCCTGACATCCATCTGCCTGGCCACCATCGTTCTCCTGTCGTGCCTGGCGTCGAGCCCGGCGCGGGCGGATATCGGCGCCTATATTCTTGTCGATGCAGGGACCGGCGCGGTGCTCGAGCAGGAAAACGCCACCCGCAAATGGTATCCGGCTTCGCTGACCAAGATGATGACCGCCTATGTAACCTTCAAGGCGATCCGGGAAGGCCGGGCATCGTTCAAGTCCGCGGTGGTTCAATCGCAGAACTCCATCTCCGAACCGCCGAGCAAGATGGGGTTCAAGGTCGGAACGCGCTTTACCGTCGATGCGGCCCTGAAGATCATCCTGGTCAAGTCGGCCAATGACGTCGCCGTGGCGCTTGGCGAGGCGATTGCCGGTTCGGAAGCCGGTTTCATCGCCATGATGAATGCCGAAGCCCGGCGGCTCGGCATGACCAATACATCCTTCACCAATCCGCACGGCCTGCCGGACAACGGTCAGGTGACCACGGCCCGCGACATGGCCATCCTGGCAATGGCACTGCGGCAGGACTTCCCCGAATCGGAAGCCTATTACAATCATCCCGGCATTCGCTTGGGCAAGAAGACCCTGCGGTCGGCGAATCGGGAATTCCTGCTTCGGGTCCCCGGCGCGAATGGCATGAAGACCGGCTATATCTGCAATTCCGGTTACAACGTCGCTGCCTCCGTGACCCGGCGCGGCCGGACGCTGATTGCCGTTGTTCTGGGCGCCGGCTCGGGTCTGGAACGTACTGCCTTCGCGCGGGAGCTGTTCGATGAAGGCTTCCGGAAAGGCGGCGGCGGACGGAAAATCACCAGCCTTTCCGGCTCATCCGGCAATCCGCCCGCCAACGGGTATTGCAGGCGCAACAACAGTCCGGGCGCGAAGGGCTACATGGCCCGGTTCGATATGGAAAACAAAAGCCGCGGCGGTTTTCTTTTCTTCGCCGGCGGAGGCGACAAGAACGATGACGACATCGATGAGAGCGGTTTCACACTCTCAAACGGCAAACCGGACTGGGCCAAGATCCTCGACCGGACCCTCGGCCCGCGCCGCGTTGCCTACCGGCCGCTGGAAGTGAGCCTCGGCAACCCGACTGCCTCGCCGGCCGCAAATGGATCCGCGCCCGCGCTCGAGGTGGCCATTCCGGCGGGAGCCGTGCCCACGCCGGTCGCCAATCCCCTGCGCCTCGCGGAGATTGAAATTCGCGCGAAACTGCAGGAAAGCGCTGCCACGGACGCAGTCGGCGCCGGTTCGCAGGGAACAGCGGTGCCCGCTGCGGCGGCCGATCTGTCCACGATGTCGCCGGGGTCGATCTTCCGACAGGGGATGGATTTCTCCGTGCCGGTTCCGCCTCCAAGCCCGCGCAAGTAAACCTGCTTGAATATTGTGCATTACCGATGCAGAGACGCATCCTGCTCTCATGACAAACCCATGAAAGCAGGTCGATCCGGCAGCAATGCATAAATCGGGTTAACCCTTTATTTACGCTGTTCCTTAAGACTGCAGTAAGCATTCTGCTGTCTATGGCCGTGCATTCGCGCAAGACGCGATGAGGTCAACAAGATCATCTCCGGCGCAAGACCGCCGGCACACCGGATCGAGAGATCGCATCATGATGGAACCGAGATCAACCGCCACCATCCGGGCTCTTGCCAGCCTTGCGGAGCTTTCCGCCAATCAGCTGGAAGACGGAGCTTCGGTGGACGACGTCATCGCCATGCTGCGAAAGGCGGCGGAAGCGGTGCGAACCGTCGTCGAGGCGGATAACGACGACCTGGATAGCGATCCGGACCTCGAAGACGCCGAAATCGCGCAGGATCTGATCCCGATGGTGCTCTCCGCCGAGGATAGCGACGGCGAGGCATCCGGTGCCGAGGACGAAAAGGCCGCCGCAGAAATTACGGTGCTGAACGCGGGATAGAGCGTTCCCACAATCCTTTTGACCGGACCTTGAAAACAATGCTAGCGGTGCCCTCCGATTGCACCGCCGTGCCGCGCTGCCTATCTGTCTTTACGGAAGTGTTCCGCCGTGCGGCCGCGGCACCAGCTGGAGACAAGCGTCATGGCATCCGAAACACCGGCACCTGCAACGGGCCGCCGGAAGGGACCCAAACCCCCTATTCCCCTGTCTGTCCTGACCGGATTTCTCGGATCGGGAAAAACGACGCTGCTCAACCGGCTCTTGAAGGATCCGGCCATGGCGAACACCGCCGTCATCATCAACGAATTCGGCGAGATCGGGCTGGATCACCTGTTCGTGGAACAGGCCGGCGACGGTATCGTCGAGCTGTCGTCCGGCTGCCTGTGCTGCACCATCCGGGGCGACCTGGTCACGACGCTGGAAAACCTGTTGCGCCGCCTGGACAATGGCCGCATGGAGCGGCTGGACCGGGTGGTGATCGAGACGACCGGTCTTGCGGATCCCGCACCCATCCTGCACACGGTGATGCTGCATCCCTATCTGGTCATGCGCTACCGGCTGGAAAGCGTCATCACTCTCGTCGATGCGGTGAACGGTCTCTCGACACTGGAAGAGCACGAAGAAGCGCGCAAGCAGTCCGCTGTTGCGGACCGGCTGGTCTTCACCAAGACCGATCTTCTGACCACGGAAGCCGACCGGTCAGCCTTCGAGCAACTGAAACAGAAGCTGGATGCGCTGAACCCGGCCGCCAGGCGGCTGGACGTTCAGGCGGGAGAGGCGGTTGCGGAGAGGCTCTTCAATGCCGGCCTCTATAATCCCGACACCAAGATCCCGGACGTGGCGGCGTGGCTGAATGCGGAAGCCTATGAGGGAGCCGGGCACGACCATGGTCACCATCACCACGGCGAAGCGCATACGCACGGCCACGAGCATGGGCACGATGTGAATAGGCACAGCGAGTCGATCAGGGCCTTCACCCTGTCGACGGATCGGCCGGTGCCGGCCTCCGCGCTGGAAATGTTCCTGGACCTGCTGCGGTCGGCCCACGGGCCGAAGCTGCTCAGGGTCAAGGGGATCGTGCAGCTGGCCGAGGATCCCGACCGCCCGGTGGTCATCCATGGCGTACAGCACGTGTTCCATCCGCCGGCCACCCTGGAAGCCTGGCCGGACGACGACCGGCGCACGCGCATGGTGTTCATCACCAAGGATCTGCCGGAAGGGTTCGTGCGCAAGATGTTCGAGGCCTTTTCAGGCGCGCTTTTGCCCGACACGCCGGATCACAAGGCCATGACGGACAATCCGCTGGCGATCTCCGGCTTCACCGGCCCGGTCCGCTGATGCCGGTCCGCTGCTTAAAATCCCCATCCTGAGGAAGCGCGCAGCGCTGTCTCGCAGGATGGGCGGCGCACTCGCAATATGCCGCCCATGCTTCGAGACGAGCCGTCGGCTCTCCTCAGCATGAGGGCGTGTGGAAAGCGGGCCGCAGTCCGTGAACGAGCGCGTTCCGACTTCTCGCAGCCTGTCCGCAAATACGTCTTCAGGATGAGGTTTTGCGAAGTCGTTCGGCGATCCAACGACAACCTGCAGGAAATTCAATCCTTGTTGCGCACCCGGATCAGGCCTTCCTGCGCGGTGGAGGCGATCAGCCGGCCGTCCTTCGTGAACAGCGATCCCCGGTTCATGCCGCGCGCGCCGGAGGATGAGGTGCTGTCGGTTGCGTAGAGCAGCCACTCATCCGCGCGGAACGGGCGGTGGAACCACATGGCGTGGTCGAGGCTGGCGGCCTGGATCTTCGGGCTGAACACCGAGGTGCCGTGGGGAAACAGCGACGTGTCCAGCAGGGTCATGTCGGAGGCATAGGCCAGAACGCACTGGTGCATGCGCTCATCCTCCGGCAGCGGCCCCGTCGCGCGCACCCAGACATATTGCTGCGGCGGCAGGGGCTTGCTGCTGAAATAATGGGTCATGTCGACCGGGCGCATCTCGATCGGCCGTTCCCGCTCCCAGTAGCGGCGGACGTTTTCCGGCGCCACGGACAGGAACCTTTCCTTCAGCTCCTGTTCGCTCGGCAGGTCGTCGGCGGCCGGCACGTCCGGCATCTCGCACTGGTGCTCCAGCCCCTCCTCGCGGATCTGGAAAGAGGCGGCCATGGAGAATATGGCTTCGCCGTGCTGGATTGCGACGACGCGCCGCGTGGTGAAGCTGCCGCCGTCCCGGATCCGGTCGACCTCATAGATGATCGGCACGGCCGGGTCACCGGGCCGCAGGAAATAGCCGTGGAGCGAGTGGACATGCCGGTCCTCGACCACGGTGCGCGAGGCGGCGACCAGCGCCTGGCCGATCACCTGGCCGCCGAACACCCTCTGCCAGCCGACCTGCGGGCTGCGGCCACGGAACAGATTGCGTTCCAGCGGCTCCAGGTCGAGAATTTCAAGAAGATTATCAATGGCCGTGTTCATCGGCGCGATCCCTGCTAGATAGACGGGTAGACACATAAACGGATAGTCTGACCGAATGGTTCGGCGCTTTCCTGCACTCTTGGACGGCAGCTGACGTTAAAGTCAAGATGCCTTAAGGGAAACCAAAGGCTGGGAGAAAGAGACAATGGCAAAGAAAGACGGCTCCGCTGAAATGTTCGACGTCGTGATTGCCGGCGGCGGTTACGTGGGGCTTTCGCTGGCCGTTGCGCTCAAACAGGGCGATAAAGGCCTCAGATGCGCCGTTGTCGACCCCAAGCCTATGGATCAGCTCTACAAGGACCCGCGGGCCTCGGCCATCGCTGCGGCAGCGTCCAGGATGCTGACGCAACTCGGCATCTGGCAGCAGATCGCCGGCGAGGCCCAGCCGATCAACGAAATGATCGTCACCGACAGCAAGCTGCGCGACGCCGTGCGCCCTGTCTTCCTGACCTTTGGCGGCGAGACGACCGAGGGCGAGCCGTTCGCTCACATGATGCCCAACGGCGTGATGATGCCTGCGCTTTACAAGGCGGCAAAAAAGCTGGGCGTGTCCTTCTTCGCGCCGGGAATCGCCGAAACCTTCCGCACCCATGCCGATCACGTCGAACTGTCGCTCGACGGCGGTCCGGTTCTCAAGGCGAGGCTGCTGGTGGCCGCCGACGGGGTGCGTTCCAGGCTGCGGGATCTTGCCGGAATCCGCACCGTGAACTGGGATTACGGGCAGTCGGGCATCGTCGCGACGGTCAAGCATGAGCGCCCGCATAACGGCCGGGCGGAGGAGCATTTCCTGCCCGCCGGACCTTTCGCGATCCTGCCACTGCCCGGCAACCGTTCCTCGCTGGTCTGGACCGAAAAGACCAGTGACGCCGAGCGGCTGGTGCGCGCCGACGAGTTCACCTTCGAGCTGGAACTGGAGCGCCGGTTCGGCCATCACCTGGGCGCGCTGGAACTGGACGGGCCGCGCCGGGCCTATCCCCTCGGGTTGAAGCTTGCCCGGGACTTCGTAAAGCCGCGTTTCGCGCTGATCGGCGATGCCGCCCACGGCATCCATCCGATTGCCGGACAGGGCCTCAATCTGGGTTTCAAGGATGTCGCCGCGCTTGCGGAGGTGCTGATCGATGCGCGCCGTCTCGGGCAGGACATCGGCAGTTTCGACGTTCTGGAACGCTATCAGCGCTGGCGCCGGTTCGACACGTTCCAGATGGGCGTGGTGACCGACGTGCTCAACCGGCTGTTTTCGAACGACAGCGATGTCCTGCGTGCCGTCCGGGATTTCGGTCTTGGCCTGGTGGACAGGATGCCTGGCCTGAAGAGCCGTTTCATCAAGGAAGCGGCCGGCTTTGCTGGGCCCGTGCCGAAACTGCTATCGGGGGAACCGATCTGAAAGCCGACGGTAACCGTTCATCCCTGCCTCCCTCGACGCCGGATTCCGTTTGAATGAGCGATTATCCCGAGAGTTTTCCCGCACCAAGATCCATTCTGATAACGGGCTGTTCTTCCGGAATCGGCGCCGCCGCCGCCCATATGCTGCGCGGCCGGAACTGGCGCGTGTTTTCCGCCGCCAGGGCCCAGGGAGATGTCGACCGGCTTCTCGACCAGGGCTTTGAGGCTTTCCGTCTGGACTACGAGGATGCCGACAGCATCAAGGCGACCGCCGATGCGGTGCTGGAGCTGACGGACGGCAGGCTCGATGCGGTCTTCAACAATGGCGCCTATGCGATTCCCGGGGCCCTGGAGGATATCCCGACCCGGGCCATGCGGGCCCTGTTCGAGGCTAATTTCATCGGCTGGCACGATCTGACCCGGCAGCTGATCCCGGCCATGCGGGCCAACGGGTCCGGCCGGATCGTGCAATGTTCCTCCGTTCTCGGCTTCGTCGCATTGAAGTACCGGGGAGCCTATACCGCATCGAAATTCGCCCTGGAGGCTTATTCCGATACGCTCCGGCAGGAACTGAAGGGGACCGGGGTGCATGTTTCACTCATCGAACCCGGTCCCATCGCGACAAGGTTCACCGAGAATGCGCTGGCCAATTTCGACCGGTGGATCGGCGAGGACGGGCTCGAAGCCTCGGTTTACCGCGACGTCTACAAGAAGCGCCGGCTGCGCATGGAGGCAGGCGAGCCGGGACCGTTCAAGCTGTTGCCCGATGCCGTGGTCAAGCGCCTCATCCATGCGGTCGAGGCCAAACGCCCCAGGGCGCGCTATCATGTCACGGTTCCGACCAGGGTCATGGCCGTGGCAAAACGGATCTTGCCGACCGGCCTGCTGGACCGGTTCTGCATCTGGGCCGCCGATAATGAGGAATAGACCCGAAGGCGATGCCGCACCCGGTGCAACCCGCCCGGCAACGGACAGGTTGATCGGACAAGGGGTGGCAGCGCATCCTGCCGGGGTTGAAGTCCCACGCGGAACGCGCCCGGTCGTGATACGGAATTAACCGAAAATGCTGGCAGCAACCCCCTGAGAAGGACAAGACATGGGTGAATTCGTCAATATTCTCATTCCGATCGGCCTTGCCGCCGTGGCGCTTGTGCTCCTGCTCGGGATCCTGAACATGTTCCGCAACGGGCCGGGCAACCGCTCGCAGTTGCTGATGCGCTGGCGCGTGGGCCTGCAGTTTCTGGTCATCATCCTGGTGATGGGCAGTCTCTACTTCTTCGGAACGCGGTGACGACAAACCATGAGGACGGTGCGCAATGGTAATCCTGAACAAAATCTACACGAAGACGGGTGACGACGGCACGACAGCGCTCGGATCGGGCGAGCGCCGCCTGAAAAGCGATGTCCGCGTCGAGGCCTATGGCACGGTGGACGAGACCAATGCGGTGGTCGGCCTGATCCGGCTTCATACCGGCAAGGACGCGCCGGACATCGACAAGGTGCTGAGCCGCATCCAGAACGATCTGTTCGATCTCGGCGCGGATCTGGCAACGCCGGAGACGGATCAGGATCTCGGCTACGAGCCGCTTCGCGTCACGGACGCCCAGGTGACGGCCATCGAAAACGAGATCGACAGGCTCAATGCCGATCTGTCGACACTGCGGTCCTTCGTGCTGCCGGGCGGCAGTGCGGCATCGGCCTATCTTCATCTCGCACGCACGGTGTCGCGGCGCGCGGAACGTCTGATTGTCGAGCTCGCCGCCAGGGAAAAGATCAATCCGGCCGCGGTGCGTTACATCAACCGGCTTTCCGACTATTTCTTCGTCGCATCACGTTTCCTGAACGAAAAGGGCGAACAGGACGTTTTGTGGGTGCCCGGGCAGAACCGCTAGGTCATAATGGCGATCCTGTTTGATTGCTGAAGGCTGGGGGCCGGATGTTCATTCCGCTGTATGATCACAATCGACGGCTTCATGTGCCTCGTCCGTACGTGAACCTGACGATTATTGCTGCAAATATCCTGGTTTACCTGCTTTTGCAGGGAGCGGGAGACGAGCGGGCGGTCGGCGCATCCTCCTATTCGTACGGGCTGATCCCGGTGGTCTTCTTCGACATCCGCGATCTTGCGCCGCAGCTCCAGGTGCTGCCCGAGTGGATGTCCCTCATCACCTACGCCTTCTTTCACGGCAACTTCATGCACCTCCTGGGCAACATGCTGTTCCTGTGGGTGTTCGGCGACAATGTCGAAGATGCCATGGGGCATGTCCGCTACCTGGTCTTCTACCTGCTCTGCGCGGCCGCCGGGGGCTATGCCTATGCGTTCCTGGACGTGAATTCCGAAGTGCCGCTGATCGGCGCTTCTGGGGCCGTCTCCGGCGTGGTCGCGGCCTATCTGATGCTGCATCCGCGCGTCAAGATCTGGGTCCTGGCGCTTGGGCGCCTGCCGCTAAGGCTGTCGGCGTTCTGGCTGCTGGGGACCTGGGTCGTTTATCAATTCGTCAGCGCGGTCGTGTCGGCGGACAGCCAGGTGGCTTTCATCGCCCATGTCGGCGGCCTGGTGGCCGGTGCCGTCCTGGTCGTTTTCTTGCGCCGGCGGGGTGTTCCGCTGTTCGACAGGAAACTGGCCTGACCGAATCACGCCTGCTTCCAGACGGCCTCCGACCGGCAGGCAACGCTCTCCTCGTCCATGGACCGGCCGGATGCCAGCCTGATGCGCGTCCGGTAAGAGCGGCAATAGACGCCGTCGTCGGTTTTCCAGGTTTTCAGAGGTGTAACCGATCCGCTGGCACCGCTTTCCGGATTCTGCCAGTGGGCTGTCCTGCCTGAAACCAGGGTTTCAAGGGCGGCCTGGATCTTGTTCTCAACGAGGGTTTCGTCCGAAAACCGCAACGTCACATCGCTTGCCACGGCATTCGATTCCGGGCTGTTGTGAGTCTGGTTCGCCGAGCAGGCAGATAGCGCGATCGCAAAAATCAAAAAAAATGAGACCCGCCCGATGGTCCCGCTGTCAAAAGAAGTCAATGCCGGTCCCGCCTCCCGGATTTATTTCCAGCCGCTTCTTATTGCCTCCCGTTCTTCGCGCTGTGTCAAGGGATTTCCGGAAGGTTCGCTGTCACCGATGAAGGGCGATCCACCGAATATCCGCTTCAGGAAGTTCGCGGAGGCCGGCGTTTGCGAGGCGGGGCCGCCGGCGGACGAAGCGGCATTGCCGCGACCTTGCGATGAACCGTTATTCGACGCGTTGCCGGAATTGCCGTTGGAAGAACTGTTCCCGGAAGAATTGCCGCCGCCGCCTGAATTGCCGCCGCCGCCTGAATTGCCGCCGCCACCTGAATTGCCGCCGCCACCTGAATTGCCGCCGCCTGAATTGCCACCGCCTTGGTTTCCGCCGCCGCCGCCCTGATTTCCGTTGCCGTTATTGCCGTTATTGCCATTGCCTTGCGCGTCCGCGGCAATGGTATCCTTCATGTCGAGCAAGGGGCTGAAGAAGACAAGCGAGAATGCCAGCACCGCGGCCGCAGCACCTGGCAGTGCGCGAGATCATCGCGCGCGGTCTGGCCTGCAATGTGTTCTGGCGGGTGCGTTTCATTTAAGATTTCGGTTTCCGTAAGGATTTGCTGTATCATCGCTACGACAGTACGACTCGCGATTGTATGCGAGCACAACACATGAACGTTCTATCTTATTCCCGATCTTAACCAAAAAAGGGCGGGATCAAAAGCTCTGATGAAGTGTTGTTTCACGTGAGAGCAGTGTGCGGAGAGCTCTTTGCCGGACGAGAACCTGAAAGCGGAGATGATCCGTCTGCTCCCGAAGCTCAGAAGTTTCGCATTGCGGCTGTGCCGCAACCCGGAACAGGCAGACGATCTGGTGCAGACGACGTGCGAGCGCGCTATCCGCTCGCTCGACCAGTTTGACCCGTCGACCCGGCTCGACAGCTGGATGTTCCGGATATTGCAGAACTTTTACCTGAATTCCCAGCGCGATGCCGCGAACCGGGCAAGGCTGTTCGACGTCGCCATGCTGGATTTCGAGGAAAGCTTCGACGGAGACAAGGCAGTCGCCAACAGTTTGGAGCTGCAGAAGGTACAGGCCTTTATCGAGCACCTTGATGAGGACAACCGCGAAGTCCTTCTCAAGATCGCCGTGGAAGGCCGCAGTTACAAGGAAGTTGCCGAGGAACTCGACGTTCCCATCGGCACGGTTACAAGCCGGCTGGCCCGCGCTCGGCTGAAGCTGCGGGAATGGCTGGAGACAACGGACACTGCACCGGAGGTCAAATTGCGCAACCTTTCAGGAGGTGTGTCATGACTTTTGACGAAAAGCGCGAGCAGGTCGTGCTTGCCGAGAAGATCGGCAGGATACTGGACGGGGAAGCGACCGCGCTGGAGAGAACCGCGCTGCGCGCACAGATCACGCAAACGGCCACGGGCGAGCAGCTTCTGCGCAAGATGCCGCGTGACAATGCACTGCTGCAGAAAGCCGTCCCCGCGGAGGTGCCCCAACACAGCATGGACCGGTTTCTGGCCGTCATCGACCGGGAATTCGCAACGCGGCAGGCGCCGACGATCCGGCAGCCGCAACGCTCCTGGACGCGCACCATGCTTCAGTTGGCGGCCGCCCTCGTCCTGATCGCCGGCACTGTCATGCTCACGAGCGTCATCATGCAGTCCCGCATGGACAACGCCGTTGCCTCTCTGGCGGCGCATATGGAGGCCGAGCGGATGCTGCTCGCCCAGACTGTGCAGGAAGCGCTTGAGACGAAAGTCAGTGGCGAGCCGGTCCAGATCGGCCAGAACGGCGATTGGTCCGAGGTTCTGACGCCGATCAAGACCTACCGGAGCAAGAGCGGACACTGGTGCCGCGAATATCTCAGGGAAACGTCCTTCGACGGTATGGACATGTCCGTGCGCGGAACGGCCTGCCGGGCCCAGAACGGTACCTGGACAACGGTGTCCGCGGAGCCGGTCGCCGACAGGATTCTTGCTCACAGGCCGAAGACCTGACCTCTTGAAAGGCAATTTATTTGCCGCGGCAAGCCGGGTTTCCCTGTTTGCTGCAGGGCCGAACTGTCACCATTGCGACGCGCCTTTTCCCAAGCCCGGCAAATTGGGCAATTAGACCTTTTACTGCAATTGACAGCTGCCGTGCAGGTCAGTACCGTCCCCCGCCATGCGCCACGGTTGGCTCATTTCCGCCATTTGTGACGTCGCGTAATTGTGGCGGAAAGGCCTGATAATGCGGTGCGGCAAAAAGCCGGCCCAGCAAGAGGTTGAGACCAAATGAAAATCCTTGTGCCCGTGAAACGGGTCATTGACTACAACGTGAAGGTCCGCGTGAAGGCGGATGGCTCGGGTGTCGATCTTGCCAATGTCAAGATGTCGATGAACCCGTTTGACGAAATCTCCGTCGAAGAGGCCTTGCGGCTGAAGGAAGCCGGCAAGGCCACGGAAGTGGTTGTGGTCTCCGTCGGCCCGCAGCAGGCCAGCGAAACCCTTCGGACCGGCCTTGCCATGGGCGCCGACCGGGGCATCCTGGTCAAGACGGACGAGACGACAGAACCGCTGGCCGTCGCCAAGATCCTGAAGGCCATCGTTGAAGAAGAGCAGCCTGGCCTGGTGATCCTCGGCAAGCAGGCGATCGACGACGACTGCAACCAGACCGGACAGATGCTGGCAGCCCTGCTCGGCTGGAGCCAGGGTACGTTTGCCTCCAAGGTCGATCTCGGCGACGAGACCGTGAACGTCACCCGCGAAGTCGATGGCGGCCTGCAGACCGTGAAGCTGAAGCTTCCGGCCATCGTGACGACGGACCTGCGCCTGAACGAGCCGCGCTACGCGTCCCTGCCGAACATCATGAAGGCGAAGAAGAAGCCGATCGACGAGAAGACGCCGGCCGATTTCGGCGTCGACGTTTCGCCGCGCCTGACGGTGGTATCCACCAGCGAACCCGCGACCCGCAAGGCCGGCATCAAGGTTGGTTCCGTCAGCGAACTGGTTGACAAACTCAAGAACGAGGCCGGTGTCCTTTAAGGGCGTCGCAGGAGGAAAAACAATGACAACACTTCTTGTGGCCGAACATGCCGGCGGCACGCTCAACGACGCAACGGCCAAGGCGCTGACGGCAGCCGTCGCGCTCGGCTCCGACGTTCACGTTCTGGTGGCCGGCAAGGGCGTCCAGGGTGCCGCGGACGCTGCCGCGAAGCTGTCCGGCGTCGCCAAGGTGCTGGTTGCCGAGAGCGATGCGCTGGAGCATCATCTGGCCGAGCCGATGGCGGCCCTGATCGTCGGCATGGCCGATCGTTACGACGCGATCGTCGCCCCGGCGACCACCAACGGCAAGAACACGCTGCCGCGCGTGGCCGCCCTGCTCGACGTCATGCAGATTTCCGACATTACCGCGGTCGTCGATGCGGAAACCTTCGAGCGTCCGATCTATGCGGGCAACGCCCTCCAGACCGTGAAGTCGGGCGATCCGAAGAAAGTCATCACCGTGCGGACCTCCACCTTCGCCGCGGCGGAAGCGGGCGGTTCGGCCCCGGTCGAAACCGTTGCGGGCACCGACGGCCCCGGCCTGTCGGAATTCGTCGGCGAGGAACTTTCCAAGTCGGACCGTCCGGAGTTGACCTCCGCGAAGATCATCATTTCGGGCGGTCGTGCGCTCGGCTCGGATGAAAAATTCAGGGAAGTCATCATTCCGGTCGCCGACGCGCTCGGCGCAGCCGTCGGGGCCTCGCGCGCCGCGGTCGATGCCGGTTATGCGCCGAACGACTGGCAGGTGGGTCAGACCGGCAAGGTCGTCGCCCCGGATCTCTACATTGCCTGCGGCATTTCCGGCGCGATCCAGCATCTGGCCGGCATGAAGGATTCCAAGGTGATCGTGGCGATCAACAAGGACGAGGAAGCCCCGATCTTCCAGGTGGCGGATTACGGTCTCGTCGCCGATCTCTTCGATGTGCTGCCGGAATTGAAGGCCGCGGTCGAATAAATCTGCGGCAAATTGATCACGGACCCCGGGGCGAATGACAGAATTCGCTCCGGGGTCCTTGCTGTTCGGCGCAAGACTTGCCAAAAATAGCCGCAAGCCCTTCAATCGGGGCGCGTACCAGAGCGGCGGGCGGTCAACCGGAAGCGGTTGAACCTCCAAAAGCTGATCGATGTTAAAGTGTTAGAGCATCTTGTCTGCGTTCTTCCGAACGCAGGATGCTCTAGAGATCGGATATTCAGGATGGCTGTCGAGATTAAGAAAGTCGGCGTAATCGGTGCGGGTCAGATGGGCAGCGGCATTGCGCATGTGTGCGCAGTCGCCGGCTTTGACGTGGCAATCAGCGACATTTCCATGGAGCGGATCGAGTCGGGACTCGCTTCGATCAACGGATACATGGCGCGCCAGGTTTCAAAATCCGTGATCACCGAGGAAGTCAGGACCGCCGCGCTGGACCGGATCAAGCCGGCAGAGGATCTCGACATGCTCAGCGATGCGGATCTGGTGATCGAATCGGCTGTCGAAAACGAACAGGTGAAGCGCAAGATCTTTTCGCAGCTCTGCCCGATCCTGAAGCCGGAAGCCATCCTGGCCACGAATACCTCGTCGATCTCCATCACCCGTCTCGCCGCCTCCACCGATCGTCCCGAGCGGTTCATCGGCATCCACTTCATGAACCCGGTTCCGGTGATGGAGCTTGTCGAGCTGGTGCGCGGCATTGCCACCGAAGACGAGACCTTCGAGGCGTCGAAGGGCTTCTGCGACAGACTGGGCAAACAGATCGCCGTTGCCGAGGACTTTCCGGCCTTCATGGTCAACCGCATCCTGCTGCCGATGATCAACGAGGCGATCTACACGCTTTACGAAGGCGTCGGATCCGTCGAATCCATCGACAAGGCCATGCGCCTCGGGGCCAACCATCCGATGGGCCCGCTGCAGCTGGCGGATTTCATCGGCCTGGACACCTGCCTGTCGATCATGCAGGTGCTCTACGAAGGCCTGGCGGACAGCAAGTACCGGCCGTGCCCGCTGCTCGTGAAATATGTCGAAGCCGGCTGGCTCGGCCGCAAGACGCATCGCGGCTTCTATGACTATCGGGGCGAGCATCCGGTCCCGACGCGCTGAGCAAAATGAATCTTGCCCGCTACTGCCTCACCAATGCCGATCCCGATCCGGGCAAGACGGCGCTGGAAGTGGTGGGGGCCGGCGGAGAAATCCTTGAGGTCTGGACGTTCGGCGATCTGGTCCGATCGGTTCTGTCGGTCGCGGCCGGGCTCGGGGCAGCGGGTCTTCGGCCCGGCGACCGGGTTCTGCTGAGGATCGGGCATTCCAGCGATTTTCCACTGCTGTTCTTTGGTGCGATTGCAGGCGGGTTCGTTCCCGTGCCGACATCCGCCCTGCTCACGCCGCTGGAAACCGCCGCTATCCTGAGCGACAGCGGCGCAAGCGCGATCGTCCATGACGGCCAGACGCCGCTGCCGGAGACGTCCGTTGTCCCGTTCCTGGGACCCGGTGCCATCGCCGAGCTGAAGCGGTCCGTGCCGGGAGCCTTTGCCGAAACCGGCCGGGACGATCCGGCCTTTCTGATCTACACGTCCGGAACGAGCGGGACGCCGAAGGGCGTCCTTCATGCGCACAGGGCCGCTGCTGCGCGGGCGCCCATGTATCAGGGCTGGTACGGCATATCGGCCGCCGACCGGCTGCTGCATGCCGGAGCGTTCAACTGGACCTATACGCTCGGCGCCGGGCTGATGGACCCATGGGCCAACGGCGCCACCAGCATCGTCTATGACGGGCCGCGCGATCCGGATGTCTGGCCGCGGATCATTACCGCGACCGGGGCAACGCTGTTTGCCGCCGTGCCGAGCCTTTACCGCCGCATCCTGAAATACGGCGAGGTCTCGCCCGCCTCGTTTCCGGCGCTGCGGCACGGCCTGACGGCCGGCGAAGCGCTGGCGGCCAACCTCTATCATGACTGGAAGACCCGGACCGGCCGGGAGCTCTATGAAGCGCTCGGCATGAGCGAGATATCGACCTATCTGTCGAGCGGGCCGCTCGTTGCGGTTAAGCCGGGATCGCCCGGCAAGCCGCAGGCGGGGCGCAAGGCCGCGATCCTGCGCGAGCGCTCGGATGGGCAGGATTTCGCGGCGCCGGGCGAACCGGGCCTTCTGGCCATCCATCGGGATGAACCGGGGCTGATGCTCGGCTACTGGAACCGGCCGCAAGAGACGGAAGCCGCGTTTCGCGGCGACTGGTTTCTGACGGGCGACCGGGCCCGGCAGGATGAGGATGGCTATTACTGGTATGAAGGCCGGGCCGACGATCTCATGAACGCTTTCGGCTACCGGGTCGCGCCGGAGGAGGTGGAGCGGGTGCTGGCGGCCGACCGCCAGGTGCTCGAGGTTGCCGTGACGGCCGTTCCGGCGCCAAACGGCATCAGCCTGATCACCGCCTTCGTGGTGCCCCGTGATCCGGACGGATTTGACGTGGACCGTCTTGCCGCCCATGCAGCCGGCCAATTGGCCGAATACAAGCGCCCGAAGGCCTATCAGGTGGTCGACCAGCTCCCCCGCACCCCGTCCGGAAAGGTTCGCCGGAAGGCGCTGACGCAGGCGGAACCCGACGGATTTCTCGCGCCAGGGTAATCTTGCGTTAACCCTTGTTTAAGGGCAGGGGGATAGGGTGAGTGCAACCTGGAGCATCCTGCGTTCAGATGAACGCGGATAAGATGCTCGGACACTTTCGAAAGCGATCAGCCTGACCGCAGGTTGATCCGGGAGCATGAGATGGACAGCGTTGGAATTGCGGGCGCATATGTTGCGATGACCCAGGCCCAGACGGGCCAGGCGCTTCAGGCCAAGATGATGAAAATGGTCGCCCAGCAAGATGCCGGCCTCGTCGCCCTTCTTCAGGAAGGGGCTGAAAATCTTCAGTCCGTGCAAGGCGCGCCGGCCCCCGGCCTCGGCACCCAGATCGACCTGACTGCCTGACCTTCCAGCCCCGTTTGTTAACAGCCCGGCCGGCTTTCCCGTCTGCCGGGGACGTATTTCCCGCCCTCAACGCCCGTTTGGCTCGCAGCCCCGTGAAGCAGCGCGAAAGGACGGCGCAATTGCATGGGCAGCAAAATCATGCACTTGCCGCACGGTGTTTCCGATTTTAGGCAAATCCACTGGAGTTCCTAAGGATCCAGGCAAGCATTATCCGAATCTCCGCCCCGAATTTACCTTTGTATCCAGACATTTGGGGCAGGATGGCGCAATCAGGTGCCTGCGCACCGCGCCGAAGGAGAACCGATAATGACGAGTGTGTCCGACAGCACTTCGGCTGCCTATAGTGCAGCCAGCGTCCGTAACGAACTTGCGGCCAATGCCGTCCGTGATCAGAACGACCAGGAACGCCAGGTCGCCGAACGCCTTCAAAAGGCCCAGGAGACGACCGAGGAAGCGCGCCGCGAGTCCCGCAAGATGCCCGGGCTTGGAGAAGCCGTCGACATCACGGTTTAGCCTACAGATGAAATGGCCGTCGCCGCGGGCGGATCGGCCACCGATCGGCACGCTGGCGAGCACCAATTCCTATCTTCCGGATACGAATGAGCCCCGGCTCGCCTGGGGCCGCTCCGTGTGATGTCAGCGCCCACGCCCCTTTCATGAAAAACTCCGGTCGACGTTCCGGGCCGGAGTCCCGCCGGAGCTAGGCGTCGGGCTTGACCATTGCGCTGCGAATGAGCGCCTTGGCGTCGTCGGATGCCCATTCGGCGGGGCCGTACATGGTGCCGATCTCGCAGCCTTCCGGGCTGACCAGGATCGTCGTCGGCAGGCCCGTGGCACGGGCAACCTTGCGCAAGTCCTGCAAGAGACCGTTCGTGCTGTCCTGATAATAGGTCAGATGACTGACGCCGATTTCCTGCAGAAAGGCTTTCGGCTTTTCCGGTCCGCCGCGATCCAGGCTGACGGCCACCACCTGAAAATCATCATCGCCCATATCCGCCTGAAGCTGGTCGAGGGCCGGCATTTCCTTGCGGCAGGGCGCGCACCAGGTCGCCCAGAGGTTGAGGAGAACCGTCTTGTCCTTGAAATCCGCCATGGTGACGGGCTGATCGTCCGGTCCCTTGAAGGTGAGGTTCTTCAAGTCCAGCGGTTGGCTTGCGGGAAGAAAGGCGGCAACCTCGCCGGCTGCCAAAGGCTTTGCGGCCGCAGCTGCTTCAAGGGCACCCGAACAGCTTTCGGCACCGGCAATATTGCCATTGGGACCGGCGATCACGTATAGAGCCGCTACAGCGGCCGCTGCGCCTGCGAGCCCGGCGGCGTAAAAGCCGCGCCTGGAGCTGCGGGCGGGTTCAGTTGGCTTCGTCATTCGTTCACACCTCGCAAGAGGCGCCTCTTAAGGGACAGGACATGAGCAATCGCATGTGGGGAGGCCGGTTCGCCGAAGGACCGGACGCCATCATGGAGGAGATCAACGCCTCCATCGACTACGACCGGAAGCTATATAAGCAAGACATCGACGGCTCGAAAGCCCATGTGCGCATGCTCGCTTCAAGGGAGATCGTGACTGCGGACGATGCAGACAAGATCGTTCAAGGTCTAGACACAATCCTGTCAGAGATCGAAAGCGGAAAGTTCACGTTCTCCCGCGCCCTGGAAGACATCCACATGAATGTGGAAGCCCGGCTGGCCGAACTGATCGGCCCGGCCGCAGGGCGCCTGCACACCGCGCGCTCCAGAAACGACCAGGTCGCCACCGATTTCCGCCTCTGGGTGCGCGATACGCTCGATACGCTGGACGAGCAGTTGAGCGAGCTCATGCAGGCCCTGGCGGAAAAGGCCGAGACGCATGCCGGCGACGTCATGCCGGGCTTTACACATCTGCAGTCCGCGCAGCCCGTCACCTTCGGGCATCACATGCTGGCCTATGTCGAGATGTTCGCCCGCGACCGGGGCCGCGTGCGCGACGCGCGCAAGCGCATGAACGAATGCCCGCTCGGGGCGGCGGCCCTTGCCGGCACGTCCTTCCCGATCGACCGGAAGATGACTGCCGAGGCGTTGGGTTTCGACCGGCCGGCCGCCAATTCCCTCGATGCGGTCTCCGACCGGGATTTCGTCATCGAGGCGCTTGCCGCCGCGTCTCTCGCCGCCATGCATCTTTCCCGCCTGGCGGAGGAGATCGTGATCTGGTGCTCGGCGCAGTTCGGCTTCGTGAAACTGTCCGACAAATTCTCCACCGGCTCGTCGATCATGCCGCAGAAGAAGAACCCGGACGCGGCCGAACTGGTGCGCGCCAAGACCGGACGCATCTACGGGTCGCTCCAGGCGCTGCTGGTGATGATGAAGGGCCTGCCGCTCGCCTATTCCAAGGACATGCAGGAAGACAAGGAACAGGCCTTTGACGGCCTTGCCAGCGCCTCCCTGGCGCTTGCGGCCATGACCGGCATGGTCCGGGATCTGGAACCGGTGACCAAGTCCCTGAAAAAGGCGGCCGGGTCCGGCTATTCCACGGCGACCGATCTCGCCGATTGGCTGGTGCGGGTCCTCGGCCTGCCCTTCCGCGACGCCCACCACGTCACCGGCCGGATCGTCGGCATCGCCGTCGAAAGGAACATCGAGCTGCACAAGGTTTACCTGGAAGAGATGCAGGGCGTGGAACCGAGGATCACCGAGGAGATCTTCTCGGTCCTTTCCGTCGACAAATCCGTGCGCAGCCGGACCAGCTATGGCGGAACCTCCCCGGTCAACGTGCGCAAACAGGCGCGGCGCTGGCTGAAGGAGCTGGCAAAGCGCTGAGGGATGCCGAATCTTCGCGTGACGGGCCGACTGCGCTTGCCGAATTCGGTCTGTCATGCGAGGAGAAGGGCCGGTGAAGACTTTCGAGAAGGGCGGCAATGGCAATGACAACCCGGTTCAAAACTCTGGCAGTGCTCAGCCTTTGCCTGGGCTTGACATTGGCCGGGTGTGGCCGCAAAGGCTCTCTGGATGCTCCGCGGGCACCGGCGACCCCGGAAAGCGCGGAAGAGGAACGGGCAGCGGTCCCGGTCGAGTCGATCCTGACGGATGAACCGGAAAGCGACAGCGAGTTCTTTCTGGACTTCCTGATCCGATAGCATTCCCGGCCTGGCGCCGGATTTCACACAGGTTGCCGCACGAGGACGTCCCTTGCACCATTTCGACTACAAAAACGGTGAGCTCCATGCCGAGGACGTGGCGATCAAAGAGATCGCCCGGGCGGTCGGGACGCCTTTCTACTGCTATTCGACGGCAACCCTGACGCGGCACTACCAGGTGTTTGCCTCGGCCTTCAGCGATATCCCGTCGCTGGTCTGCTATGCCATGAAGGCGAATTCGAACCAGGCGGTGCTGAAGACGCTGGCCGGGCTCGGCGCCGGCATGGACGTCGTCTCCGAAGGCGAACTGCGCCGGGCCCGTGCCGCGGGCGTGCCTGCCAGCAAGATCGTCTTCTCCGGCGTCGGCAAGACGGAAGCCGAACAGGCCTACGCGTTGCAGGAGGACATCCTCTGCTTCAACGTCGAATCCGAGCCGGAGTTGCGGCAGCTCTCGCGGGTCGCCGGCGAAATGGGCCGGACCGCGCGGGTGTCGATGCGCATCAATCCGGATGTCGATGCGAAAACCCATGCGAAGATCGCCACCGGCAAGGCGGAAAACAAGTTCGGCATTCCCTGGCAGCGCGCGCGGGACGTCTATGCGGAAGCCGCCGGGCTGCCCGGTATCAGGGTCACGGGCATCGACATGCATATCGGCTCCCAGATCACCGAACTGGAGCCGTTCGACAATGCGTTTGCCCGCCTGGGCGAGCTGATTTCGTCGCTGCGGGCCGAAGGCCACAGCATCGACCATGTGGACCTGGGCGGCGGCCTCGGCATTCCCTATGTCACCGACAACAATCCGCCTCCGCACCCGGATGCCTATGCCGAAGTGGTGAAGAAACACGTGCGCGAGCTCGGCTGCACCGTCATGTTCGAGCCGGGACGGATGATCGCGGGCAATGCCGGTATTCTGGTCACCAGCGTCATTTACGTCAAAGAGGGTGGCGTCAAGACCTTCGTGATCGTGGACGGGGCCATGAACGATCTCATCCGGCCGACCCTCTATGAGGCCTATCACGAGGTGCGCCCGGTCACGGAAAGCGGCCAGCAGGAGCAGATCAAGGCCGATATCGTCGGTCCGGTCTGCGAAACCGGCGACTTTCTGGCCCAGAACCGCGACATGGCCAGGGTGAATGCTGGGGATATGTTGGCGGTATTTTCGGCCGGCGCTTATGGGGCGGTTCAGTCCGGCACCTACAATTCCCGCCTGCTCGTGCCGGAAGTCCTCGTAAATGCTGATCAATTCGCAGTCGTCCGGCCCAGGCCGACTTTTGACGATCTGCTCGGCCTCGACAGGATTCCGGACTGGCTCAAGGGTTCGTGACCGGCCTGCCCGATAATTAGTTGTTCCGACAGGTTGCCGGATCGCCTCCTTTGCCTCACCTTTATGCAATATGGGCGGGGTTCTGCGGCTGCGTTTTTCCTATGAAGAGGCGTCCGCGGCATATGGACCGGAGGTGCTCGTGAGCCCAAATGACAGCGACCAGGATCTCGACCGGCCGGTGACCCCCGAGTCGCCGGGGCTTGGAACGTTCATCAGGATGCGTTTGGAGCGGCTTGTCCGGCACAGCCGTCTGGCCCTCTTCGTGGAGCGTCTGTGGCGGGCCCTTCTGCCTGTTCTCGTCGTCATCGGACTGTTCGTGGGCGTGTCCTGGCTGGGCCTGTGGCTGATGCTGCCGGTCTGGGCCGGGCCGATCGGCGCGCTCCTGTTTGCGGCCGCGGCCGTCTGGGCGGCCAAGGATCTCGTCAAGGTCAGGTGGCCGAGCCGGGAAGACGCGCTTGCCCGGGTGGAGAAATCGTCGGGCTATGCACACCGGCCGCTGACCGCACTGGAAGATGAGATTTCGGTCGGAGCCGGAAACGCGGAAAGCCGGGCCATCTGGGCTCTGCATCTGCGCCGCACGGCCGAAGCGCTGGCCGCGATCAGGTCCAAGGCGCCGGACCCGCAGGCCTATCGCCGGGACCCCTGGGCGCTGCGTGTCCTGGCCGCCTGCCTGCTGGTGATCGGCTTTGCGACCGCAACCGGCGACTATGGCGGCCGGCTGGTCTCCGCCTTTCAGAATCCATTCTCGAGCGTCGAAGCTCCCACCCGGCTCGACGCCTGGGTAACACCTCCGGTCTATACGGACGAGCCGCCGATCTATCTGACCGGCGAGAGCGCCCAGCTCCGGGCCGCCGGAGCCCCGGTCTCCGTGCCGGAAGGCTCGGTGCTCGTCGTCAGGACACAGGGCGCCAGCGAACTGGTCATGACGTTCGCCCGGGCCGAGGACGCGGAACCGCTGGTGATCGAGCCGCAGGAAAAAGAGGAAACGGCGGACGCCGATCTGAAAAAGCTGCTGCCGGTCGAACGCCGCCTCGAGCTTGAAAACACCGGCATCGTCGAATTGCGGAACGGCGATGAAGCGCTGATGAGCTACACCTTTGCGGTGCGTCCGGACAACGCACCGGAAATCCGGCTGACGGATGATCCCGAGGCGCAGCTCAGCGGAGCGCTGAAATTTTCCTACCTGGTGAACGACGACTATGGCGTTGTGGGCGCGGAAGCCCGCATCAGGCCCCTGCCCGATCCGGACGACAAGGACCGCACTCCACGGCCGCTGGTCGAGGCACCGCAGTTCCCCCTGTCCCTGCCGCCGCGTGCCGGAACCGCCAAGACGGCGGAAACGATCCGCGACCTGACCTCGCACCCATGGGCGGGGTCAGAAGTCAACCTGATGCTTCTGGCACGGGACCAGGCGGGCCAGGAAGGGCTGTCGCCCGACTACCGGATCACGCTTCCCCAGCGCCGGTTCAGCAAGCCGCTGGCGCGCGCCGTTGTCGAGCAGCGCCGCAACCTGGCGCTGGACGCGCAAAATCATGCGGAGGTGATCATCGCATTCGATGCGCTGATGCTGGCGCCGGAAATGTTCGACTTCAAGGCGCGCGACTATCTCGGCATGCGCTTCGCCTATGGCGAGCTGGTCAATGCCCGCTCGGACGACGAGCTGAAGGAACTTCTGCCGCTGCTTTGGGATCTTGCCCTGTCGATCGAGGACGGCGACCTTTCCGCGGCCGAGCGCAAGCTTCGTGACGCCCAGGAGGCCCTGCGCAAGGCTCTGGAGGATGGTGCCAGCGACGAAGAGATCCAGAAGCTGACGCAGCAGCTGCGTGAAGCCCTCAATGAATATATGCAGGCGCTGGCCGAGCAGATGCGGCAGAATCCGCAGGCGATGCAGCCTTTCGACAACAACCAGCAGACGCTCAGCCAGCAGGATCTGAGCGAAATGCTGGACCGGATCGAGGAACTGGCGCGCACCGGATCTCGCGATGCGGCCCGCGAGTTGCTGGCGCAAATGCAGCAGATGCTGGAAAATCTCCAGGCCGGCCGCCCGCAAATGGCGCCGAACGGCATGTCCAGCGAAATGATGGAGATGCTCAACAAGCTCGGCGAAATGATCCAGCGGCAACAGCAGCTCATGGACGACACCCACCGGTTCAACCAGGACCAGCAGCAGCAACAGCGCGGCGACCAGCAGCAACAGGGGCAGCAAGGCCAGGGCCAGCAGATGACCCAGGAACAGCTTGAGCAGATGCTCAAGCAGCTCCAGCAGGGCCAGGGCGACCTTGCGCAACAGCTGCAGCAACTGATGGAGCAGCTCGGCCAGAACGGCATGGGGCAGAACGATTCGCTGGGCGAAGCCGGCGAATCCATGGGTCAGGCGCAAGAGTCCCTCGGCGAGGGCCAGGGCGAACAGGCCCTTGGCCAGCAGGGCAATGCGCTGGACGCCTTGCGACGCGGTGCGCAGGGCCTCACCGAGCAGATGATGGGACAAGGGGAAGGTCCGGGATCGCCAAGCGGCCGCGCGCCCATGGACGAGGACCCGCTCGGGCGCCCGCGGCGCACCGAAGGCCCGGATTTCAACAACCGTGTGCGCATCCCCGATGAAATCGACGTCCAGCGGGCAAGGCGCATCCTGGAAGAACTCCGCCGCCGCTTCTCCGACCCGTCCCGTCCGAAACTGGAACTGGACTATCTGGAGCGCCTGCTGAAGCGGTATTGAGATAGCGAATCAGCCCTGCCGGCCGCGCCCGAGCATGGCCGGGGGGCCGGCTCAGTCGCGGTTGGTGCTGCGGCCTCGGTGATTATTCCCGCGTTCGTAACACAAAAAACGGCCAAACGGCGGGTTCAGGCTGATGACAAACTTTCGGATCGTCATCCCGGCCAAGCGCAGCGCGAGCCGGGATGACGATGGGGAATGTGCTTTCCTGACACACAGAACCCGCCAAAATGGCGAGCTGCGTCGATGCCGCATAGAGGCGGCCGGCTACATGTCCTGGAACGCCTCAGGCGTAGCGGCGGGTCTCCGGAGCCGCGTCGCCGGAAATGGCGTTGCGCACGGCCTTGCGGATATCGGCAAGGGAGAACGGCTTGGTGACGACGTCATGCACCAGCGATTCCAGTCCGTTTGCGCGCTCCCGCTGGTCGGCAAAGCCGGTCATCAGCAGGATAGGCATCCGCGGGTAGTCGCGCGCCGTATGCAGCGCGAGCGCGATTCCGTCCATGACGGGCATCTTGATGTCGGAAAGCAGAAGGTCGTAGCCGCCCTTCTGGCGGCTCAGAAGTTCCACGGCCTCGCCGCCGTCCTCCGCAGCCTCAACGGAATGCCCGTCAAGCTCCAGAGCGCGCTTCACGAAGCTGCGGACAGCTTCATCGTCTTCGGTAAGAAGAATGCGAGCCATGCTCACTCTCCCGTCTTGTCGTCTGCAGCTGCCTCTTCTGGCGCAACAACGTAGCCAATATAGGGCAGCTGCCTCCAGGCGTGGCCCATATCCATACCATATCCGACGACAAACTTATCAGGACAGGCAAACCCGACATAGTCTGCAGATATGGCAGCTTTACGGCGCTCCGGTTTATCGAGCAGGGCGGCGATCCTGACGGAGCGGGCTCCGCGGCTCTTGAGCCGCTCACGGGCGAAGGCAAGCGTGCGGCCGGATTCCAGGATATCATCCACCAGAATGATGTCCCGGCCGTTAACGTCACTTTCGACATCGCGCAAAACGCGGATGGATTCCGAACCCTCGGTCCCGGCGCCGTAGGAGGACAGATGGATGAATTCCATTTCCGGCTCCAGGCCCGCGCGGTGCATCGCCCGGACGAGGTCCGCCGCAAAAATGAAGCTGCCCTTCAGAACAGCGACGACGAGCAGGCGCTCGGGCCTGCCTTCGGCAATCTCTTCCGCGAGGGCGGCAACGCGCATCGCAATGGCATCTTCATCGAACAGCGTGTGAATATTTGCAGTCATGGTCACTCGAGTACTATCTGGCGTTTGCCGCGTTCGACGAAGCGAACCTGGATGTCGGATGCATCCCCCGGCGGGTCGGCCAGAATGGTTCTGAACCGGGTTTCGTCAAGGGCATTCAGCAACTTTGTCCGGGGCTCTACAGTCCAAGCGTAAACTTCTTGCAAATCAGCGCCGCGAATTGCCAGCCGCACGGCGGGAACCGCATTCGTCTCATCGAGGAGATTTCGGATGGACCCCTCGACGACCAGAACACGCTTGCCGTCCTCGACTTCGGTAAAGGTCCTCAGATTGCGGAACTCCAAGCCGCGCAAGTTAACTTGAAACCCGACCAGCTGAAAGAGGCTGGCGAGGTCGGGCGATTGCTTGACGATATCGTCGCGCATCAGGACGAAGCCCGCACAAACGGCCAGGGCGACACCGAACAGGGCAAAGCCGCCGATACGGCGGAAGTTGCGCTTCATCACCCAGTTCAGCACCGCGCCGATCTGATTGCGGCGGAACTTGTCGGGATTGACGATGATCTTGGGCCGCTTGGCCAGTGTCTCGATGTCTTTCTGATCTCCCAGGGCCGCTTTCTCCGCAGCCAGGTCGGCGGCGAATTTGGCTTCGTCCTTGGCGGTGCGGGCACGCTTGGGAGCAGGCGCGGCGTCCTCCGGTTCGTCCTCATCGTCCGGGATGTCCGGTTCATCCTCGATTTCGCCGGTGTCCACCACGGCGTCGGTCGCCCATTCGGCTTCATCGTTGTCCGGTTCGGTGCCTGACGGAACGGCTTCGGCCGCATCTCCTTCCACGGCCGCGAAGTCGAGCGTGCCGCCCTCGTCTTCGGGCGAGACGAACCAGCGGCTGCCGCATTTGGCGCATTTGACGCTGCGCCCTTCCGGGCCGAGCGCTTCAGTTTTGATCTCGTAGGACGTACTGCAGTCCGGACACTTGATCTTCATGCACGAAGACCTTTCGCCATGGCATGCTCAAACGGTGCTGTTTTCTAAACCGACAGGGTCGAAATCCGGCATGAAATATTGGACAAATGCCAGGAAAACCGATGACGGGCTTTCAGGTTTCTAATGGACCTTTATATGATTAATGCACCGTTAACGCCCTGGCTATAGCGTTCGCGCCATCAACAGGAGTCAAGCTTGTGATCCGCTTCGAAAATGTCGGATTGAGATACGGGATGGGCCCGGAGATCCTGCGGGATCTGAGCTTTCACATCGAGCCGCAGTCCTTTCAGTTCCTGACCGGGCCTTCCGGAGCGGGCAAGACCAGCCTGATCAGACTGCTGTTCATGTCCCTGCAGCCGACGCGTGGATTGATAAAGGTCTTCAACCGCGACCTGAGCGTGATCGCCAAGAACGAACTGCCGAGGCTCCGGCGCAAGATCGGCGTCGTGTTTCAGGACTTCCGCCTTCTGGACCATTTGAGCACCTACGAGAATGTCGCCCTGCCGCTGCGCGTGGCGGGCAAGGAGGAATCCGAATACCGCTCCGACGTGATCGAATTGCTCAGGTGGGTGGGACTTGGCGAGCGGATGCACGTGTTGCCGCCGGTTCTGTCCGGTGGTGAAAAGCAGCGTGCGGCGATCGCGCGTGCCCTCATCACCCGCCCGGAAATGCTCCTGGCGGATGAGCCGACCGGCAACGTCGATCCGCCGCTGGCCCGGCGCCTGTTGCGTCTCTTCATCGAATTGAACAAACTCGGCACATCCGTGGTCATCGCAACGCACGATATCGCGCTCCTGGAACAGGTGGATGCCCGGCGCATGGTTCTGGCGGACGGGCGCCTTTCGATTTTTGATTAGGGCAGACCGCATGAATGTGATTGAAATGGCGCTGAAAGCGGCGATGCAGTGGTCCGGGAGGCGCGCAGAGCGGGCCTGCCTGCAAACCGCATGGTTTACCGTTGAGGCGCGCCCGGGTCGACTTTGCCGCCGTCGTGCGGGACCATGAAGGCGGCCACATTGGCTCATACCATTTCAACCCTATTCACGGGTCTGACCCTGGGCGGCAGAATGGCACAGTCCGAAGACGACAAAGCGACGCAGGCGCCCGCCGTCAGAGTGAGGCCGCCGAAGCGCGCCGCGCGGGTGGGCCGGCCGAAGCGCAAGGCTGCAAAGAAGCCGAAAAGCCGGGAGCCGGGCGACGATGCCAAGCTCCGGCCGTCCGCACCGATCGTGCCGCCGCAGTCCGTGGCAGGGCGTGCACTGACCCTGGTCGTCGCCATCATGAGCTTCCTGGCCTGCCTGACCGTTGGCGCCGTCTCCGTGGTCTGGGAGGCCGCGGACGCCTGGCAGAACGATCTCGTCCGCGAAATCACGATCCAGATCCGCCCGACGGAAGGCGTCGACATGCTGCGGGAGATCGACAAGGCGGTGGCCCTTACGCAGGAGTTTCCCGGCATCGGATCCGTTCGTGCCCTTTCCGACGAGGAAACCAAGGATCTTCTCGAACCGTGGCTTGGAGAGGGGCTGGACCTGGAGGGCCTTCCCGTGCCGCGGCTCATTCAGATCACGGTCAGCGATCCGGAGCAGCTGAACCTGGCACAGCTCAAATCCCAGGTTTCCCAGTCAGTCGCCGGTGCAAGCGTCGATGACCATTCGGTCTGGACCTCACAGCTTTCGGCCATGGCGGGTGCCGTTGTGGTCGGCGGATTTGTGATCATGATCCTCATGCTGGGGTCGATGGTGCTCAGTGTCGTCTTTGCAACGCAATCGGCCATGGCCGGCAACAAGGACGTCGTGTCGGTGCTTCACCTGGTCGGCGCGGAAGACGGATTCATTGCCCGGGAGTTCCAGCGGCACTTCCTGATGCTCGGCCTGAAAGGCGGCGTTTCTGGAGGTCTTACGGCGATATTCTGCTTCGTGATCCTGGACATGCTCACCCGGCAGAGCTCTGGTCAGGCGGGCTCCGACCAGCTGTCGGCGCTGTTCGGGACGGTGTCGGTCAGTCTGCCGGGATACTTCGGTGTTTTCGGGATCGTTTTCCTTGTCGCCATCCTCACCGCGCTGACGTCCGGCCTCGCGGTCAAGGCGCATCTTGCGAAAGTGGATTGATTTTCAAGCGTAATGCCGCGAAATTGGCCGAATCAACTATCATGGTTGCACCATGACGCATGCTGACACAGTCATAGACCCCGCTTTGGAAGACGCTGCCGCCACCGTTCCGGAAAATCTGCCGGCCGAGGACGCCGGTGCCAGGGCACCCGGCGGCCGGCAAAAAGGTTCGGGCTGCGGATCCTGTTCGTCGCCGTAATCGGCGCGTTGATGGCCGGCGCCCTGAGTCAGTTTGCCTGGTTCGCACACACCATTGCCAGCGCCGAAGTGCCGGACACCGCGAACGCGGATGCCATCGTCGTTCTGACCGGCGGCCAGGCCCGCGTGAACGAGGCCGTGCGTCTGCTGGAGGAAGGCAGGGCCAACCGTCTCCTGATCTCCGGCGTTCATCCGGGCACGACGCGGCAACAGCTCGCGGCGGTCACGTCCTCAAGCATGCCCCTGGAGGAAGCCAGCGTCGACCTGGACCGGGTTGCGCTCAACACGGCCGGCAATGCACTGGAGACGGCCCACTGGGTCCGCAAGAACGGATTTTCCTCGCTTCTGGTCGTGACCAGCGCCTATCACCTGCCACGGGCGAAAGCAGAACTGTCCGGTGCCCTGCCGGATGTCGATCTGATCGCCTATCCGGTGTTCTCCACAGACCTGAATCTGGACAGGTGGTATCGCGAGCCGACAACGATGCGGCTTCTCATGCGCGAATATGTGAAGTATATCGTCGCCAGACTCCGGATCACCGTGCTGGGTGTGCGCTGACTGCGGTCAGGGCATGGCTGAGCGGTTGACATCGACCAGCTAGCGGAAGGCTCCCGCGTGAGCCACCTGCCCCTACCAGTTCTCAAGGTGCCATGCTTTTATTGCGCTCTACCGTTTTTCAGATTCTGTTCTATCTGCTGACCCTGGTTCTGATGATCGTGTTTTCACCGGCCCTGCTGCTGCCGCGCAAATGGGGGTGGTGGGTCGTGCCGACCTGGTCGCGGGCGCTTCAGCTGCTGATGCGCGTTCTGGCCGGGATCAAGGTGGAGATCCGCGGCCGGGAGAACCTGCCGGAGGGCGGGCTGATTGCGGCGATGAAGCATCAGTCGGCCTGGGAGACCGTGGCGCTCATTCCGCTCTTTTCCAGCCCCACGTTCATTTTGAAGCGGGAATTGCGCTGGATCCCGATCTTCGGCTGGTACACGGCGAAGTTCAGGCAGATCCCGATCAACCGCGGCCGGCGCTCCGAGGCGCTGAAGGCGATGATGCAGGCGGCCAAGGAAGCCATCGCGGAAGGGCGGCAGATCCTGATCTTTCCGGAAGGCACCCGCCGCCCGGCCGGTGCGGAGCCCAAATACAAGTTCGGCATTGCCCATCTCTACAAGGACCTGGGGTGCCCGGTCGTGCCGATTGCCCATAATGCCGGTCTCTACTGGCCGCGCGCCTCCTGGAAGGTTTATCCGGGCACCGTGATCGTCGAGATCCTGCCGCCGATCGAACCCGGCCTGCCGGCCGACAAGTTCTACGAGACCATGGTGGCCGAGATCGAGGCGGCCAGCGACCGGCTGATCGAGGAAGCCCGTCAGGCCTCCCGGCCCTCTCCGGTGCTCGAACAGGTGGACGGCCTGCGCGGCGCCCGTACGGCTTAGGGACCGTGGGCCAGCGTAAAGGGCGCGAAACCGCCGGCTCTTTACCACTTTGAGATCAGATGACAAAAAAAGACCGCTCCGTCTTCGGAGCGGTCAAGTTTGCTGCATCAGTCAGAGGTGCTGATACGGCATCAACCCGCTGAGACCATACCGCGGGATTTGGAGCACCCTGCATTCGGCTGAACGCAGGGCACCCTTGTTGTCGATCAGTGGACAGCCTTGGCCTGGGCCACCTGAAGGCGGGTGAGGCCGACATGCAGGCCGCCGCCCAGAACGGCACCGATTACCCAGCCATAGCCGGACAGGTCCGCGAGCGCCGGCACCCATACCGTGGCAACCGAGAACAGCGCGGCTGCCGCAAAGGCGAGAATGGCCTTCATGTTCCAGCCGTTGTTGTAGTAATAGCTGCCGGCCGGGTCGGACGAGAACAGGTCGTCGACATCGATGACCTGCTTGCGCACCAGGTAATAGTCCGCGACGAGAATGCCGTAGAGCGGCGCCAGGAAGGCACCCAGCGTGTCGACGAAGGCTGCAACTCCGATGTTGGAAATAACGCTCACCCACAGCGCGCCGATAAAGAAGGCGATAACCGCGGTGATGATGCCTCCGGTCTTCGCCGAGATCTTTTCCGGGTTGAGATTGGCGATGTCGTAAGCGGGCGGAATGAAGTTCGCCACGAGGTTGATCCCGACAGTTGCCGCGAAAAATGTTACGGCGGCGATAAGCGTCAGCAGAACATTGTCGACGCGCTCGACGATATCGGCCGGGTTCACCAGCTTTTCACCGAACAGCACGACGGTGCCGGCGGTCACGAACAGCGCGATGAACGAGAAGAACGCCATCGACACCGGCAGGCCCCAGAAGTTGCCGCGCCTCATTGCGGTTTCGTTCGAGACGAAGCGGGAGAAGTCGCCGAAATTGATCACCACCGCGGCGAAATAGGCGATCATGGTGCCCACGACCGCGACGAAAGCGGCGACGGGATGGCGCGGATCGGTGGCTTCGCTGCCCTCGAAAATGGTGCCGAGTGCCGCGAAGATGCCGTTGCCCGCCTTCCACCAGATCACGAGGCAGAGCGCGATCATGACCAGGTAGACGAAAGGTCCGGCCCAGTTCAGGAACTTGCCGACCCAGTCGATGCCCTTCATGAACAGGGCGACCTGGAACACGCAGACGATCAGGTAGGAGAGCCAGCCGACGGCCGTCATGCCGAGGAATTCGGTGCCACCCTCAAGGCCGAGAAGGGTATTGAGCAGCAGTGCCACGGCCGTGGAGGCGAAATAGGTCTGGACACCGTACCAGAAAATCGCGACCACGCCGCGGACCAGCGCCGGAAAGCGCGCGCCGTAGACACCCATCGATGCCCGCGCGATCACGGGATAGGGCACGCCATGCTTGACCGAAGGACGACCGGTCAGGTTCACAAGGACCATGACGATGAAACCCGCCAGCACGATCGCGGCGAACACCGCCCAGCCATTGAGGCCGTAGGTGATGAAGAGAGATGCGGCCAGGGTGTAGCCGAAGAGGCTCTGGATGTCGTTGTTCCAGACGTTGAAGATCTCGAATGCGCCCCATTTGCGCTCCGTTGCCGGAATCGGCGCCAGATCCTCGTTGTAGAGCCCGCCGTCCCGCGGCTCTGAATTTCCAGGTAGATTGGCCATGTTCTCCTCCTTGTGACCGCCCTCCCAAGCGGCCGCGCGATGTTTTTGGGCATCGCGACAGTTTCCACTTGCATCTGACATTTTAGGAGACATTATAGTTGACAAACTACCATGAATTTCAAGCAGGACTTCATCGGTTTGCTTGACAATCCCTGGTGCATCCAGGGTTCGAAATGAATTCGGGACGAGGTGCTCCGGCACTTTGCAATCGAACGGCTTTCGGTCGTTCGTTCGGAAGGGATCGAGCACCCGCCGATGCGGGGAGAGACCATGAATGAAGCGATCAAAGGCGAGCTGCTGACGGACAAGGCGTATCAGGCGCTCGTGTCCGCATTGCGGACCGGCACGCTTCGCAACGGCCAATTCGTGTCGATGTCGCAACTTGTCGATCTTCTCGAATATCCCATCGCCCCGGTCCGCGAAGCGGTGAAGCAGGGCAGCGCGCAGGGGTTCCTGTCGACCTTGCCGAAACGCGGCGTGCAGGTACTGGAGGCGAGCCCTGACATCATCCGCGAATGCCTCGACACACGCATGGTCCTGGACCAGGAGGGCACGCGGCGGCGCATTTCAGGCGGTGACCTGGAAGGGCTGGACGACCTGCAGCGAAGGCATGAAACCCTGCTCGAGGAGGCAACGGGAGACTCGGCCGGCCATTTGCCTTCCAAGGCGATCCGGGTGGATCTGTCGCTGCACGACTACCTTGCCGAAGGCCTCGGTAATTCGCAGCTCGCAGCCGCCTATGATTCCAACCGCATCCGCATCGCCATAATCCAGAACGCGCGGCCCTTTCTTCACGACCGCATCGTTTCCGCGATGGAAGAGCATCTGGCCGTCATCGACGCTCTGAAGAAGCGGGATGCGGCTGCCGCAACCGCGGCGCTCAAGCATCACTGCGACCAGACCCTGCGCTGGTGGGGTGTCGTAGCCTGAAGCCTGGCGACAAAGCGAATTTCCCAAACCGATCGGGAGGTGATTCGAAATCATCTTGCAGACGGCCGGTGAGGCAGGTGGCGGCTGCCGCGCGTTACGACAGAAAAGTCTGTTGCCGCCTTTTTGAAGGGCAGCGTTTCAATGCGATGGCCATTTGATATGGGCAATATTGCCATGTCGCAATCACCTAAGGGTGAATACCAATAAATTTCAACTAAATAATCTAGTGTTTCTTGATTATAACATATGCGTCATTGCGTTATATTTTATTAAGATCTTGATCTTATAGTTAATATGCATATTTACTTGCGAACAAGTAGGTTAGAAATGTTTGGGAATTCAGTAAAACGACTAATCTCTTCGGCCATTGAGCAGTTGTCCGCAAATGTAATGATTGCGGATCCTGACTACAAAATCACCTATATGAACAAGGCGGTTCTCGATCTCCTTGCCGAAGCTGAAGACGACATCCGCGAAATGTTTCCCGATTTTCGGGCGGATCAGCTTGTTGGCAAGTCCATCGACATCTTTCACAAGAACCCGGCAAATCAAAGAGGTGTGTTGGACGGTCTAACGTCCACACACCGGGCAACCATCAGGGTCGGCAAGAGGTCTTTCGACCTGGTTGCCAATCATATTCGCAAGGGTGGCAAGCGTATCGGCACCGTTGTCGAGTGGGCTGATGCCGCTGAACGGCTTCAGAACGTGGAATATCACGCCAAGCTGGACGCTCTTGGCAGATCGCAGGCGGTGATCGAATTCAACATGGACGGTACGGTCCTGGTGGCAAACGACAACTTCCTGCACGCCCTTGGCTATACACTCGACGAGATACAGGGCAAGCACCACAGCATGTTCATTGAAGGGAGCGCGCGCAAAGGCGATGACTATCGGCGCTTCTGGAGCGATCTGGCCGAAGGGAAATTCCAGGCGGATGAGTACAAGCGTATCGGCAAGGCGGGCAAGGAGGTCTGGATCCAGGCGACCTACAACCCGATCTTCGATTCGGCCGGCCGCCCGTACAAGGTCGTGAAATTCGCCAGCGATATCACCGCCCAGGTGTTGGAACGCCAGCGTCGCATTGTCGTGCAGCAGCGTATTGACGAGGATCTGTCCGAGATTGCAAAGGCGATCTCTAGCGCGAAGGAGCAGGCAACCAGTTCGGCCTCCGCTTCGGAACAAACGTCTTCAAGCGTCCAGACTGTCGCTGCGGCAGCCGAGGAACTGGTGGCGTCCATTCAGGAAATCAGCCGTCAGGTTCAAACCGCACTCGACGTTTCCCAGAACGCGGTCCAGGAAGCGGAACGATCCAGCGAAATCATGTCGGGCCTATCCGAAGATGCCAAGACGATCGGTTCGGTCATCGAACTGATCAATGGCATTGCCGATCAGACCAATCTTCTGGCCTTGAACGCTACGATTGAAGCGGCACGCGCAGGAGAAGCCGGCAAGGGTTTTGCCGTGGTCGCCTCCGAAGTGAAGAACCTGGCATCACAGACCAGCAAGGCGACGGAAGAGATCTCCAACCAGATTGGCACGATGCAAGAGACGACCGGTCAGGCGGTAAAGGCTATCGAAGCGATCATGGCTGTGATCAACAATGTCGGGGATATTGCGGCGGGAATCGCATCTGCGGTTGAAGAGCAGACCGCCGTTACCAACGATATCTCCGCCAACATGCAATTCGCGGCTCAGGGCGTCGAACTGATCACGACAAACATGCAGTCGATTTCCTCGGTCACGGCGCAGATAGATGCAGCAACAAGGAACGTCAAGGAAGCCTCACAATCCTTGATGTGACGTCAACCGACTGTGGCATTCAGATAGTTCCAGGGTCCGTGCGTCCAGGGTGCGGACCCTGGAGCGATTGAAGATGCATCAGCCTGGCACCTGCCCCTATGCCACCGAGCCTAACTGATCGCCAGTCCCTTCAGTTGGTCCGCCAGCCAGGCAATGCCCCTGTCGGCGATGCCCATTTCTTCCAGGTGGGCCGCGGTGTTGATGACATATTCCGGGTTGGCGCCGGACTTTCCGACCGCGCCGATCACGATGTCGAGCTGCTTTTCCAGCGGCAGCGCACCGGCATACTGGGGATGACGATGATCGACCATGTAGACCAGCGCCCGCACCCTGTCGCCGCTTTCAAGCACGACGTTGCGCCAGTGCTCCTTATAGACCATGGTGGTCTGCTCGCGGGCGCGCAGGTAGTCCAGCGTTTGCGGCCAGGTGTCCGTATGGACCTGATAGGCCATGCCCCTGCAGGCGCCGCCATTGTCCAGTCCGAACACGAGGCCGGGCCTTTGCTCGGTGCCGCGGTGTACCCAGGAATAGACGCACAGCGCACGATGACCGCCCCGCAACAGGGCCGGTTCGGCGCGCAGGTGATCAAATCCCGGGTTCCACATCAATGATCCGTAGCCAAATACCCAAAAATCGCTCATATCGACCTGTTTTCTCGTTCGCAGGTGCGGAGATAGCAATCCGGGCCGGTCGATTCAATGCTGAGTCACAGGCAGTCTGTCCAGAAGAGAGTATTTGAAACGTGACAAACGACGCACCGACACCGCCGAAATCCTCAAGACGCCGCTATATGGTGCTGATCGGCCTCATCGTTCTCGTCGCCGCAGGCTGGTCCGGCGCCTGGTTTTACGGGCGCTCCGTCCTGGCCGGCCAGTTGGACAGGCAGATGAACACGATGGCGCAGAACGGCGTGGACCTTTCCTGCCGGGATCTGGCGATTGCCGGGTATCCGTTCCGCTATGAGGTCAGCTGCCTGGACATGCGCTCCCAGGACCGCGCGGGCGCCGCCGCGTCGCTCGGCGGGCTCAATGCGGTCGCGCTGATCTACAATCCCCGGCACGTGATCTTCGAAGCCAAGCCTCCTGCGGCCGTGGAGATACCCTTTCAGGGCCTTGCGGGCGATATCACCTGGGAGACGGCCCGGGCCAGCATCAAGTTCACGCAAAGCGGCCTGGGAGAGCTCGATGCGGTCATCGGCGGTCCGGAAGCGGCCTTTGAGAATGCAGTTTCGACGGGCCGCTTCGCCGCGGACAAGGCCGAGGTGCACCTGAGGCAGGCGCCGGACCGGCCGGAGGCGCTGGACAGCTTCGTCTCGATCAATGACCTGCAGCTGAAATCCCTGCCCGAGCTTCACGAAGCCGTCAGCCTGCGCGGTCACTTGCGGATCACGGATGGGACGGCCCTTTTGGCAGGCGCCCATCCCGCAAGCCTGGTCCGCATGAACGAGGGTGCATTGCCGGTCGAACTGGTTCTGCTTGAAGCCTCGCTCGGCGAAAGCCGCATCGGCGCCAGTGGCGATCTTGTCCTTCACGGCGACGGAACGCTCTCCGGTGCGCTGGACGTTACGCTCGGCAATGCGGACCAGTTGCTGCAGTCGCTGAAGCCGTTCTTCCCGCCGGACGACAACAGGTTCGCGCTGGTGAAAGGCGTCGTCGACAGCCTGAAGCCGACGGCAACCGACATGGACGGCGTCCAGTCGATCGCGCTGACCATGACAATCGATCACGGATCCGTCCGCGTCGGCTTCCTGCCCCTCGGCCGGATCCCGCCCCTGTTTCAGACGGGGACGTAGGGCATTTGCCCCACGCCGAGCAGTGTGCGGGGCAGGACTGCCCCTGCATTGCCGCCCCTGACTTGCCGGCAAGGATGTGCGCTGGGCCCGTCAGTCTCCGGAAATCCGGTCGATCGGGATCAGGTAGCTCTTGCGATGATCGGGCTCGGCGATCTTTTCGTAAAGGGCAACGGCGGGCGTGTTCTTGCCCGGGACGAGCCAGCGCAGGTGGAGCCAGCCGCGTTTCTTGCCCTCGACCTCCAGGGACTCGATCATCTTGCGGCCAATGCCCTGGTTGCGATGGTCCGGATGCACGTAAATGTCGTCCATCTGGCCGATGCGCAGTCCGGTGATCAGTTCCGGCAGGTCGAAATAGACCGCAAAACCGACCAGCTTTTTGTCCTGAAAGGCACCGATGACCTCGGCGGTCTTGTCGCCGAGGATCCGCGTGGCGTAATACTCGTCGGGACGGCGCGGCGCGCCGCGTTTCAGCGCCTGCGCATTTTCGGCAATGAGCGGCGCAAGCTTGTGGGCATCATCCGGCCCCAGGACCCTGATTTCCGTTTTCGTCATGAATTCCCCAGAAGTGGCAAATCATTGAAGTGAGCCACACAATGTCCCTAAATCCGAGCGGGGATCAAGGACCTCTATCAAATTTGCCCGAGGCCCTTTGCCGGCAGGGCCGACCATTCCCAGCGGTTATGCGGATTTTTGGATGCAGCGACCGCGGTTTTGTGCCATGAGCGGAAGGTTTTTGGGCAACGGGACCTGATGATGACGGATGCGGGACGGCTGAGGGCAACGATGATCGGACTGAGCGCTGTCCTCATGTGGGCAACGCTCGGGCTTTTCGGTGCGGGATCCGGCCAGGTTCCGCCCTTTCTGCTGAATGCGCTTTGTTTCGGGATTTCCGGCAGCCTGGCGCTCGTCTGGCTCGCGGTCTCGGGCAAACTGGCCCTGCTGCGCCAGCCCTTGAGGGTCTGGGCTTTCGGGACGCTCGGGCTGTTCGGCTTCCATTTCTTCTATTTCACCGCCATCCGGAACGCGCCGCCCGTGGAGGCGAACCTGATCAACTACACCTGGCCGTTGCTGATCGTGCTGTTCTCGGCGCTGCTGCCGGGCGAGAAGCTGCGGCTTCACCACATCATCGGAACCTTGCTCGGACTGGCCGGAGCTGTCCTGCTGATTTCCGGCGGCGACGGCATCGCCTTCTCGGGCGGATCGGCGCTCGGATACGGGGCCGCGATCGCCTCCTCCCTGTTCTGGTCCAGCTATTCGGTTCTCTCGCGCCGGCTCGGGTCCGTTCCGACTGAGGCCGTCGCGGGCTTCTGCCTGATGACGGCGCTGCTCTCCGGCCTGTGCCATCTGGCGCTGGAAGAAACCGTGCTGCCGTCCCAGCCGTCGGAATGGGCGTCGATCGCCGCCCTTGCGCTGTTTCCGGTCGGGCTCGCGTTCTTCACCTGGGACATCGGCGTGAAGCGGGGCGACATCCAGGTTCTCGGCGCGGCGGCCTATTCCGCGCCGCTGCTTTCGACGCTTTTGCTGATCGCTTTCGGATTTGGCGCGCTGACCCTGTCCGTCGGGCTCGCCTGCCTTGCCATCACGCTGGGGGCCGTCGTCGCGGCGAAGGACATGATCCTTGGCGCGCGCGGCAAGCCGCGCCCGGCGGAATGACCGCGCCTTTCCCCTTTCGGACAATTTCACTCACGCCCGCGATCCGGTACGTTAACCGGAATTCCGTTTCGCCAGGCCACAGGACCGCCGATGACCACAGATCTCATACCAACCGTCATTGATTATGACTCATCTGATGGACCATATCGGTTTGTCGGCGAGGCGCGTCGCGCAGCGCGACCGTCCGGTCGGGCAAGCGATGCAACGACGTCCGGCGGGCCGATATGGTCCACCGAAGGCCGTGTTTTCGAAACGCCTGGACGTCGTCGCGCTTCTTGGCCGATGCCCCGCATCGCCCTGCGAAGCGCTGCTCGCCGGACGGTCCGAAAACTCGGTCAGATGGGGCATAATCAATGACGGTTGGTATCAGACCCCGTCGATCCGCTCTCTATATGCCCGGCTCCAACGCCCGGGCGCTGGAGAAGGCGAAGACGCTGGATGTCGATTGCCTGATTCTGGATCTGGAAGATGCCGTCGTGCCGGATGCCAAGGAGCTTGCCCGCACCCAGATCTGCGAGGCGGTTGCCGGCGGCGGATACGGAGAGCGCGAGGTTGTTGTCCGGATCAACGGCCTGGGCACGCCCTGGGGCGAAGACGATCTGGCCGCGGCGGTGAAAGCGGGGCCGGATGCGATCCTGGTGCCGAAGGTGAACTCTCCCGCCGATCTGCAGCGTATCGCGCTCAAGCTCGCGGTTCTCGGCGCGTCCCGCGATCTGAAACTCTGGGCGATGATGGAAACGCCAGAGGCATTGCTCAATGCCGGCGCTATCGGGGCCTGCGGCAAGGATCCGCAGGTGCGGCTCTCCTGCGTCGTCATGGGCACGAATGACCTGGCAAAGGAAACCCGTGCCCGCCTGACGCCCGGCAGGGCGGCGATGATGCCGTGGCTGATGACCTGCGTGGCCGCGGCCCGCGCGGGCGGTGTCGACATCCTGGACGGGGTCTACAATGCCTTTCAGGACGAGGAAGGCTTTGCCGCCGAATGCGCGCAAGGAGTGGAGATGGGCATGGACGGCAAGACGCTGATCCATCCGAAGCAGATCGACACCTGCCACGCCGCCTTCAGCCCCACCCCGGAGGAAATCGCCTGGGCCCGCAAGATCAACGAAGCATTCGATCAGCCGGAAAACGCCGACAAGGGCGCGATCCAGGTCGAAGGCAAGATGGTCGAGCGGCTGCATGCGCAGATGGGCAGGCGTGTGATCGCCATTGCCGAGGCCATCGCAGCGAGAAGCTGATGGAACCGGCGGAAGAACGGCAAGAATGATCGTCTTGCCGTTCTTCCGCCGGCCCGTGGAAAAAATGCTCTAGTGTTTCAGCTTGGTCGCCAGGACCTTGGCGGTCGCCTCAGGGTCGAACGGCTCCTTGAGGAAGTCGTACAGGGGCCTCAGCTTTTCGGTTTCGCCGAGATAGTCCTCGTACCGCAGCTGGAAGCAATAATCCTTGTCTTGCGCATAGGTGCTGGTAATTTCCTCGAAATTTTCCCAGCGGCGGCGGACGTCATCTTCCGTCATGGTCTTCCAGAACGACGATTTGACGACGTTCTCATACTCCCGGTTCTGGAAAATGAAGCGGCTGTTGGGGAAGTATTTGCGGATCGTGTCGATGAATTTCGGGAAGAATTTCGGATCGTTGTGGTAGCGGATCTCCTTGAAGCCGAGGACGCGGGCGCGTCCCTTCGGGCGCAGGACCTGGGAGACGAACGTGTCGAACAGAGCCAGTGCGTATTCGTCGACGTCGACTTCCTCCATTCCGAACCAGGGATCCATGGACGTTCCGACCATCTTGCCGAAATAGGGCCTTTCGGCCACGATCTGCGACCGGCGCGGCTCCTGGCGCTGCAGGAAATTGCCCTCGTTGGCAATCGCGTTGACGGACCTGCACAAATGGACCAGGGCGTTGGCGTTCTCTCCCCGGATGAAATAACCGGGCATCGAATTCAGAAGGTGCTGCGTAAGGGTCGATCCGGACCGGCCGAAGGCGACAACAAAAACATATCCGTCCTGGGGGTAGTACAAGGCGGGATACCGCCGGTGCAGCTCAAAACTGTCTTCGATCAACGGTTGCACTTTCGACATGTGTGTCTATCTCCTCAAGGGACCTCGGAGCGCGATGAGTGCGGTCGGACCGGCTTGCGTGATCAAATGGTCCAAGGCCAAATTCATCCCGTTCTGGTTGTGGTCCCGATCTTCTGCGCGGGCGCTTAGAAGAGCCGTGAATGATGGCTGTTTTTTGTCCTGTTCAGCCGATCCCTGGCGCAGGCATCAGGAAGGCCGGGAAAAGTTTCGGGGCGGGCCCGCGCCCGACTGACGATCGCCGATTGCCCAATTGCGCGGCATGGTCTAGGAGCTTGTCGGGATGCGTTATCACCTTGGAACGAGAGTCAGCAATGAAGCTTTATCGGTTCATCACCGGCATCGACGACAGTGAGTTCTGCCACCGGGTCACCCAGGCTCTGAACAAGGGTTGGGAGCTTTCAGGCTCGCCGTCGCTGACGTATGACGCCACGCGCGGCGCCACGATCTGCGGCCAGGCGGTCACCAAGGAAGTCGACGGCGAATATTCCCGCGATATCAAGCTTGGTGATTACTAGGGCGTCCAGGCGCAATCGCTCTGGAGGCGGTCCACAAACACATCGGGTGGGCTGCAATCTCCGGGCAAGTGGCCCATCCTTCGAGACAGCGCTTCGCGCTTCCTCAGCATGAGGGTGTGCCTCCAGACAGGCTTGCAAGGACTCCCAGCACAGCGGCTCCTCGTTCAGCGATTGCTCCTCCCACTCCCTCATGCTGAGGAGGACCGTCAGGTCCGTCTCGAAGCATGGGCGGCATACTCAAGAGCAAGCGGCCCGTCCTTCGAGACGCCGCTGTCGCGGCTCCTCAGGATGAGGTTCTTGTTGCAGGTGGCGAACTCAGGGCCGGCCAACCTCCCCACCTCCTCATGCTGAGGAGGGCTGAAGGCCCGTCTCGAAGCATGGGCGGCGTACTCAAGAGCAAGCGGCCGATCCGGAAGCTTCAGGAGCCAAGCTTGCGGACCAGGAGGTCCAGATCCGCAGCAGCATTCAGGACAATGCCGATTTACGTCAGCGCCGGTTCAACCTTGTCGCGGTCGGCATAAGCCGCGGAGAGGCTGACGCCGGGCGCGTGGTGGCGTGGCGGCATTATTCCGCGAACATCGCGGCAAAGACCTTTTGATAGATGCCCTTGACGAGCTCGGCTTCCGCCAGCCCCTGCCGGTAGAGATTGCCGAGGCCGGGTGCGGCATTGACTTCGAGGACGACCGCATCAACTCCGGGCGAGGCGATGTCCGGCAGGATCAGGTCGACGCCGGCATAGCGCAGTCCCAGTGTTCGAGCCGCCCGGCTGGCGATCGAGGCGGTTTCCGGGGCAAGGTCTTCGGCAATGACGATGCTTGCCGATCCGCCGGACGAGAGATTGGCGACCGGCAAAAGCCTCACCCTCGTGCCCGGTTCCGGAACGCTTTCCAGGCTCATGGTCTGCCGGGCCAGTTCACATTCGATGCGGCCGTCGGAGGGGTCCACCCTGTCCTGCGCCGCAATCAGCTCCGCGAGGGTGAGCTTTCCGTCCCCCGTGACATGCGGCGGGTGCCGTTCGACGGCACAAAGGACCTCCCCGTCCAGAACGATGACACGAAGCTCGCGCCCCCTGATCTCCTCTTGGACAAGCAGCTGCGCATGGCGCTTTGCGAGCATATGCAGCGTCTGCGTCAGGCCGGGATAGGTACCGACGCGGATCACGTCCGCACCCTCCTGTCCGACATTCGGCTTGACGAACAGCGGAAAGCCGCCGGTCTCGGCAAAATCAAGCACGTTTGCGGGAGGGTGGTTGCGGTTGCCGAGTTCGGAGCTGAAGACAAGCCGGCTCGCGGGAACGGCAATGCCGCTCTCTTCCAGGAAGTGTGCTGCATAGGCCTTGTCGTCGGCTATTTCCGAAGCGCCCAGGGTGTTCAGGTCGAAATGGGTTCCCTTGAAGAACCAGCGCCTGCCGTCAGGGCTCTCCACCAGCCCGGCATGGCCATGGGAATCGCCAACATGAAGCCGGTAACCGGTCCTTGCGCAATGCTGCTCAAGCAGCTGAAACACCACCGACCGGTTACCGGATTGTTTCGTTTCGGCCATGTCGCACCCTGCTCGTACCGGCTCAAAGTGCCGGAGCATCTTATCCGCGTTTCCGCGAATGCAGGATGCTCCCGGTCAGTGCTTGTTCTGTCGGGCGTTCGCCAGATAGTCGATCTCGAAGAGATCCGGATTGGTCGGCCCATTGGACACGACGTTGTAGACGGCAACGGATGTATCATAGCCCTGCTGGTCGGTCACCGTCCATTGCTTCAGCGCATAGTTCTCCGCGTCGAAGATGAGCGTCAGCGTTCCGGAGTTGAACCTGGTCTTGTCCTCGATGGTGACCGTGACGAGATCCTCCTCGACCAGGACGTTGGTAACGTTGGTGTCTTTCTGCAGGTTGATCGTATCGGACAGAAGGAAGCGCAGCGGTGTCTGGCCGAGCGGCCAGATGTCCTGGGTGTTGAGCTTCCGGTCGCGTACGGAGACGGACTTTCCGTCAGCCACGATGTCCAGAACGGAGGGCTTGTTGTAATAGAAACGGACCTTGCCGGGGCGGGCCATGTAGAATTTGCCGTCGGACTGGCTCCCGTCCGGGCCGAACTGGATGAAGTCGCCATGCATGGTCTTCACGGAATTGAAGTAGCCGTTCAGTTCCTTGAGCGTCTGCTGCTCCTGCTGCGTGAGGGCATGTGCGGACGTGAAGGCGGCCAGCGACAGCGCCGCTGCCAGTCCGGCTGCCAGCGTCGTGCGGGTCAGAGGCTTGACCAGGCGTTGTGCGAAGCGTTTCAGCATTATGCAATGTCCTAACCGTTGGACCTGTCTGCCTACATATGGATGCGTACAGCCGCAGAACAAGTCGATCGATCACAAGAGGTCGAGCGCCGTTCGTTCAAATTGAGAAGCGTGACGCCAAGCTTAGGCCCTAGCTAGTGACCGTGTGTGGCAAACCTTTGACATATTAACATCAAAAGTCTTCGTCATTGCCGTTCTGCACCAGTATTTCGCGCTTTCCGGCGTGGTTTGCCTGGCTGATCAGACCCTCCTGCTCCATGCGCTCGATCAGCGATGCCGCCCGGTTGTAACCGATCGAAAGACGCCGCTGGACATAGGAGGTCGAGGCCTTCTTGTCCCGCAGGACGATGGCGACCGCCCTGTCATACAGATCGTTACCGTCATCGCCGCCCGCAAGCCCTCCGCCGTCATAGGGGCTGTCCGTATCGTCCTCTTCTTCGGTAACGGATTCCAGATATTGCGGTGCGCCCTGCACCTTCAGGTGCTTGACGATTTCCTCGACCTCGTCGTCGGCGACGAACGGACCGTGGACGCGCTGGATACGGCCGCCGCCGGCCATGTAGAGCATATCGCCCATGCCGAGCAGCTGCTCGGCGCCCATTTCGCCCAGGATCGTGCGGCTGTCGATCTTCGACGTCACCTGGAAGGAGATACGGGTCGGGAAGTTCGCCTTGATGGTACCGGTGATGACGTCGACCGACGGACGCTGGGTCGCCATGATCAGGTGAATACCGGCGGCACGGGCCATCTGGGCGAGCCGCTGGATCGCGCCCTCGATGTCCTTGCCGGCGACCATCATCAGGTCGGCCATCTCGTCGACGATGACGACGATATACGGCATCGGCTCGAGCGGCAGGTTTTCCTCCTCGTAGATGGGCTGGCCGGTATCGCGGTCAAAACCCGTCTGCACGGTGCGGGTGAAGGTCTCGTTCTTGTCCAGCGCCTGTTTGACGCGGGTGTTGAAGCCGTCGATGTTGCGCACGCCCATCTTGGACATCTTCCTGTAGCGGTCCTCCATCTCGCGGACGGTCCACTTCAGGGCGACAACGGCCTTTTTCGGGTCGGTCACGACCGGCGTCAGCAGATGCGGAATGCCGTCATAGATGGACAGTTCGAGCATCTTCGGATCGATCATGATCAGCTTGCACTGCTCCGGCGTCAGCCGGTAGAGCAGCGACAGGATCATGGTGTTGATCGAGACGGACTTGCCCGATCCCGTCGTTCCGGCGACCAAGAGGTGCGGCATGCGCGCCAGGTCGGCGACGACACTCTCGCCGTTGATGGTCTTGCCGAGCGCCAGAGCCAGCTTGGCCTTGGATTTCTCGAAGTCCTGGGCGGCCAGCAATTCGCGCAGATAGACCGTCTCGCGGCGCGCGTTCGGCAGTTCGATGCCGATGGCATTCTTGCCCGGAATCACCGCGACACGCGCGGAAATCGCGCTCATGGAGCGGGCGATGTCGTCGGCAAGGCCGATCACGCGCGAGGATTTGATCCCCGGCGCGGGCTCCAGCTCGTAGAGGGTCACAACCGGGCCCGGGCGCACTTCGATGATCTCGCCGCGCACGCCGAAATCTTCGAGCACACCTTCGAGAATGCGGGCATTCTGCTCCAGCGCATCTGCGGACAGGCCGGGTATCTTACCGCCGGTCTTCGGTTCCGCCAGCAGGCGCAGCGGCGGCAGCTCGTATTGTTCCTGGGCGCCCAGGAAAGACGGCTGCGCCTCTTCGATGGCCCGCTTGCTCTGCTTCGGGCGCGGGGCCGGGGGGATGACGCGGCCGGATTGCGGGGCCGGCTCCGCCGGCTCCGGCGCGGCGATGCCGACCGGAGCGGCCGGGCGGCCCGCGACAGGGCCCTTGTCGATCAACAGATCGTCCGGGTCGAAGGTGTCGCCCTCGTCATCGTAAGAATCGTCCGCATAGGGGTCGTCGTGATCCTCATCGCCGGCATTGCGGCCGCGCTTGTAGAGCTCCTCGAGACCGTCATCGACTTCCGGCATCAGCCGGCCGGCCAGAGCGCGGCGGAAGGCCTTCAGCCGGCTGCCCTGGCGGGTATCTCCAAGTTCGTCGTCCGCGTCGTCGTCCTCCCAGAATTCGTCATCGTGACGCGGCTGCGACCGTTTGAGGCCGGCCAGGCGCCGCACTTGGGCGATCGACTGAAGTCTCCAATGTTCCATCTGGCCGACAAGGGCGCTGGCGAACAGGCTGAGGCGGGATTCGCCTTCCTCCTCGTCGAGCCCAAGCTCGTCCTCGATCGACTTGCCGTGGCCCTTCGGAGCAGTCGATGGCTCGATGCGGACGGCGGGTTCTCCCGCCCGGCCGAGCCAGCCGGCCGCGGCCAGCAGAAGAAGGACCGCCGGAACGCCGAGACCGAGGCTGCCGAATATCGTCGCGGCGCCGCTCGTCATGTTGGACGTGATCAGGGCCGGGATGCGGTGAACCGTGTCGCCGAAGAAGCCGCCAAGGCCGGTCGGCAGCGGCCAGCTTTCCGGCACGGGCAGCGCGGCAAGGGCCCCGGCGGCCAGGGCGGAGCCGGTCAGCCAGAAAACGAGACGCTTGCGGCCGATGCCGAGCGCATGGCCGGTCAGAAGCCGCCAGCCCCACAGCACCAGCGGCACCAGGAAGACGGCCGTTGCCAGGCCGATGGTCTGCATCAGGATATCGGCCAGGATCGCGCCCGGTGCGCCAAGCGCATTGCGCACCGGGCCTTCGGTTGCATGGTTGAGGCTCGGATCGCTGACCGACCATGTCGCAAGGCTGGCCGCCAGCATGGCGGCCACCGCGACGATGCCGAGGCCCGCCGCTCCGACCAGGTTCCGCCGGAGAAAGCGCTTCAGCGGGCTTTCGGTGTCCAGAAAATCGACCGAAGACCGGCGGCCGTTTCCGCGCGTTACGCTGGCCCGTCTCATGCGTTGTCCCCCAACCAGTTTGCCAATCGTTCAAGAGCAATTTCGGTCTGCTTCAACGGTGCGACCAGACCGACGCGAATGTAGTTGCGACCGGGATTGCTGCCGTCCGCCTGATCGGATGCCAGATAGCTGCCCGGCAAAACCTTGACCCCGCTGTCGCGCCACAACCTTCTCGTCACGGAGACGCTGTCGCCCCATTTGCCGACGTCCAGCCACAGGAAAAAACCGGCCTCTGGGGTGACCGGGCCAAGAATCGGGCGCAAATACCGCTCTGCCACTTCAAATTTCTCGTTATATAGCCGCCGGTTCTCGATGACATGGGCCTCGTCCTGATAGGCGCGCACGGCGACCGCCTGCGCGGGCAGGGGAACCTGCGGCGCGGCAAGACCGCGAAACCGGGCCCATTTTCGCAGGAACTCCGGATCGCCCGCCGCGAACCCGCAGCGCAGGCCCGCGAGGTTCGAGCGCTTCGACAGGGAGTTCAGCACGACAATATTGGAAAAATCGCCGCCCAGCGCCCTGGCCGCCTCCAGAATGCCGGGGGCGCCGTCGTGCGGTAGATCTCCGAATAGCATTCGTCGGCGAAGATGAAGAAGCGGTGCTTGCGGGCGAGCGCGATCAGGCGCTGCCAGAAGGAAATGCCGGCCACACGGCCTTCCGGATTGGTCGGCGAGGCGATGTAGAAGGCGACGGTCTCGTCGAGGAGGTCCGGATCGAGACTGTCGAGATCCGGCAGAAAATCGTTTTCGGCAAACGCGTCGAGCAGAACCGCCCGGGCATCTGCCACGTGGGCCGCGGCGGCATAGGTCTGGTAGAAGGGATTGGGCAGAATCACCACGGGGTGATCGAGCCCCTTCTCCAGCTGGTCGCGGGCGGCAATGGCGCCGAAGGAAAGGCCTTCGCGCGAGCCGTTCAGCGGCAGGACGCCATGCTCGACATCGATCATGCCGCCCAGGTCATAGCGCTGGTCGAGCCATGCGGCGACCGCTGCCCGGAACTCGGGCGACCCGTTGATCGGCGGATAGCGGCGGAAACCGGCCATATTCTCGGCCAGAACCTCCGCCGTGAAATCGGGAATCGCATGTTGCGGCTCGCCGATCGTCATGATGATCGGGTCGAGACCCGGCGTCTCGCCGTCCAGGAGGTCGGCAAGGCGCTGAAAGGGATTGGAGCTCGGCAGCGAGGCGCCGCGCTTATAGGCTGTTGGGCTGGCAATCATGAATGATCCGGCATTCCATACGCATAACTTGGACCCGACCCTATCGTCCCCTTGGTAAATCTCTTATTAACCAAGGGTGCAGGCGGCGGTTCTTTCACGCAATTGTCTGATTTATGTGCACTCGGCAGATTTCGCTTTTGTGCAGCCATCTCCTGTCGTTCCTGCAAAGGCAGCAATGGCCCTTAACTCCGGACCTCTTGCGCCGCGGGATGCGGGTCTTTGATCTCCTCGGATTTCGTGGAGACGTGCGCCAGCATCGCTTGAGCAAGCTCACGCTCGGCCACGATGGCAATATCGGCACCGTATTTCCGCAGGTGTTCCGCCTCTTCGTCGGAATGAGCACGTGCGATGATCTGCAGGCCCGGGTTCGCGGAGCGGGCCTGAGTGGCGATCTGTCCGGCCTCGAAGCCGTCGGGAACGGCGATGAACAGCTGTTGAGCCGAGGCGAAGTTTGCCGCTTTCATCACGTCCGGAGCCGGGGCATGCCCGCAGATCACGTCGATCTTGCGATCGTTCAACTGGGCTGTGAGCGCACGGCGTTCTTCGACCACCACAATCTTTCTGCCCTCGTGCAGCAGAGCATCACATATGACACTGCCGACCCGGCCAAAGCCGACAATGATGGTGTGATCCGCAAGGTCCGTCGGTGTCGTTTCGCCGATGGAGAAGGTCTCCGTCTCGGTGGGTCCCTCCGCCGGTGGGCGTGCGGAAGCTGCATCGGCGGCACTCGCGTATAACGGCTTTGCCCGGTCGAGCGCCAGGAAGAACGCGGGCGTTGCGATGATGGAGACCATGGCGCCCGCCAGGACGAGATCACGTCCCTCTTCGGGCAACAGACCGAGTCCGACGCCGATACCGGCCAGGATGAAGGAGAATTCACCTATCTGGGTCCGGCTCGCTGCAACGGTCAGGGCCACACCCAGCGGGTAGCGAAACGCATGCATCGCCAGGAACGCCGCAGCCGGCTTGATCACCGTGACGACGACCACCACACCGAATACAAGCCAGGGTTCCCGGATGAAGATGGTGGGGTCGAACAGCATGCCGACCGACACGAAGAACAGAACGGCGAAGGCATCGCGCAGAGGAAGTGCTTCTGCGGCAGCTCTCTGACTGAGCTGTGACTCGCTCAGCACCAACCCGGCAAAGAACGCACCGAGGGCAAACGAAACGCCGACGAGTTCGGCTGCCCCGTACGCGACCCCAAGCGCAAGCGCCAGCACGCCAAGGCGGAAGAGTTCGCGCGATCCGGTATGTGCGATGTAATGAAGAATCCACGGGATGACCCGCTGCCCGACCACCAGCATGATGGCGACGAAAGCCGCGGCTTTGCCGATCGTGATCGCGATGCCGGTCAGGATCGCCGGAAGGGAAACTGCAACAGGCGTCCCGGCCGAGGTGCCGGCGCTTCCTGTAATTTCGGCAAGCGTCGGCAACAGCAGGATGGCGAGGACCATGACGAGATCTTCAACAATGAGCCATCCGATGGAAATGTGACCCGCCTGGGTGTCGATCTGACGGCGTTCGTCGAGAATACGTGTCACGACCACCGTGCTGGCCACCGAGAGAGTGAGACCGAAGACGATGCCGCTTTCCACCGGCCATCCGATGGCCCAGGCGAGTCCCGCCCCAGATGCGGTGGCAGCGAAAATCTGCAGGACAGCGCCGGGGATCGCGATTCTTCTCACCGAAAGCAGCTCTTTCGGCGCGACCTGAATGCCAATGCCGAACATGAGCAAAATGACGCCGATCTCCGCAAGATCCCGCGCGAGCGTCTGATCGGCCACGTAACCCGGCGTATACGGCCCGACAGCGACACCGGCGAGCAGATAGCCGACGAGCGGCGACAAGCGCAGGCGATTGGCGAGCGTTCCCAGAATGAATGCCAGAACCAGTCCAATTACGATCGTCGGTATAAGAGGGCTATGGGGCATTCCGGCTGCAGGCTCCTTCCGCGCTCGGTGCGTCGATCTTTCTATCCATTTTATAAGTATACGTTGCTGCTGTGACTTTCCGGAAAAAGCGTGACGACTTGCAATTTCCGTGACGAGGGCCCGTCCCTGCCCCACGCTCCGGCCGGGAGGAGAAAAGCAGCCGAACACCATTGGGCAACAGATGCAATTGTCGGCTTGCCGGATATTGCTTAGTGTCGTTCCCGAGCATTTCCATTTGATTCAAAAGAGTTTCCCATGCCGGCAAGAAACGATCCGATTTCCGTCGTTTGTTTCGGGGATTCCCTCACATGGGGGTTCAATCCGCTCGACAGGTCCCGGTACGGCCACGATATCCGCTGGACACGCCTTATGCAGAAGGATCTCGGGCCGGGCTTCTATGTGATCGAGGAAGGCGTCAACGGCCGGACGACAGTCTTCGAAGACCCGGTGAAGGGCGACAAGAACGGACTGGCGCATCTGGAAACGGTCCGCAAGACGCATATGCCGATCGATATCCTGGTGCTCATGCTCGGCACGAACGACCTGCAGGCGCGATTCGGCATGAATGCCGAAACCATCGCGATCGCCATCGGGCGCCTCCTGGATTTTGTCCGCAGGTCCACCGACGATGTTGAGGGACGGCCGCCGAAGGTGCTGCTCATGTCGCCGCCGCCGCTCGCGCCGATTGAAGGGACGCCCTATGCAGCCCAGTTCAGCGAGCAGAGCTACCGGGAATCACACAGGCTGGCCGACTGCTACCGGGAAAAGGCGGCGGAATACGGCGCCTCATTCTTCGATGCGGGCACCGTGATTTCCGCCAGCCGGGTCGACGCCATCCATTTCGATGCCGAGCCGCAGGCGGCTCTGGCAGGGGCGGTGGCGGATCAGGTGCGCAGGCTGGCGGAAGCCTGACCTTAGAAATCCACCGTCAGGCCCTTGATCTCCCAATCGTCATAGCGGGTCGGCTCCAGCCCGCCGCGACCGTTGATCTCCGCCGCCATGGCTTTCTGTTTCGCGTCGATCTGCCTGCGCCGCTCTTCGGCTTCCTGCAGCGCGCGCTGGGCCGCGGGGGGCAGGTCTTCGAAGCGCTTCTTCGGCGCGCTTTCCACCTCCGTCTTGAGGGAAGGCGCCTGGGACTGGGTATAGGCGGTGGCCGGGTCTTCAGGTTTGTGCGTCATTGCTTCGCTTGTCGTTAGGACTACGGTCTCGTCACCCATATAGTGCAATCTTGCCAAGAATGGCAGCAGTCCCCATCTTCATTCCGGAACCGAGCGCGATGGGCGCTCCCGGTCCGGTGACCGGAGATCGGGAACAGGAAACGGAAAACGCTGCGATGAACTACGTTCGCACCGCGATGCTTCTGGCGGCGATGACCGCCCTCTTCATGGGGATCGGTTTCATGATCGGCGGCCAGGGCGGCATGATAATCGCCCTTGCCGTTGCCGCGGCCATGAACCTCTTCAGCTATTGGAATGCCGACAAGCTGGTCCTGCGCATGCATCACGCGCGGGAAGTCGATGAACGCACTGCGCCGGAGCTCTTCCGCATGGTGCAGCGGCTGGCAAGCAATGCCGACCTGCCGATGCCGAAGGTCTATCTCATCGACAATCCGCAGCCCAACGCATTTGCTACGGGCCGCAATCCGCAAAACGCTGCCGTGGCGGCCACGACCGGCCTGCTCGATATGCTGACAGCGGAAGAAATCGCCGGGGTGATGGCCCATGAGCTTGCCCATGTGAAGAACCACGACACCCTGATCATGACGATCACGGCAACGATTGCCGGTGCAATCTCCATGCTTGCCAATTTCGCGTTCTTCTTCGGCGGAAACCGGAACAACCCGCTCGGCATCGTCGGGGTTCTGCTGATGATGATCGTGGCTCCCCTTGCGGCGATGGTCGTGCAGATGGCGATTTCGCGAACCCGCGAATATGCGGCCGACCGCATGGGCGCGGAGATCTGCGGCCAGCCCCTTTGGTTGGCGTCTGCTCTCGGCAAGATCGCCGGCGGCGTGAAGCGCATCCACAATCCGGATGCCGAGGCGAGCCCGGCAACGGCGCATATGTTCATCATCAACCCATTGTCGGGCGAGCGGATGGACAATCTGTTCTCCACCCACCCGAACACCCAGAACCGCATCGACGAATTGCGCAAGCTGGCCAATGCGGGTCCGGCAGCCGGCGGGCGGTCGTTCTCCGGCCGTTCGTCCGCCGTGCCGCAAACCGGGTCCCGCGAAAGCCGCCCCAAGGGCCCTTGGGGATAGGCGGCGCCCGGCCGGGCAAAAAGCCCTTTGCCTTGTGCCAGCGCGAGCGGGTATGATCGCTCCAATGCGCCGCAACCGGACGACCGGTTTGCGGCGCTTGATTTTTACCTGCCGGCCTCATCTGCGGACCGGCGACCGGTCAAGGATATTTCCGTGAACAAACGGCCGCACACGAACCCGAAACCTTCAGGCGAACTGGCGCCGGAGACCTCCCACAAGCCCGGCTTTGCCGTCCGCAAGGCGGCCGCCGATATTCTCGGTAACGTGGTCCACAAGAGGCGGCCGCTGGATGGCGAGCTCGAGGCTCATTCCGGATTCCGGCAGCTTGCCGCCAACGACCGGGCGCTGGCGCGGGCCATCATCGGCGCGGCGCTGCGGCACCGGGGGGAAATCTCGGAAATCCTCGACCGGCTGCTCGACCGCAGCATCCCGGAAAAGACCGGCCGGGTTGTCGACATCCTGCATGTGGCGATCGCCCAGATGCTGTTCCTCGATATTCCCGACCGCGCGGCCGTGTCGCTTGCGGTCGACCATGCCGCGGCGGACCGCCGCGCACGACCCTACAAGGGCCTGGTCAACGGCGTGCTGCGCCGTCTCGGCCGGGAGCGGGACGAGGTGACCGCGGATCTCGAGGCAGACAGCCTCAACACGCCGGACTGGCTGCTGGAAAATTGGCGCAGCGCCTATGGCGAGGAAACCGCCGGCGCGATCGCAAGGGCCCATCAAGGCGAGGCCGGGCTCGATCTGACCGTCAAATCCGACCCGGAAGGCTGGGCAAAAAAACTCGAGGGCGAGGTTGTCGGGGCGGGCAGCGTCCGCCTCACCCGCAAGGGGCCTGTCGAAGCGCTCGAGGGCTTCGAGGCCGGCGAATGGTGGGTCCAGGACGCCGCCGCCGCCCTGCCGGCGCGTCTCCTGGGCGACGTCCGGGGTTTGACGGCCGCCGATATATGTGCCGCGCCCGGCGGCAAGACGGCGCAACTCGCCGCGGCGGGGGCCGAGGTGACGGCGGTCGATATTTCCAGGAACCGCCTGAAGCGGCTGGAGGCGAACATGGCCCGCCTGGGACTGAGCGTCACAACGGTTGCCGCCGATGCCAGGGCGTTCGAACCGCAGGAGCCCTTCGACGTCATCCTGCTCGACGCCCCCTGCAGCGCGACGGGCACGATCCGGCGGCATCCCGATGTGCCCTGGATCAAGCAAGCTTACGACGTTGAAAAGCTGAGCGAAATTCAGCGCGACCTGCTGGACCGGACCGTTTCCTGGGTCAAGCCCGGCGGACTGATCGTCTACTGCACCTGTTCGCTGGAGCCGCAGGAGGGCGAAGCGCAGGCCGCGGCGTTTGTGGAGCGGCAATCGGGCAAGGTCGGGCTGGTGCCGATCGATCCGAAAGAGATCGGCGGCCTGGGCGATTGCGTCACGAAAGAGGGGTATCTTCGCTGTCTGCCGTGCCATAAAGCGGGTACCGCAGCGGAATCAACGGGTATGGACGGTTTTTTCGCAGCCCGGTTCCGTCGGTTTTAACGCGGAATAAACTCTTCATTTGCAATGATTCTCTAAATGAAATGCTAACCTTAATGCTTCGTTTTCATTAGGTAACACCGGAGAACTCCCATCGTCGCGCATAAACCATCAGTCACAGGGATGGTTTTGTGAATATCGCAAGCTTCAATGAAAGAGGCCGTATCTGGCGTCTTGTGGCCCTGCATATTTGGCAACGCTCCCTGAAATGGATGCATGGCGGACCGATGTTCCGCATGCAGCCGTTTCTGGCTGTGCCCTCGCGCCTGCTCATCGCACCGCAGGACCTGCGCACCGCGGACGCGACCAACGCGGCCGACATCTATGGCGGGCGATTCCTGTTTTCCGGACATCTGGTGGAGACGCAGGGCCGCTCGCCCTTCGAGCTGAAGGCCACGCATGAGGACTGGCAGCGCGAGCTGCACAGTTTCGGCTGGCTGCGCGACCTGCGCGCCGCCGACAGCCAGATTGCGCGGCAGAACGCCCGCGCGCTGGTGGAAGACTGGATCAAGTTCAGCGGCCGCTGGCACGATATCGGCTGGGAGGCGCCCGTGGTCACCCGGCGGATCCTGTCCTGGCTGGCGCACTCGCCGTTCATCCTCATGGACGGGGACCACGACTTCTACAGGAGTTTCGTCAAGTCGCTGGCCCGGCAGGTGCGCTATCTGCGCCAGACAATGAATGAAACCGATGACGGGGTCGACCGCCTGCACGCCGCGCTGGCGATCGCCTCGGCGTGTCTTTCCATGGCGGATCAGGGGCGCTTCGCGCGCCAGAGCGTCCGCCGGCTGGAACATGAGCTCAACCGGCAGATCCTGCCCGACGGCGGCCACATCTCCCGCAACCCGCGGGCGCTGATCGACATTCTCGCAGACCTTCTGCCCATCCGGCAGGCATTCGTCTCCCAGGGCCTGGAAATGCCCCAGGCCATGCTGCAGTCGGTCGACCGGATGATGCCGCTTCTGCGGTTCTTCCGCCACGGAGATGGCGCCCTTGCCCATTTCAACGGCATGGGTTCCACGCCGAGCGATCTGGTGGCCACGATCCTGGCCTATGACGATGCCCGGGGCGCACCGCCGCTCAACGCGCCGCATTCCGGATACCAGCGCCTTGTCGGCGGTGCTTCGGTTACCCTGATCGATACCGGCCCGCCGCCGGCGACTTCCGTTTCGGGTGACGCCCATGCCGGATGCCTCTCCTTCGAATTCTCCTCAGGCGGCAACCGGATCGTGGTCAATTGCGGCGTTTCGCCGAAATCCAATCCGCTCTGGCGCAGGGTCGCCCGCTCGACCGCCGCCCATTCGACGGCGACCATCGAAGACACCTCGTCCTGTCACTTCCTGTCGGAAAAGCCGTTCGGCCGCATGCTCGGCGCTCCCATCCTGTGGGGGCCTGTCAACGTTCCGGTCGAGCGGGAGGACGACAAGGCGGGCAGCCGGATCACCGCATCCCATGACGGCTATGCCGCGGAATTCCATGTCGTGCACGAGCGGGACATGCGTCTTTCGGGCGACGGCACCGTGCTCGACGGCATCGACACCTTCGTGGGGGTCGCATCCATCGACCCGGACCACCGCTATGCGATCCGCTTCCATCTCCACCCGGCCATCCGTACGTCGATGATCCGCGGGGGAAGCGCGGTGCTGCTGGTCTGCCGCGATGGCGAGGCCTGGGAATTCGAGGCCCCCGGCAGCGAGCTTGCGGTCGAGGAAAGCATCTATCTGTCCGATGTCTACGGCCACAGGAAGAGCGAGCAGATCGTCCTCAACGGCGCTGTTCTGGAAGCCCCTTCCGTCGCCTGGCAGTTCCGCAAGACGGCAACGGCACGGCTGAGCCGCCGGGGCACCAGCGATTTTGACGAAGTGGACGAGCTTCCCCTGGGAGACGGGGAAAGCAATATAGTCGAGCCATGATCTTCCGATTTGCCTGAAGACGTGATAGGGCGACGCCAACTCTCCCGGATCGTTCCCAATCGTGAGGCAAATCATGGCCATCGTGTCCAAAGCCGTTCCCGTTCCCGAACTGGTTCCCGTCAAGCGCGCGCTGCTTTCCGTATTCGACAAGACGGGCCTCGTCGACTTTGCCAAGGCGCTGGCCGAGCGCGGCGTGGAGCTTGTTTCCACCGGCGGTTCCTACAAGGCCTTGAAGGACGCGGGACTGACGGTTCTGGACATTTCCGAGGTCACCGGTTTTCCGGAAATCATGGACGGCAGGGTCAAGACGCTGCATCCCAAGGTTCATGGCGGTCTTCTGGCCATCCGGGAGGATGCCGATCACAAGACGGCGATGCGTGAACACGGCATCACCGGCATCGATCTCTTCTGCGGTAACCTCTATCCGTTCGAACAGGTGGTCGCCTCGGGCGCCGATTATGCCACCGGCATCGAGAACATCGATATCGGCGGCCCGGCCATGACCCGTGCCGCCGCCAAGAACCATGCCTATGTCACGGTGGTGACGGATCCGGCCGATTACGACCAGGTGATCTCCGCGCTCGACACCAATGGCGGCCAGTCGCCGCTGGCCCTGCGCAAGAGCCTGGCGCTGAAGGCCTTTGCCCGCACGGCGGCCTATGACGCCGCTGTTTCCAACTGGCTGGCGGACCAGCTCGACGAGGAAACGCCTGCCCACCGGGCCGTCGGCGGCGAACTCGCCGAGGTCATGCGTTACGGCGAAAACCCGCACCAGACCGCGGGCTTCTACAAGACCGGCGAGAACCGCCCGGGTGTTGCGACCGCCAGACAGCTCCAGGGCAAGACGCTCTCCTACAACAACATCAACGATACGGATGCGGCTTTCGAACTGGTGAGCGAATTCGATCCGGCGCGCACCAGTGCCGTCGCGATCATCAAGCATGCCAATCCTTGCGGCGTCGCCGAAGGGGCGAGCCTGAGGGAAGCCTACGAGAAGGCCCTGCGCTGCGACCCCGTTTCCGCATTCGGCGGCATTGTCGCCCTCAACAAGACGCTCGACGTGGAAGCGGCGGAGGAAATCGTCAAGACCTTTACCGAGGTCATCATCGCGCCGGACGCCGATGATGCGGCGCGCGCCATCATTGCCGCGAAGAAGAACCTGCGCCTTCTGGTCACCGGCGGCCTGGCGGATGCGCGGGCAAAGGGGCTGTTCGTCAAGTCGGTCGCCGGCGGTCTCCTGGTGCAGTCCCGCGACAACGGCGTCGTTGACGATCTCGACCTGAAGGTGGTGACGAAGCGCGCTCCGAGCGAGCAGGAGCTGGCGGACCTGAAATTCGCCTTCCGGGTCGCCAAGCATGTGAAGTCCAACGCGATCGTCTATGCGAAGGACGGCGCGACCGTGGGCGTGGGTGCCGGCCAGATGAGCCGGGTGGATTCCGCCCGTATCGCCGCCCGCAAGGCGCTGGATGCGACGGAAGCCGCGGGCCTGAGCGAGCCGCTCACCAAGGGCTGCGTCGTCGCCTCCGATGCGTTCTTCCCGTTTGCCGACGGCCTGTTGTCCGCAGCCGAAGCCGGGGCCACCGCCGTCATCCAGCCGGGCGGCTCCATGCGCGACGACGACGTCATCGCCGCGGCCGATGAGGCGGGCCTTGCCATGGTCATGACGGGGATGCGGCATTTCCGTCACTGAACGGACGCCTGCGGCCGTGTGGACCACGGCCACAAGCACCCCTTCGATCCGTTTAGGTAGCTGAAATTGCTGCCTTCTCATGGAAGGGCTCGTTAACAACCTTAGGGTAGCCTGACGCAAAGCACGGCAGGTCATTCATCTGCCGGTTATTTCGATCTGCGGAGGCTGCCCAGGTGTTCAGGAATGCGAAAATCACAACCAAGCTGATCGCTGCGAGTGCGACCGCCCTGACGGTCGCACTTGCGGTCGGAATCAGCGCAATCGGATGGCAGGCGTCCCGGATAACCGGCGAACTGGCGCTGTCGGAAGCCGAAACCGTTGCGCACGAACAGGCCCAATTCGTTCAACGCGGCCTGGAAAAGGGACTGAAATCCGCCCAGGCGCTGGCCAGCACTTTCAGTGGCCTGAAAAAGGCCGGTTCCGTGGACCGGGACGCCTGGAGCGCCGTGGTCGAAAACCTGGCGTTGACCAACAAGGACCTTTCCGGCGCCTGGGGCGCCGTGGTCAACAATCAGCTCGACGGCAAGGACGCGGAGTTCGTCGGCAACGAGACATGGGCCGAGGGTGGTGAGTGGCAGCCCTATTATTTCCGCAAGGCCGATGGCAGCCTCGCCTACCGGCCGATTGAAAAGATTGCGGTCGGCAACATGAGCGACGCGAGCCAGTTGTGGTTCAACGGCGCCTATGTCAGCGGCAAGGACTACGTGACCGAGCCCTACAGCTGGGAAGCGGACGGCAAGACCGTCACCGGCGTTTCCTTCTCCGTGCCGATCCGCGACGGCGGCAAGGTGGTCGGTGTTGCCGGCGGCGACATTCTGCTGACGCCGCTTTCGGAGGAACTGGGCAAGCAGAAGCCGCTCGAGACCGGTTCGATCCATCTCCTGTCGCAAGAGGGCATCTGGATTGCCCATCCGGACCAGGCCGTGCTCGGCAAGGCGTGGTCGGAAGGCCGCTCAGAGGCCGACCTTGCCGTGGAGAGCGCATTGCTGGATGCGGTCAAGAACGGCGAACCTTTCTCCTATGACGGCTATTCGAACTCGCTGGGCGCGGATGTTCGCCGCATCGTCGTACCGGTCTCCATCGGCGAAACGGATTCGAAGCTCGCCGTGGTCGTGAACGTTCCGCTCAAGACCCTCAACGCCGCATCGTCGCAGATCACGACCATGATCGTCGCCGTCGGCGTCGGCCTGCTCATCGTCGTTGCCCTGTCCATCTATCTCGTCGGCAACCGCATCGTCCGCCGTCCGCTGGAACGCGCCGTCGGCAGCATCCAGGCCCTGATCGATCAGCGTTACGACGCGCCGATCGACGATACGGACCGTGAAGACGAGATCGGTCAGATCAGCAAGGCGCTGGAGGTCTTCCGCGAGAAGGCGCAGCAGGCGGAAACGCTCTCCGAAGAGCAAAAGGAAATCCAGCGGCAGCAGATTGCGCGCGCCGAACGTATCAGCGAGCTCTCCCAGAGTTTCGACCGGCAGATTTCCGAGCTTACCCAGACTGTTATGGCGCAGGTGCAGGACCTGAACGCAGCCTCCGTCTCGCTGACGGCCGGTGCCGACGACACCAGCGAGAAGAGCACCGCCGTCGCTGCAGCCTCCGAAGAAGCCTCTTCCAACGTGGAGACCGTGGCTTCGGCCGCCGAGGAACTGATGGCCTCCGTCAACGAGATCTCCCGTCAGATGACCCAGTCGACGCAAATCGCCGCTCATGCCGTCAGCCAGGCGCAGTCCACCAACAGCAAGATCGAGGGGCTGGCGAAAGCCGCCAACCGCATCAGCGAAGTCGTCAAGCTGATCACCGACATCGCCGAGCAAACCAACCTCCTGGCCCTCAATGCGACCATCGAGGCGGCCCGCGCCGGAGAGGCCGGCAAGGGCTTTGCGGTCGTTGCCGCCGAGGTCAAGGAACTTGCCAACCAGACGGCCAAGGCGACGGAAGAGATCTCTCACCAGATCCAGTCGGTGCAGAACGAAACCGCCGGCTCCGTCGATGCGATCAAGGGCATTTCGGAAACGATCGAGAAGATGAACGAAATCTCCTCGAGCATTCAGTCCTCCGTGGAGCAGCAGGGCCTTGCCACGGACGAGATCGCCCGCAACATCCAGGAAGCCTCGAACGGCACCCAGCAGGTTGCCCAGAACATCGTCAAGGTGGCGGCTTCCGCCGACGACACGGGCGGCGCGGCGCGGCAGGTCAGCGCATCGGCAAATGTCCTGCAAACCGAGGCCAACCGGCTGAAACAGGAAGTCGAGAGCTTCCTGGAGAATGTCCGCCAGGTCGGCTGACCGGGTTTAGAAATTTCCGCCCAAGAGAACGCGCCGGTGTCATAGCCGGCGTGTTTTTTGTTCACGGAGTGAAAAGGGTTTAACCCCGATGCCCGGCCCGCTTTTCCGTAACCATCATGAGAAGGCCGAGGCCGAGCGCAAAAAACACCAGGATGACCGACATGCCGGCCGGCTGGCTGCTGGTGAGGGAGGTGACGACGCTGACGGCGAGCGGGGCCAGGAAACTCGTGAGTTTGCCGGACAGGGCCATGAGGCCGAAATACTGGGTCATCCGGTCCGGCGGGGCGAGACGGATCAGCAGGCTGCGGCAGGAGGCCTGCAAGGGCCCGGAAACGGCGCCGATCAGGCCGCCGAGGCCGATGAAGACCTGCTCCGGCAGCGAGGCGAAGAACGCGCCTTCGGGGGCGGCCTCGGTTCGGATGAAGAAAAACACGGTGGTGCTGTCGACCGAGATCAGGCCGAGGCCGCAGATCATCAGGACGATCAGGCAAAAGATGATGACCGCGCGGGCGCCGAACCGGTCGTCCATCGGGCCGCCGAGAAGCAGGCCGAGCGTGCCGGTGATGGTCAGAATGATGCCGAACGTGCCGATTTCGATGGACCCCCAGCCCAGCTGCCCGGCCGAATAGATGCCGCCAAAGGCGAAGAGGGCGACCAGGCCGTCCTTGAAGACCATGTTTGCCAGGAGAAACAGGAAGATGTTCCGGTTCGCACGGGCATGGGAGAGGCTTTCGCGAAGGCTGGACAATCCCAGGCGGATCGCGGAGCCGATCTTTGCCCTGTGCGGCGTGTCCGGCACGAAGAGGAACATCGGCAGGACAAAGACCAGATACCACAGCGCCGAGAACGGCCCGACTGCCCGGTCTCCTTCCTGCGTGGCGGGGTCGAGGCCGAGGACCGGTTCGAAGCCGAGCAGCGTCCTGCCCGTTTCCGGGTTCGCCGCGAAAAATCCGAGGGCAATGACGAGGCTTGCCAGCCCGCTTGCATAGCCCAGGGCCCAGCCGAAGCTCGACAGGCGCCCGATGCGCGAGGGCGGGACCAGCGAGGGCATCATGGCGTTGTTGAAGACGGTGGCGATTTCGATGGAAAGCGTGCCGATGGCGAAGGCCGTCAGCGCGATGGCAACCGCATGCGGGCTGCCGGGAGCCGCGTACCAGAATGCCCAGCAGCAGGCGAGAAAGGGCACGGAAAAGAGGAGGATCCAGCGTTTTCGCCGGCCGGTGGCATCGGCAATGGAGCCGAGCACGGGAGCGGCGAGCGCAATGCCGAGACCCGCGGCTGCCGTGGCATAGCCCCACAGGGCCTGGCCTTCGGCCGGGGTCGCGGCCAGGGCGGTGGCAAAAAAGGGCGCGAAGACGAACGTGGTGATCAGCGTGAAAAACGGCTGTGCGGCCCAATCGAAGAGCGCCCAGGAGACCACCGCGCGCTGGTCAGTCTTCCCGGAGCCGATTTCCAAAACCGTGGTCATTGTCCGTTCAGCCCCTGCATCGGAAAAGCCGGCAGGGGAACCGCCGGCCGTCTGCTGACAAAGTACGTTCTCTCCGTCGTCATTCCGGCCAAGCGCAGCGCGAGCCGGAACCGGAGAGTCACTAGAGCATCCTGCATTCCGAAGAACACAGAAAAGTGCTCATGCACCTTGAAAGCGATCAACTGTTGCCCGGCAAACTTCGGCTCCCCGATCCCGGTTCTCCGCTTCGCTGCGTCCGGGATGAGGATCTGAAAGTTTGCCGGTCTCAGCCGGCAGGGGAACCGCCGGCCTTGCTCTTTGGATGTCTTCCTCCGTCAGGAGGTTCCGCAGATTTCCGCCAGCAGGCTGGCCGCGACCGAGAATTTCGAGACACTCAACCCGCCGTCCAGGATCTCGCTGACGATACGTTGCCTGCGGCCCATGTCCTTGCCATGGACATCGAGCCAGTTCGGAAAGCCGCCGGCCTTCACCGCTTCGATCGAAATCGCACGATGGGCGGCGGTGAGTGTCGCCCGTCCCCTGTCCAGTGCGAGGCCGTCGTAGTAGTCATCGACGTCGAGATCGTTGGCGAGCTCGTGCATGGTATTGATGCGGAAGTGGTGAGCGACCTCGAAATAGGCCGTCGCGGCCGTGTCCAGGTCCGCTTCGGTCTGTTCCGAAACGATGACGATGTCCGGAATGGCGGTCTCCGCCTGGAGCCAGGCAATCCGTTTGGCAAGCTCCTCGGGGACGCCCTTGGCGACATAGCCTTCCGTTTTGTCGCTCAGGAAGGCGGCCGGTTGTTCGGGCAGTACCGTCTCCAGTCGGCTGCGCAGCGACACGATGCCTGACGAGAACCGTTCCACCACCGCGGACAGGCCGTTTTCGAAGGAGACATTCCGCTTGAACCAGACCACCTGCTCCAGAAGAAGCGTTTGCACTTCCGAATAGAGCTCCAGCTGCAGGTTGCCGTCGATCCTGGTGTCCAGCGCATCGATATCGGCGTTGAGTTCCGTCAGGTCGTAGCTGTTGCGGACGGCGACGAAACCCAGCGCGATTTCCGCCGGCGTCGCGCCGGTCTGGTCTCTCAGCCGGGTGAGGAAGGTCGGGCCGCCGCGGTTGATCATCGAGTTCGCCAGCATGGTTGCGATGATTTCGCGGCGCAGCCGGTGTCCGCTGATCTCGTCCTGGTAGGACAGCGCCATCTGGTCCGGGAAATAGCGGAAAAGTTCGCGGGCGAGATAATCGTCGTCCGGGACCGGGCTGTCGAGCAGTTCGTCGAACAGGGTGATCTTGGAGTAGGCCAGAAGCACGCCGAGTTCAGCGCGGGTGAGCATTTGACCGGCCTTGCGCATCTCGTCGAGCGTTGCTTCGTCGGGCAGCTGCTCCACGCTACGGTCGAGAAGGCCAGCCTGTTCGAGCTGGCGGATCATGCGCACCTGGAAGCCGAAATCCTCCATGCCGCGCAGCCGGGTCATGGAGATCGCCAGGGTCTGGAGATAGTTGTTCCTCAAAACGAGATCGCCAACTTCCTCGGTCATCTCGGCCAGAAGATGGTTGCGCTCCTGGACGGTGAGCTTGCCGGACTTGACCGCGGCGCCGAGCGCGATCTTTATGTTGACCTCCATGTCGGAGGAGTTCACGCCCGCGGAATTGTCGATCGCGTCGGAATTACAGCGGCCGCCGTTCTTGTTGTATTCGATCCGGGCAAGCTGGGTGAGCCCGAGGTTCGCACCCTCTCCGATGACCTTTGCGCCGACCTGTTTGGCCGTGATCCGGATGGGGTCGTTGGCGCGGTCGCCCACATCCGCATCGCTCTCGGATTTTGCGCGGATATAGGTGCCGATGCCGCCGAACCAGAGCAGGTCCACGTTCATCCTGAGAATGGCGCTCATCACCTCCTGGGGCGTGGCACTCGATCCGGGAAGGCTCAGAAGCGCCTGGATTTCCGGCGTCAGCTGGATGGACTTGAGCTGGCGGGAGAATACGCCCCCGCCCTTTGAGATCAGGTCGGTATTGTAGTCCTTCCAGGACGAGCGGCCCATGTCGAAGACGCGCTTGCGCTCTTGCCATGTCCTGGCCGGATCCGGGTCCGGGTCGATGAAGATGTCCCGATGGTCGAAGGCCGCGACCAGCCTGATGGTTTTCGACAGCAGCATGCCGTTGCCGAAGACATCGCCGGACATGTCGCCGACGCCGGCAACGGTGAACGGCTCGGACTGGATGTCCCGGTTCATCTCCCGGAAATGGCGCTTCACCGCTTCCCAGGCGCCGCGGGCCGTGATGCCCATCTTCTTGTGGTCGTATCCGGCCGAGCCGCCGGAGGCGAAGGCGTCGCCGAGCCAGAAGTTCCGGCTCTCGGAAATCTGGTTGGCGGTATCGGAGAAAGTTGCGGTCCCCTTGTCGGCGGCGACGACGAGATAGGGATCGTCGGCATCGAAACGCTTGACCCGGTCCGGCGGAACGACCTCGTCGTCAACCAGGTTGTCGGTCACGTCGAGCAGGGCGTTGATGAAGATCTTGTAGGTCTCGGTCCCTTCCTTGAACCAGGCTTCCCGGTCACTTATCGGCGGCAGGTTCTTGGGAACGAAACCGCCTTTCGCGCCCACCGGCACGATCACGGCGTTCTTCACCTGCTGGGCCTTGACGAGGCCGAGCACCTCGGTGCGGAAGTCCTGCGGGCGGTCGGACCAGCGCAGGCCGCCGCGGGCGACCATGCCGAAGCGCAGGTGCACACCTTCGATGCGCGGGCTGTAGACGAATATCTCCCGGAACGGGCGCGGCTGCGGCAGACCGTCGATCGCGCGGCTGTCGATCTTGAAGGCGAAGGTCGACTTGGGCTGCCCGTCGCTGTCCAGTTGATAGAAATTGGTGCGCAGGACGGATTCGATCGCATTCTGGAAGCGGCGGAGGATCCGGTCGTCATCGAGGCTGGCGACCTCCTCCAGATCGGCGGTCAATTCGCCCTCCAGGCGTTCCGTGCCCAGCTCCCGGTCCTTTTCCGTCACATCCGGATTGAACCGCAGGTGGAACAGCTCCACCAGTTTGGCGGCAATGCCAGGGTAGTTGTTCAGGGTCGACCACATATAGTCTTCGGAGAAGCGGACACCCGCCTGGCGCAGATATTTCGACAGGGCACGCACCACGGCGACGTCGCGCCAGGCGAGTTCGGCCGTCAGCACAAGGCGGTTGTAGCCGTCATCTTCGGCCCTGCCGGTCCACACCGCCATGAACATGCTTTCCAGCCGCGTCTGCAGCCGGTCGGAAAAGCTGATCTGGTCCCCGGACCGTGCTTCCAGCGTCATCTCGTGGAGATAGGACAGTGGAGCGTCGGCAGGCGTGATGCGGTACGTGCGCTCGTTGATGACCCTGAAGCCCATGTTTTCCAGAAGCGGCACGCGGGCCGACAGCGGAATGGGCGAACCGCGGTGATACACTTTCAGAGCGAGCCGGCTTTCCTCTGTGCCCGACGGGCGGTGGAACGTGATGGTCGTTTCGTTGGCATCCGACAGCGTTTCCAGCTTGACGATGTCCAGCAGCGCGGACTGGGCGCTGTAGACTTCCTTGTAACCGCCGTGGAAGGACAGCGCGTAACGGTCGGCGAGCTTGCGCGCCTGGGCCGGGGGAATTCCTTCGCCAGGGCATCACGCACGCTGTCGGACCAGCTGCGTACCATGTCGGCAACGGCGGCTTCCAGCTCTTCCTGCTCGGGTTTCGGCGTCTCGCCCTTGTCGCGGCCGATTATGTAATGGACCCGGGCAAGCGGACCTTCCGGATAGGTCACGTACCATGCGGATACGCGCCCTTCGTAAGTGGAGGCGAGATAGCTTCCCACATTCAGGCGGACCTCCGTCGAGTAGCGGTCGCGCGGAACGAAGACGAGGATGGAAACGTAACGGTCGAACTTGTCCGGACGCGACAGCACGCGGATGCGCGGCCGTTCGTCCAGTTGCAGGATGGCAAGGGCGAAATCGTAAAGGCGTTCGCGTTCGATCTGGAACAGTTCGTCACGCGGAAAGGCTTCCAGCACGTTCTTGAGCGCGCGTCCGGAATGGCTTTCCGAATCGTATCCGGCGCGGGCCAGCACGCTGGCGACCTTGCGGCGGAGAAACGGAATCGTGCTGGTCGGCTCCGTATAGGCGGTCGAGGCGAACAGCCCGACAATGCGCAACTCGCCCTTCATGTTGCCGTCGTCGTCATAGAGCTTGGCACCGACATAGTCCATGTGGACGCGCCGGTGCACGTTGCTCTTTACATTGGCCTTGGCGATGATCAGCGGTTCGGGCTTTTTCAGGAATTCGCGGATTTCCGGGGTGATCTGGACGAACTCGGTGCCGCGCCGCAAGACCCGCACATCCGGATCGGAAAGAAGGCCGAGCCCCGTGCCTTCATGCGGCGAGAGTTCGCCTTCCTCAACGCCGCCTTCGAACGTGTAGTCGCGCATGCCGAGGAAGATGAAGTTGTCGTTTTCCATCCATTCGAGGAAATGGATCGCTTCCCAGAGCTCGTCGCTGCTGCCGGGGATCTGGGTCGTCTTGTAGGTGTCGATCGCCTCTGCCAGCCGCTCCTGCATCGGCTTGAAGTCCGTCACGACGGAGCGCACGGATTTCAGAACGTTGTCGAGCCGCTCCTGCAGGGCGGACCTGGCCTCGTCCGAAACCATGCGGCTGATGTGGATATGGATCAGGCTTTCCTGGCGTTCGTTGCGTTTGGCCGGCTTCTTGCGGGCCGTGGCCGAATTGAGCCTGCCGTCCTCGTCCCGCTCGACCACGAAGATCGGATGCAGGACCAGATGGACTTCCAGCTTGCTTTCCTGCAACTCGTCCATCACCGAATCCACAAGGAAGGGCATGTTGTCGTTGACGACTTCAATCACCGACAGGGCCTTTGCCTTGTTGCCCTTCGCCTTGAAGCAGGGGTCGCAAATGCTGACCCTGTGGGTTCCCGGTTTGTGGAGCTGGAAGTCCTGCCAGGCGTCGCGGACAAATCCCGTGAGCTCGTCCGCCGTGTAGGTGACGAGATCTTCTGCTGCAGCGCGGTCGTAAAAGGCGCGAGAGAATTCCGCCAGGTCAGGATCTTCCTTGCTCAGATTTGCGTGGACTGCGTCGATGAGCTTCAATTTCTCGACGTCATGTTTGTCCGGCATATTAATCCCCTTGGGCGATCTTAGGTATGGCTCTGTCGCGTGGTATTGTCAGTTATGGCAGCGACAACAATGGTTTCAGGACGGGAGGAGCAAATTGTCAAGCAAGGTCACGGCATTACAAATCGATTCAGTGGGAACTTTAAGCGAAAAAACGCAAGCATACTTCGATTTATGCGAGGAAAAGCTGGGACTGGTCCCCAACGTGCTCAGGGCGTACGCCTTTGACGAAGCGAAGCTGCGCGCGTTTACGGACATGTATAACGACCTCATGCTGGCGGATTGCGGGCTGTCGAAACTCGAGCGTGAGATGATTGCCGTCGCGGTATCCTCCGTCAATCATTGTTTCTATTGCCTGACCGCGCACGGTGCTGCGGTGCGGGAACTTTCCGGCGATCCGGTGCTGGGCGAACTGATGGTCATGAACTACCGCGCCGCGGATTTGAGCGCGCGCCAGCGCGCCATGCTCGATTTCGCCGTCAAGCTGACGGAAAAGCCTGCGGAGATCGTCGAAAGCGACCGCCAGGGGCTGCGCGATCAAGGCTTCAGCGACCGCGACATCTGGGACATTGCCTCCGTCGCGGCCTTCTTCAACATGACCAACCGGGTGGCGTCGGCGACCGACATGCGCCCGAATGATGAGTATCATTCAATGGCCCGTTGAGGTCTTGCTACGCTCCGCGGCGGTGACAAGCTTGAGAATTGGGTGTATGACGCTTGCGATTTCATGAATTCGGCAAGATCGACCTGCAGTGGGTTGAAGCACCTGAATGCGGAAAAGTTGATCGACTTGAGGGTGTTGGAGCGTCTTGTCCGCGTTCTTGCGAACACAGGATGCCTTTAGAGAGGAGCGGGCCATGGTTGCGCGCGTATTCATAGATGGCGAAGCTGGCACGACGGGTTTGCAGATCCGCGAGCGCCTTGCCATGCGCGGCGATCTGGAGCTCATCTCCATTCCGGAAAAAGCCGGAAGGACCCCGCGGCCCGGGCCGACTATCTCAACATGGCTGAAATCGCGATTCTCTGCCTGCCTGATGCGGCGGCAAAGGAGAGCGTGGCGCTGATCGAGAACGACACGACGCGGGTGATCGACGCGTCCAGCGCCCATCGGGTTGCCGACGGCTGGGCCTATGGCTTTGCCGAGATGGACCCGGACCAGGGCGACATCATCGCGGCGGCCATGCGGGTCAGCAATCCGGGCTGCTGGCCGCAGGGCCTGATCGCCGCCGTCCGGCCGCTGGTTGCCTCGGATCTGCTGCCGGCGGACTTTCCGTTCCTCTATCACGGCATTTCCGGCTATTCCGGCGGCGGCAAGGGCATGATTGCCGATTACGAGGAAAAAGGCGCAGGCGCCAACGTGTTCGCGCCCTATGGCCTCGGCTTCAACCACAAGCACCTGCCGGAAATGACCGACTATTCGCTTGTGGATGCCGCGCCGCTTTTCACGCCGACGGTCGGCAACTACTACAAGGGCATGCTCACGGTGGTGCCTTTGAACCTTGCCGGCCTGGAGAAGGTCCCGACGGGCGAGGAGCTGCACAACGCGATTGCGGACCATTTCGCAGGCAGCGCCGGCGGTTTCGTCGAAGTTGCGCCGCTGGAAGCACTGGAGCGGGCCGACTTCCTCGATCCGCAGGCGCTCAACGACACCAATGTGATGCGCCTCCACGTCTTTGCCAACGACGCGCGCGCGCAGGCGGCGATCATCGCGGTCTACGACAATCTCGGCAAGGGCGCGTCCGGCGCGGCCGTACAGAACCTCAATCTGATGCTCGGCGTCGATCAGACCACGAGCCTCGCGGCTTGAGGTGATCCGGCATCGGCTGACCTTTCAGGAGACATAAATGGAAAAATTCGAAACCCTGACCGGCGTTGCGGCGCCCATGCCGATCGTGAACATCGACACGGACATGATCATTCCGAAGCAGTTTCTGAAGACGATCAAGCGCACCGGTCTCGGCACAGCGCTGTTCCACGAAATGCGCACCAACGACGACGGTTCGGAAAATCCGGATTTCATTCTGAACAAACCGGCCTACCGCGACGCCAAGATCCTGATTGCCGGCGCCAATTTCGGTTGCGGTTCGTCGCGCGAGCATGCGCCCTGGGCCCTGCTCGACTTCGGCATCCGCTGCGTGATCGCGACTTCCTTCGCCGACATTTTCTACAACAACTGCTTCAAGAACGGCATTCTGCCGATCCAGGTCACCGAGGACCAGCTCGAGAGCCTGCTGCAGGCGTCCGAGCGCGGATCCAACTTCACGCTGACCATCGACCTGGGCAAGCAGGAAATCCAGGGCCTGGAAAGCGGCAGCATCCCGTTCGACATCGACAGCTTCCGCAAGCATTGCCTGATGAACGGCCTCGACGATATCGGCCTGACGCTGAAGAAGGCCGATGCGATCGATGCCTTTGAAGGCAACATGAACGAAAGCCGCCCCTGGGTGTGATGCGCTCCAGCGGAAAGCTGCTGGTCCAGTGCCTTTCCGCCGCCATTGCGTGCGAAACCTGTGGATCGGTCCGTTCGCCCCGCCGGAAGTGGTCCCTGGTCCCTTTTCGGGGCTGACCACAGGCGAGCCGCGGCCTGACGTCTTCATCACACAGGCTTGAAAAGCTGTGCAGTGAATTTTCCGGCACACGGCAATAGATCCAAGTGCATGGTTTTATCGTCTTTCGCTCAATATGCCCCCTGGACCGACCGGCGGGGAAAGCTTTCGGGACTGCGGCTCGGGGTGTTCCTGCTTCTGCTGCTGCCGGTTTGCAGGATCTTCTATGATCTCGCCTTCGGTCCGGTTTTCCCCGAGCCATATGAACAGGCGCTGCATGAAAGCGGCACCTGGGCTGTCCGGTTTCTGCTGCTCACGCTGGCCGTCACGCCTGTACGGCGGATATTTTCGTGGAACAGGGTGGCAGGCGTCAGGCGCATGATCGGCGTCTCGGTGCTCTTTTATGCCCTGCTTCATCTCGGCTTCTATGCGGCGTCGGAAAGCTGGAACATCGTCAAGGTCGCCTCGGAAGTCGTCTTGAGATTCTATCTCACCATCGGATTTACCGCGCTGGCCGGACTGGCGGTTCTGGGCGCCACGTCTTTCGACGGCGCGGTCCGCAGGCTGGGGCGGAACTGGCAGAGGCTGCACAGCCTCGTCTACGCCATTGCGATCCTCGGCCTCTTTCACTTCTTCCTGCAGTCGAAATCGGATGTGACGGAAGCGACGCTGATGGCCGGGCTCTTCGCGTTGCTGATGGTGTACAGGGTTATGGCCAAGGCCGGACTGCCGCTGTCCAACGTGTTTGTGCTGGCCACCTGCGCGGCGCTTGGCGCCATCGGCACGGCCGCCATCGAATATGCCTGGTACGCGCTGGCGACCGGAATTCCGGCGGACCGGGTCTTTCTCGCGAATTTCGACCTTTCGACCAGCATCCGCCCCGCGGTCTGGGTCGCCATCACGGGCCTGTGCGCCTGCGGGGCGCCGGTCCTGCAATGGATCGGCGAGCAGGCCGGCGGCAAGCTGCGATTGCGGCGGGCCTGAGAGGGCTTCTTGCTTCGCCGTAGTCGAGAACGGGCGAGGCAAAGCCCGATCCTATCCGGAAGAGCCCTGGCGCGGCGCGAAAAGCGCCTACGACTGCCTTTCGTCGTCCTTAACCCGCCGTTCGGCGTTGAGCTGTTCCAACTCGGCCATTTTCTCGCCGATCGGGCGCAGCAGCGTGACGGTCTTCTGGTAGCGGGCCGCGTGCTGGTCGAACAGGCGTTGGGCCAGTTCCGGATATTCCTGGATCATGCGTTTGAAGAGGGCGCGGCGGATGCGGATGATGCTGACCGGTTCGATCGCCTCGGCGCGGCAGGGCCGCTTGTTTTCGGCCAGCAGCGCGATCTCGCCCAGAAGCGTGCCCGGCCCGGCCCGGTCGACCTCCTCGAAACCGTCCTTGCCCTTGGTCTGAAGGCTGACGGTTCCGACGGTGATTACAAGCCCGCCGTCGGCCCGGTCACCCTGATCGAAGAGGCGCTGGCCCTGGCCATAGTCCATGCTTTCGGCACTGAAGGCGAGCAGGCGCAGCTGATCGTCGGTGAAGTCCGAAAGCATCGGAATTTGTTTGAGAATCGCAATGTCTTGGGCAAGGCTCATGCCCAAGATTTACGATGAATACCGGCTACGGCACAAGCTTATATCCACCGGCTTCCGTAACCAGGAGCTCGGCATTGGACGGATCGCGCTCGATTTTCTGCCTCAGGCGGTAAATGTGGGTTTCCAGCGTGTGGGTCGTGACGCCGGAATTGTACCCCCAGACCTCATGCAGAAGCACGTCGCGCGTCACCGGCTTTTCGCCGGCGCGGTAGAGGAACTTGAGGATGGAGGTTTCCTTTTCCGTCAGCCGCACCTTCGAACCGGCATCGTCCTGCATGATCTTTGCTGCGGGACGGAAGGAATAGCGGCCGATGGCGAAAGTGGCGTCCTCGCTTTGTTCGTGCTGGCGCAGATGGGCGCGCACTCGGGCCAGCAGGACGGCAAACTTGAACGGCTTGGTGACGTAATCGTTGGCACCGGCCTCCAGGCCGAGGATCGTGTCGCTGTCGCCGTCATGGCCGGTCAGCATGATGATCGGCGCCTTGAAGCCGTTCTTGCGCATCAGCTTGACCGCTTCGCGTCCGTCGATGTCCGGCAGGCCGACATCCATCAGAAGCAGGTCGACATGTTCGTCCTTGGCAAGGGCGAGGCCCGAACTCGCCGAGTCTGCCTGGATGGTTTCGAATTCGTCATAAAGCGACAGCTGCTCGACAAGCGCTTCGCGCAGTTCGGTGTCATCATCGACAATCAAGATCGTGCGGGCGGTCATGGTCGCGGTCCTCGCCAATACTTCGAAAACTGTTCACGCCGTATTGTGCAAACTACACAAGCGCGTTCGTGCCTTATGTGCGCGGGAAATAGTCGCCATACAAGCACCGGTTCGTCAATTCTTCTTCACGCGGGGGTTAGGCGCGGGTTATCAAGGCATTCAGGGGCATCGGCCCACTCAAGCGGACATGCCATGAAGATACGTCGGAAACCTGCGGATTGCCTGGACGTTCGGGCCCTGCCGCGCGACAGGACCAGGGGGATCCTGCGGATGGGCGGGATCACGGTTCCGTGTGCGCTCGGCCGCTCGGGCATCCTCATCCGGAAAAAAGAAGGAGACGGCGGCACTCCGGCGGGCTGTTTCGAACTCCTTCACGTCTATTACCGGCCGGACAAGGGCCTGCCTCCGGCCACGACGCTGCCGCTCGAAGCGCTGACGCCGAACTCGGGGTGGTGCGACGATCCGGCCCATCCGCGCTACAACCGGCCGGTCCGGCTTCCCTTTGCCGCCGGCCACGAGACAATGTGGCGGCAAGACAGGCTCTACGACATCGTCGTCGTGCTGGACTGCAATATTCATCCGGCGGTGAAGGGCAAGGGCAGCGCCATATTTTTCCATATCGCACGAGAAGACTACCGGCCGACGGAAGGCTGCGTCGCGGTGTCGCCGCAGCACATGCGCCTTATCCTGGCAAATATCGGCCCCGGCGCGGAAATGGTTATCCGCGCCTGACGAACGTTGCCGCGCGTTTCACACGGCTCGAACCGCACTCAGCGGCAGGATGTGAGAACTGCGGCCGGTCGGTTGGCGTCACTCGGAAGCTTGCGGACGGTAGATGGTGAAACTGCCGCTCACACGCACGGTTGTCTTCTCGCCGCTGCCGTCGTCCAGGTCAGCCGTCCTCACATGGAAGCGGTTCCGCTGAACGTTCCTGTTGTCGTTGACGTTGGATTCCAGAAAGGTCGCGACGCCATTGTCGATGCTCTCCAGAATGGCGGTGTGCCGGGGCGCGCCGCGTTCCTGGGTATTCTCCGTCCAGCCGTCACTGTTCTCGGTTCTCACGGTCACGCGGAAATTGGAGAACTGGAAGACATCGCCCGGACGGGCGCTGCTCAACTGCTCGACGACCCTCCCCCAGGCATAGGTCGCCGATGGCTTGTGGATGCCGACACTGGAAAAGCCGTTATTGACCAGTGTCCAGCACTCGCCATCGCCTTCTACTTGCCCGAGCCTTTGGGTTGCATATGCGATCAAGCGCGCGGCTTGCTGTTCTGAAATATCTGTCAATGTATTAATTCCTCAATGCCGGCCCCGCAGCCAGTAAACGTTAAAAAAGTACAGCGAATTAGTCTGTAATACTTATCACATTTCTGAGAGCCCGTTCCGCTTCCGAGATTCCCGAATTCGGCAGCTCGGGAAGTATGGCTGTTTACGCATATCTGACGTGACGCCGCAGCCCACTGGTAATTTCCGACGTTTTCCGCCATATAGGGGCTAATTGCGCGCCTATGCGCGCTGCTCGTTTCCACCAACTCACAAGATGAAGTGCGTCCGGCATGGCGTCCGAAACCAGACCCTTTTTGAAGATGAACGGCCTTGGCAACGATTTCGTGGTCTGGGACGCGCGGCAGCAGCCGCTGCGTCTCTCGCGGGACGCCATTGCCAAACTGGGTGACCGGAAGAGCGGCATCGGTTTCGACCAGATGATCACGGTCGAGTGGTCTTCGCTCGGTGTCGACGCCTTCATGCGCATCCACAACCGCGACGGCGGCGAAGTTTCCGCCTGCGGCAACGCCACCCGCTGTATCGGCCGTCTCCTGATGGAAGAGGCGGCAAAGGACGTGGTCACCATCGAAACGAGTGCCGGCCTGCTGCACGCCTTCGAGGCGGCCGGCCCACGCAGCGTGACCGTCGACATGGGCAAGCCGCGCCTGGAGTGGGATCAGATCCCGCTGGCGGAGGAATTTGCCGATACGCGCGCGATCGAACTGCAGATCGGCCCGATCGACGACCCGATCCTGCACACGCCCGCAGCCGTCAGCATGGGCAACCCACATGCGATCTTCTGGGTCGATGATGTCGAGGCTTATGACCTGGAACGGGTCGGCCCGCTGCTGGAGCATCATCCGATCTTTCCGGAAGGCGCCAATATCTCGCTGGCGCATGTCTTCGACGAGAACCAGATCCGCGTCAGGGTCTGGGAACGCGGTGTCGGGCTGACGCTTGCCTGCGGCACGGCCGCCTGCGCCGTCGGGGTTGCGGCTGCGCGCGACGGAAAGACCGGCCGCAAGACAACGGTTCATCTGCCCGGCGGTCCGATCGTTATCGAATGGCGCGAGAGCGACCACCACGTGCTGATGACCGGCACCACGGAAGTGGAGTTCGAGGGCGAGGTCGATCTGGAGACGCTCTCGTGGCGCAAGACCGGCCCCGGCGACGAACCGCGCGAGGCAGGAGCCGCGTCATGACCGTTGATGTCGTAACCTTTGGCTGCCGGCTCAATTCCTACGAGTCGGAGGTGATGAAGCGCGAGGCGGAGGCCGCCGGTCTCACGGACGCGATCCTGATCAATACCTGCGCGGTCACCAACGAGGCCGTGCGCCAGGCGCGCCAGGCCGTGCGCAAGGCCAAGCGGGACAATCCCGATGCCCGTGTGATCGTGACCGGCTGCGCCGCGCAGACCGAGGCGGAAACCTTCTCCGCGATGGAGGAAGTCGACCTGGTGCTCGGCAATACGGAAAAGCTGGAGCGCAAGTCCTATCAGGATGTGGCCGCCTTCGGCATTTCCGAGACGGAAAAGGTGCGCGTCAACGACATCATGAGCGTGGAAGAGACGGCGGGGCATCTGATCGACGGCCTGGCCGGACGGGCACGGGCCTTCGTTCAGGTCCAGAACGGCTGCGACCACCGCTGCACCTTCTGCATCATCCCCTATGGCCGCGGCAATTCCCGTTCGGTGCCCATGGGCGTCGTCATCGACCAGATCCGGCGCCTGGTCGACAATGGTTACAACGAGATCGTGCTGACCGGCGTCGACATCACCTCCTATGGCGCGGACCTGCCGGGGGCGCCGAAGCTGGGCACCTTGAGCGCTAAGATCCTGAAGATGGTGCCGGAACTGAAGCGCCTGCGTCTTTCCTCCATCGATTCGATCGAGGCGGATGACGATCTGATGCGGGTGATCGCCGAGGACGCGCGCCTGATGCCGCATTTCCACCTGTCGCTGCAGGCGGGTGACGACATGATCCTGAAGCGGATGAAGCGGCGGCACCTGCGCGCCGACACGATCCGGTTCTGCCAGGAGGTGCGGCGCATGCGCCCGGACGTGGTGTTCGGTGCCGACATCATTGCCGGTTTCCCCACGGAAACCGAAGACATGTTCCACAATTCCCTGAAGATCATAGATGAATGCGGGCTGACGCATCTTCACGTCTTCCCGTTCTCGCCGCGCCCGGGCACGCCGGCGGCGCGCATGCCGCAGTTGCCGCGCAGCCTCGTCAAGGAACGCGGGGCACGGCTCAGGGCAAAGGGTGAGGAAGCGCTCAACCGGCACCTGACAGACGAGGTCGGCAAGATCCGGCCGGTGCTGATCGAAAAGGAAGGCCTCGGCCGCACGGAGCAGTTCACCCAGGTCGAACTGGATGGCGGTTCTGCCGGAACGATTGTCGAAACCAGAATTATCGGCCATACCGGGCGTCATCTTCTGGGCGAGGCCCTTTCCAGGGCCGCCTGAACAGCGCCACCTGACCAGGGCGGCCAGAGCACTTCCGGCCACACGTTGCCATTGTTCGGGCCACTGTCCGGATGTGCGACAGCAAACACTTCTTAAGGCGGGTTCATGAGCGAGAAAAAGCGCGGATTTCTGGGGCGGCTCTTCGGAGGCAAGGAAAAGCCGGAAGACCATGAGGAAACCGCGGGCCGCGACGCGACGGCCGTCCCGGAGCCCGAACAGGTTGACGACGGCGGTGAAGCCGCCCGCGAGGCGGGCGAGATCGAAATGGATGTCGAGCCGGTCAGCGCCATGAGCGAACGGAGCGGGCCGCTCGGCATGGAAACCGGTCCGGAACTCGTGGCCGATTTCACGCCCCCCGAAACGCCGGCCGCGCCTGAGGAGATCCTGTCCACGGACCTTGCCGCACCGGAAGCCGAGCCTGATCCGGAGGAGTTACCGCAGCCGCAGCCTGCGCCGGCAGGCGAGGAACCGAAGGCGTCGTGGTTCCAGCGGCTCAGGAAGGGCCTTTCCCGCTCGTCCTCGTCGCTCACCGAGGGCATTTCCTCCATTTTCACCAAGCGCCGGCTGGATGCTTCCATGCTGGAAGAGCTGGAGGACGTGCTGATCCAGGCGGATCTTGGCGTCGAAACGGCGATGGCGATCACCGACCGGCTTTCCGAAGGCCGCTATGACAAGGAAATTTCGCCGGAAGAGGTTCGGGCGATCCTGTCGGAGGAGGTCGAAAAGGTCCTGGCGCCGGTAGCCACGCCGCTCGATCTCGACACGGGCCTCAAACCGCATGTGGTGCTGATGGTCGGCGTCAACGGCACCGGCAAGACAACGACGATCGGCAAGCTTTCGCAGAAACTGCGCTCGGAGGGCAAGAAGGTGATGCTGGCCGCGGGCGACACCTTCCGCGCCGCCGCCGTGGAACAGCTGAAGATCTGGGGCGAGCGGACCGGGGCCGAGGTGATTGCCCGCGATATCGGCGCGGATGCCGCCGGACTGGCCTATGACGCCATGAAGGAAGCCCGCGAAAAGGGCTTCGACGTTCTCCTGATCGACACGGCCGGCCGCCTGCAGAACAGGACCGAGCTGATGGAAGAGCTGGAGAAGGTCATCCGCGTGATCAGGAAGCAGGATCCGGACGCTCCGCACACGGTTCTCCTGACCCTGGACGCCACCACGGGCCAGAACGCACTCAACCAGGTGGAGATCTTCGGCAAGGTGGCAGGCGTCACGGGCCTCGTCATGACCAAGCTCGACGGCACGGCCCGGGGCGGCATCCTGGTGGCAATCGCCGCAAAGCACGGGCTGCCGGTGCATTTCATCGGGGTTGGCGAAGGGGTCGCGGACCTGGAGCCGTTCTCGGCGAGGGATTTTGCCAACGCCATCGCGGGATTGGCCTGAAGCCGCGGCCGTTTACTCCGATTGGAGGAAAATGGGGCCGGATGCGCAGTCGGACGGCTGGGGGGAACCGTGCTATGCAAGTTGACTGTCGCATCCGGCCCAAGCTGCCAGGGGCGGGCAGCAATAGCGGATCAAAGCACTCCAAGGAAGGACAGAAGAACACCAATGACCACGATGAGGCCAATGAGATAGATGATGCCGTGCATGTCGCTCTCCTTATGCTGCAAGGAGAATTCCGGGAATGGAAAATGGTTCCCGGCGTAACACGAATTTTTCGAAAAACAGCGTCAATGCGATCCAGCCGCACCGTGGGGGCCTCCCTGCGCGGACATTACTCCGGCTGCAGGTAGGCCTCGAAAATATGCGCGATCTTAAGCGCTTCCCGGTTCCCACCCTTCCGGCGCCATATCAAATCCTTCGAACTGAAAGCCCGGTGCCACCGTGCATCCGACCAGCGTCCAGACGCCCAACGAGCGCGCCTGTTGCCAGCCGTCGCGGGGAACGATGCCTTGCGGGCGCTGGCCGGTGAGGAGATCGTTGCCGAGCGTGAGGACCTGCTTTTCCCGGCCGTCCGGACTGATGGAAAGTTCCAGGGGGCTACCCGCATACCAGTGCCAGGTCTCGACCGCGTCCACCTTGTGCCAGCGCGACAGCACGCCTTCCGGCAGCAGGAAGTAAATCAGGGTGGAGGCGGCGCGGCCGGTGTCGTCGGTGACAGGGTCGCGGAAGGTCTCGGCATAGAACCCGCCTTCCGGATGCGGCTGCATTTTCAGGAGGGCGACAACTTCGTCGGCGGTCATGTCGGAACTGGCAGGCATCGGGTTCCCGGGTTTTCGGCTTGCGCGAAACGGCGCATCCTGCGGTCAGGATGCCTTGCTGTCCGCACAGTAAGCCAGATCGTCGATGGTTTCGCGCAAGGCGGCGACAACTTCGTCATAGAGGACCTGCAGGTCAAGTTTCTGGCCGCCGCCCAAATGCACGGGGATCGGCTCGGTCTGGCTGACGATGCGGCTGACCACATCCTTCGCACGTTGTTCGGCAGATCGCCCAAGGTAGTTTTCGGCGCTCGCAGGTGTCATGGTCATTGCCCTTTCAGGATCTGGGACAGGTTCCATATGGGGCGCGGGTTTCGGGGTTTTAAGTCTGCGGGCGCGGAAAAGCCTTAAGGTTGCCGCAATTGCGAACTCTCGGCAAAGGAATCGCCTCAAGCGTTGTCCTTGCGTGTGCGGATCTCGGTGAAAACCTCAACCGGGGGTTTGCCTTCCATGCCGAGAGCGGCAGCGACGGAGGCTTCTCCGGCACGCAGGAACGGATTAGTCGCTTTTTCCCGTGCCATGGTGGTCGGCAGGGTCGCCTCGCCCCTGGCGCGAAGTTCCTGGACCTGCCGCGCCCTTGCCTGAAGATCCGGATTGTCCGGATCGATCGTCAGCGCGAACCTGGCATTGGCGTCGGTATATTCGTGTCCGCAGTAAATGGTGGTGTCGTCGGGAAGCTGGCGCATCAGTTTGGCGAGCGAGGACCACATCATTTCCTTGTCCCCTTCGAACACCCGTCCGCAACCGAGCGAAAACAGCGTGTCGCCGGTATGAGCCACCCGGACGGAGGGGATATGCCAGGAGATCTGGTCGAGCGTGTGGCCCGGCGTCGCGATGGCCCTGATCTCATAAGGGCCGCACAAGACATCGTCGCCGTCTTCGACGGTGCTGTCCAGTTCGGAAATCTTCTGCCGGGACCGTTCGGGCCCGATCACGGCCGCGCCGGTTTTCCGCTTCAGTTCGCCGAGCCCCTGCACATGGTCCCAGTGGTGATGGGTGATCAGGATGTGGCTGAGTTTCCACCCGGTTTCTTCCAGCACCTGCTGGTAACACGCCGCGTCGGGCACGTCGAAGGCGATGGTCGTTCCGCTTGCCGTGTCGTGAAGAAGCACGCCGAAATTGTCGTTGAGGCAGGTGAACTGGCGGATTTCGGTGGTGTCGCTCAGGGCCATGGAAGCCTCCTTGCAGTGATTGACTCGTTGAAACGCAGAGTGGCAAAGAGAGGAGCCGGGAGCAAGGCAAGAGATCTTGCGCTTTCACCCGGTTCCCTGTTCAATCGCAACCACCAACATCCGCCGAGCGAGTTTTGATGTATCTCGACGTCGTCCATCTGCGTGCCTTCTACGATTTACCGCTCGGACGGCTGCTGCGGGGGCTGATCGGTACGCCCATCCGCAAGATGTGGCCGGACCTGACGGGGCAGAGCCTGCTCGGCGTAGGCTATGCCGGGCCGTTCATGCGCCCCTATCTCGACCAGGTCGAGCGGGCGATCTGCGCCATGCCGGCGCCTCAGGGAGCCGTTCACTGGCCGCGGGAGCGCCACGCCAGCGCCTGCGCATTGGTCGAGGATGCGGCATTGCCGTTTCCCGACGTATTCTTTGACCGCATTATGCTGGTGCATGTCCTGGATCATTCTTCCGATCCGGAGGCCGTCCTGCGCGAGGCCTGGCGCGTGCTGGCGCCCGGCGGCCGGCTGATCGCGGTGGTGCCCAACCGGCGCGGCCTGTGGGCGCATTCGGAATTGTCGCCCTTCGGCTATGGCCGTCCCTATTCGGGCGGGCAGCTGAAGGAGCTCTTCAAGAACTGCCAGTTCAACATCCTGGACGACAAGGAAGCCCTGTTCATGCCGCCCACCAAGGCACGGTTCATCCTGCGGGCGGCACGCACATGGGAAGGCATCGGGCGCCGGATCTGGCCGGCCTTCGGCGGGGTTCTGATCGTGGAGGCGGAAAAGGTCGTCTACCAGAGCCTGCCGGTAAACGGCAAGAAGAGCCGGTTCAGGGTGCCGCGCCCGGTGTTCATTCCCGAAGGCGTCGCGACCGGGCTGAAGCCGGTCAGAAGGGTTCATGGAGCAAGCCCGCGCCGGCCCTGTGCCGGTGTTGACTGACGGTGCGCTCCACAGCGACCGGTGCATTCAATCTTACGGGGTCCGTGCCCTACCGTTTCAGCAGAAACACCGCCTGCTCGGCGATAAGGTTCCAGACCCACCAGGGCGCGTTGACCGGTATCTTGTTGCCCTTGCCGCTCAGTGCGACCGCCTTTTCGACATTCGCATCCAGTTCCCGGCAGAGCTCGACGAAATCCCTCAGGGAACAGAAATGGATGTTGGGCGTGTCGTACCATTCGTAAGGCAGGTACTTGGTCACCGGCATGCGGCCGCGGAAGAGCAGTTGTGCCCGGTTGCGCCAATGGGCGAAATTCGGAATCGAGACGATCACCTGCTGGCCGATGCGCAGAAGCTCGCTCACCACCCGCTTGGGTTCGCGGGTCGCCTGCAGCGTCTGGCTGAGAATCACGACGTCGAATGCGTGGTCGGGATAGTCGGTCAGGTCGGTATCGGCATCGCCCTGGATGACGGAGAGGCCGCGTGACACGCAGCGGTTCACGCCTTCCTGGGACAGCTCGATGCCGCGTCCGTCGACCTGCCGTTCGCGCGCCAGAAGATCGAGCAGCGCACCGTCTTCCGAGCCGATGTCGAGAACGCGGGCGCCGTGGGGAACCAGGGATGCGACGACCTTGTGGTCGCCGCGGGTTTCGCCGGGCTTGGTCTGTATCGGGGACAGGTTCACGGGATCAGACCTCCTCGCCCGGCGCCGGCACGCCGCGTGCGCGGGCCGCTCCGGTCAGGAAGCCGCGGATCGTCGCGAACATTTCCGGCACGTCGAGCAGGAACGAATCATGCCCCCGGTCGCTCTCGATCTCGACGAAAGAGACGTTTGCTGCCGCCGCGTTCAGGGCCCTGACCACGCGGCGGCTTTCCGAGGTCGGGAACAGCCAGTCGGAGGTGAAGGACATGACGCAAAAGCGGGTCTTCGTGCCCTTGAAGGCATTGGCCAGCGTACCGCCGAATTCGTCCGCCAGATCGAAATAGTCCATGGCTCGGGTAACATAGAGATAGGAATTGGCGTCGAAGCGGTCGACGAAGGTCATGCCCTGGTGGCGCAGATAGCTTTCGATCTGGAAGTCCGCGTCAAATCCGAAGGTCAGGCTGTCCCGGTCCTGCAGGTTGCGGCCGAATTTCTGGTGCAGGGACTCGTCGGACATGTAGGTGACGTGCGCCGCCATGCGAGCGACGGCGAGCCCCTTGGTCGGCCGCACGCCTTCCTGGATGTAGTTGCCGCCGCGCCAGTTCGGATCGGCGATGATCGCCTGCCGGCCGACCTCGTGAAAGGCGATGTTCTGCGATGTGTGCCGGGCGGCCGCGGCAATGGGAACGGCGCAAAAGACGCGCTCGGGGTAGCTCACCGCCCATTGCAGCACCTGCATGCCGCCCATGGAACCGCCGATTACGGCGAACAGCGTGTCGATGCCGAGGTGATCCACCAGCCGTGCCTGCGCCCGCACCATGTCGCGGATCGTCACCACGGGAAGATCCAGCCCGTAGGGCGCGCCGGTCTCCGGGTTGGTGGTCGCCGGCCCGGTGGTGCCCAGGCATCCGCCCAGAACGTTTGCGCAGATGACGAAATAATGGTTGGTGTCGACCGGCTTGCCCGGCCCGATCATCGTACTCCACCAGCCCGGTTTGCCGGTCACCGGGTTGGTGGAGGCGGCATACTGGTCGCCCGTCAGCGCGTGGCACACGACAACGGCGTTCGTCTTGTCCGCGTTCAGCTCGCCATAGGTCTCATAGGCAATCTGCCAGGGACCGAGTTTGGCACCGGAATCCAGCTCCAGCGGCTCGTCTGCCGAAAAGCGCACGAACTTGCTGGAGGGCGTCTCCGCTTCGGATATCTTCAGATCCTGAATCGTGGCCGGATTTGATGGTTCAGCGGACATGGGCTCCAAGAGTTGGTTTTTCGGTTCCTTTTAGGAAATTCCGGGCGGGTACGGAAGTCTCGAGGCCGGGATCGGATCCAGCACCTCCGCCTGCCTCTGAAGACGTTTGATAGACAGGCGACCTAGCCGCGCGAAGCTTGCCGAGTCAATGTTTTCTTTTGCCTTTGCGCGTTCACATGCCTATGACTATGCGCCGCTGAACCGAAAAGGAAGGCTGGAGCCTCACTATGTCCCGACTGCCGGACGGCGGAGTGCCGCTGGACGAATTGCGAACGCGTATAGACGAGATCGACGCGCGGATCCACGATGCCCTGATGGAGCGCGCGCAGGCAGAAGCCGGGCTTGCCGCGGCGACCGGGGCCGCAGGGGCCTCCCGCCCCGTGTTTCATCCCGAACGTGACGCCGACATGATGCGCCAGATGGTCGAGCGCCATCACGGTGATCTGCCGCTGTCGACGGTGGAGCATATCTGGCGCGACATCATCTGCGCCTGCACCGGGCTGCATGCGCACGCCTGCCTGCATCTGGACGGCAGCGCCGAACTGATCGGCATGCTGGATCTTGCCCGGTTCTATTTCGGATTTTCGATCGAGCTGGTAGCGGCAAGCGATGCGGCCGATGTCGTCGGTGCCGTCGCGGCTTCCGATGGCGACCTCGGGCTGGTTGCCCTGACCGACCGGGCGGAGCTGCCCTGGTGGCGGGGCCTCAGCGAAACCGGGGCGCTCGTCCAGGCCCGCCTGCCTTTCGTTGTTCTGGAGGACCGGCCCGCGGATCTGCCGGCGCTGGTTCTCACCAGGGCCGACAGTCTTGTCGACAAAGCCGATGTTGCGGTTTATGACGCCCGCTGGTCCGATGTTCTACCCGGCAAACTGATGGATGAGGGCATAGAGGTGCTGAGCTTCTTCCGGTCCGCCAGGGGCGTCGATGCGCTGTTGGCGATTTCGGGAGATCTGACGGAAGAAGATGTTCTTGCCGCTTGCGTGGCAGCCGGGGCCGAGCCGGATGTGCTGAGACGTGTCGGCGGATATGCCGCGCCGATCGACGGCAACGGCGATCCGGAAGACACTTTCGAGCCGGTGGCCGGTTTCAGCGCCGGGGACGAGGAGCCTCAGGAATGAACGAGATGACGACAGTAACGAAAGCCGGCGGCGCGAACCGCCCCCAGCCACGAGCCGGTGTCCTGGACATCGCCCCTTACGTTCCCGGCAAGAGCAAGGGCACGCATGGCAAGACCGTGCACAAGCTCTCCTCCAACGAGACCCCGCTCGGCACCAGCGCCGCCGCAAAGGCGGCGATCGAAGCGGTCGCGCAGAACCTGGAGCTTTATCCGGACGGATCATCGACGGAGCTGCGGGCGGCGATCGGGGAGGTTTACGGCGTCAATCCGGACCGGATCATCTGCGGCGCGGGTTCGGACGAAGTCCTGAGCATGGTGGCCTACGCCTATCTCGGTCCGGGCGACGAGGCGATCTATTCCGAACACGGGTTTCTCGTCTATGACATCGCCATCCGGGCGGCAGGCGCAACGCCGGTGATCGCGCCGGAAACCGATTTGACGACGGATGTCGACGCGATCCTGGCGCGGGTGACGGAGAGGACCAGGATGGTCTTCGTCGCCAACCCCAACAACCCGACCGGCACCTATCTGCCGTTCGAGGAGATCCGGCGTCTGCATGCCGGGCTTCCATCCCAGGTGCTTCTGGTGCTGGATGCCGCCTATGGCGAATATGTCCGCCGGAACGACTATGAAAGCGGTATCGAGCTTGCCGCCACTGCCGAGAACGTCTTCATGACGCGGACCTTTTCCAAGATCTATGGCCTTGCCAGCCTGCGTATCGGCTGGGGGTTCGGTCCGGCTCATGTCATTGACGCGCTGAACCGCATCCGCGGGCCGTTCAATCTCTCGGGCATGGCGATCGCCGCAGGCGTTGCCGCGGTCAAGGACCGTGAATTCATCGCCAGATCCGTCGAACACAACGAAAAGTGGCTTCCCTGGCTGACCGAGGAACTGCAGAAGCTCGGCCTGAAGGTCACGCCGAGCGTCTGTAACTTTCTGCTGATCCATTTCCCGGATGAAGACGGCAAACGGGCGACGGATGCCGATGCCTATCTTCTGGAACGCGGCTGCGTGCTGCGCCTGGTCGGCAATTACGGTCTGCCCAATGCCATCCGCATGACGGTCGGCTCGGAGGAGGCCAACCGGACCGTTGTTGCACATCTCAAAGATTTTCTGGGCAAGGCGTGAAAGCAGAACAAGAAAACATGACCGGGGCTCCCTTATTCGAACGCATGGCGCTGATCGGGATCGGCCTGATCGGCTCCTCCCTTGCGCAGGCCGCCCGCGAGCGTGGCCTGGTGAAGGAAATCGCCGTTTCCACCCGTTCGCCCGCGACCCTGCAGCGTGCGGAAGAGCTCGGACTTGGTGACAGCTATTCGCTTGACGCGGCCGTGGCGGTCGATGGGGCCGACCTCGTCATCCTGTGCGTGCCCGTGGGAGCCAATGAAGCAGTGGCGAAATGGATCGCACCGGCCCTGAAAAAGGGCGCGATCCTGACGGATGTCGGTTCGACAAAGGGGTCGGTGATCGATCAGGTCGGGCCCCATGTGCCGCAAGGCGTGCATTTCATCCCGGGGCATCCGATTGCCGGGACGGAGCAGTCCGGTCCCGATGCGGGCTTTTCGACCCTCTTCGAGCAGCGCTGGTGCATTCTGACGCCGCCGGAAGATGTCGACCAGGCCGCCCTCGAAAAGCTCACCGCCTTCTGGCGCCGCTGCGGATCGGATGTCGACCGGATGGATGCCAGACACCACGATCTGGTGCTGGCGATCGTCTCGCATCTGCCGCATCTGATTGCATATAACATCGTCGGCACGGCGGACGACCTTGAAACCGTCACCAAGTCCGAAGTGATCAAGTACTCCGCGTCCGGTTTCCGGGATTTCACCCGTCTGGCCGCTTCCGATCCCACCATGTGGCGGGATGTCTGCCTCAACAACAAGGATGCCATCCTGGAAATGCTGGCGCGGTTTTCGGAAGACCTTTCCGCCCTGCAGCGGGCCATCCGCTGGGGCGACGGGGACATGCTGTTCGATCTCTTCACCCGCACCCGCAGCATCCGCCGGTCGATCATCGAGGCGGGCCAGGACATGGACGAACCGGACTTCGGCCGTCATGCCAAGGACAAGCCCTTCATTTCGGCCGACTGACGATGAACTCCGCAAGGCTGGTCAGCACGTCCGCCTTTTCGCCATAAGGCCCGAGCAGCGTTTCGGCTTCGCCCAGGAGCCGGGCGAGTTCGGCCCGTGCCTTGTCCGTCCCCCAGAGGCCGACCAGCGTCGCCTTGCCGGCCTCGGCATCCTTGCCGGTCGCCTTGCCCACCGTTTCCTGGCTCGCCTCGACATCCAGCAGATCGTCCGCGAGCTGAAAGGCGAGACCGATGACCTCACCAAAGCGGGTCAGGCGGTCGGTATCGGCTGCGGAAGCGTCGGCCAGCACCGCGCCCGCCCGGCAGGCATAGCGCAACAGGGCGCCGGTTTTCATCGACTGCAACTGGCGGATTTCGGCTTCCGTGCGCTCTGTGTGTTCCGACTGCAGGTCAAGCATCTGACCGCCCGCCATGCCGCCGACCCCGGCCGCGCGGGACAACTCCCGTGACAGGCGAAGGCGCACGGCCGGATCGGCGTGGACCGGGTCTTGCGCAATGACATCGAACGCCAGGGTCAGGAGTGCATCCCCGGCCAGGATGGCGGCCGCCTCGTCATAGGCCTTGTGCACCGTCGGCCGGCCGCGGCGCAGGTCGTCGTCATCCATGGCGGGCAGATCGTCATGAACCAGCGAATAGCAGTGGACGAGTTCCAGTGCGCAGGCCGCCTGCAGCACGCCGGCGTCATTGCGCCCGAACAGGTTTGCGGTTTCCAGAACCAGGACGGGCCGCAGGCGTTTGCCGCCGCTCAGGACGCCGTGGCGCATGGCGGCCAGAAGCCGCGGCGGTCGGGTGATCTCGTGCTCCGGAGCGGCATCGGACAGGATGCCGTCCAGAATCGATTCGATGCGTCCGGCCTGCACCCCCAGGTGCTGCGATAAATCAAAGGTCACCATGCGCTCCACAGCGGACAACTTTTTCAAAGTTCGGGTTTCCCTGAAACCAAAACTCTGTATCGTCAAGGCGGGAAATCGAAAAAATTGCCAATGGTCCTGTTGATGGGAAGGAAAATCACCAGCTGCGGATCAGGCGTTGCCGGCAGCAGCTTGCGCGCACTCCTTGCGCCCCACACAATGGCTCATTCCGACTGCGCTGCCAAGCGGTTACGGCCGGGAGTGACGGCAATCTGGAGTGTCTGGAGAATTGTCTGATGAAATTGCTCTCGAGCTTGCTTCGATCCACAATCAGACGCGGCCGCCTTCGCGTCTATGACGCGACGGGCACGCTTCACGAATTCGGGTCCGGCGAGGACGGCCCGACCGCAACATTGCGGCTTCATGACAAGAAACTCCACCGCAAGCTTTTCTTCAATCCCGAACTTGCCGCCGCCGAAGCCTATATGGACGGCACGCTGACCCTCGAGGAAGGGACCACGTGCCACGAGTTCATGACGGTGGTGTTCCTCAACATCGATCCCCTCGACGGGTATCCCGTTCAAGCGTTCCTGCGCAGGGTCTGGAAGGTGGTGGAACGCTGGCAGCAGAAGAACGATGTCGAAAGGGCGAAAAAGCAGGTCCGCCACCATTACGATCTGTCGACGGATCTCTACAGGCTGTTTCTAGATGAGGGCCTGAATTACAGCTGCGCCTACTACACCCATCCGGACAACAGCCTGGAAGAGGCTCAGGCGGCGAAGCTGACCCATCTGGTCGCCAAGCTGAACCTGGAGCCGGACATGGAGGTCCTGGAAATCGGTGGCGGCTGGGGCTCGCTGGCCATTCGCATGGCACAGGCCGGCGCCCGCGTCACGTCCCTGAACGTGTCTCCGGAACAGGTGAAAATCGCCGAGGAGCGTGTGCGGGCCGCCGGGCTGGAAGATCGGGTGACCTTCGTGCTGAAGGACTACCGCGAATTCAAGGGGCAGTACGACCGGATCATCTCCGTCGGCATGATGGAACATGTCGGCGTGGGGCAGCTCGATAACTATTTCGGCACGGTGCGAGACTGCCTGACCGAGCGCGGCGGTTATGCGGTCATTCACTCCATTGCACGCATAAGGCCGCCGGGTACAACGGGGCCGTTCATCCGCAAATATATTTTCCCCGGCGGCTACGTGCCGGCGATGTCTGAAATTTTTTCGGCCACCGAGCGGCTCGGGTTGTGGGTCTGCGACGCCGAATTTCTGCGCCTTCACTATCACTACACCATCCGCGACTGGCGACGACGCTTCCAGGCCCGGCGGGACGAGGCCGCGAAGCTCTATGACGAGCGGTTCTGCCGGATGTGGGAATTCTACCTCTGCGCCGTCGAAATGGGTTTTGTGCACGGGTTCAACATGGTGACACAGCTACTCGTGTCGAAACAGCGGGATGCCGTTCCGATCATCAGGGACTTCATCGTCGACAACGAACGAAAACTGAATAATGAAAGCTAGGGTACGGACGGAAGGTGCGTTCCCCCGCTACCCGGTCCTGGTATCGTCGGCGCCCGATCTTGAATACATGGCCTGAGACGTTTTTAATTAGCAATTTTGCGCCAACCCTTTGCGGAGAAAGAACTTATGAGACTGCTGTCAACCCTCCTGCGCTCCTTCGTCAAACGCGGACGGATGCGGGTATACGATGTCGAGGGAGCCGTGCATGAATTTGGATCCGGCGAGGACGGCCCGACGGTCACCATCCGGCTTCACGACAAGAAGCTGTACCGGTCGCTCTTTCTGAATCCGGAACTTGCGGCAGGCGAAGCCTATATGGATGGCACCCTTACCATGGAAGAGGGGTCGACCTGCTACGACTTCATGTTCCTTTTCTCCATCAACCGGGCGCCACTGGGGGCCAACCCGGTGCAGGGACTGCTGCGCAAGGGGTGGAAGACTTTCCGGCGGTATCAGCAGAAGAACAGCGTGGAACGGGCGAAAAAGCAGGCCCGGCATCACTACGACCTGTCGACGGATCTCTACAGGCTGTTTCTCGACGAGGGCCTGAATTACAGCTGCGCCTATTACACCCACCCGGACAACAGCCTGGAAGTGGCTCAGGCGGCGAAGCTGACCCGTCTGGTCGCCAAGCTGAACCTGGAGCCGGACATGGAGGTCCTGGAAATCGGTGGCGGCTGGGGATCGCTGGCCATTCGCATGGCACAGGCCGGCGCGCGCGTCACGTCCCTGAACGTGTCTCCGGAACAGGTGAAAATCGCCGAGGAGCGTGTGCGGGCTGCCGGGCTTGAGGACCGGGTGACCTTCGTGCTGAAGGATTACCGGGAATTTGAAGGCCGTTTCGACCGCATCATCTCCGTCGGAATGATGGAGCATGTCGGCATCGGTCATCTGGACGAATATTTCGGCTGCATCCGCAAGTGCCTGACCGAGCGCGGTTATGCCGTCGTTCACTCCATCGGACGCATGACGCCTCCGGGAACAACAGGCCCGTTCATCCGCAAGCATATTTTTCCTGGTGGTTACGTGCCTGCATTGTCGGAAGTTTTTGCGTCCACCGAGCGGCTCGGGTTATGGGTCTGCGATGCGGAAATCCTGCGCCTGCACTATTACTACACCATTCGCGACTGGCGCCGGCGGTTCGAGGCCAGGCGGGACGAGGCTGCCGCGCTTTACGATGAAACCTTCTGCCGGATGTGGGAGTTTTATCTCTGTGCCGTTGAACTGGGTTTCCTGCATGGATCGAACATGGTGTTCCAGCTTCTGCTGTCGAAGGAGCGGGACGCGGTGCCAATCGTCCGGGATTTCATTGTCGACAACGAACGGAAACTGAATGGCTAGGACGGGAAAGGCATCCGCAGGCGGGCGCGGCTTCTGGCGTGTCGCGCGCAAGCGGTTCCTTCAATTGCTGCTCGTTCTCATCCTCCTGCCGCCGGTTCTGACCGTCATATATTCCGTCGTGCCGCCGATCAGCACGCTGATGATCGGCCGATACGTGCAGTTTCTCTGGGTGGACCGGCAATGGGTGCCGCTGGAGGAGATTTCCCCTAGTCTGATCAGGTCGGTGATCACGTCCGAGGACAGCGGGTTTTGCCAGAACAACGGCGTGGAATGGGATGTTCTGCATGAACAGGTCGAAGCCCTGAGCGAGGGGGAGCGCCCGCGCGGGGCGAGCACCATCACCATGCAGACGGCGAAAAACCTGTTCTTGTGGGGCGAGCGGTCTTACATCCGCAAAGTGCTGGAACTTCCCCTGGCGATGATGCTCGACGCGATCCTGACCAAAAGGCGTATCCTGGAAATCTATCTGAACATAGCGGAATGGGGGGAAGGCATCTTCGGCGCCGAGGCCGCCGCCCAGGCGTGGTTCGGCAAACCGGCAAAGGACCTGTCCCAGGTGGAAGCGGCGCGTCTTGCAACGGCGCTGCCAAATCCGAGGGGCCGGAACTCGGCCAAGCCCTCCTCGGGACACCGCAGGCTGGCGGCAACGAACCTTGCCCGAGTCAAAGTTGCCGGCCCGATTTTCGATTGCGTTCTGGGAAAATAGGCCCGATGTTCGGGCCCCTGCAGCCTGTCTGTGTTTCAGGCTAAGAATTTTTTGTCTATGGGGTGGCAAAACGTCGACGTTACCTGTATAACGCCGCGCATTCCAACACGTTGCGTGACGCCACGCCCCGGGCTAACCCGGTCCGGGCCGCGCGGTTATGGACCACGGAGAAAAACAAAATGGCCGTTCCAAAGAGAAAAACTTCGCGCTCCAAGCGTGGGTTTCGCCGTTCCACGGACGCTCTGAAGCAGCCGACTTACGTCGAGGACAAGGATTCGGGCGAACTGCGTCGCCCGCATCACGTCGACCTGAAGACCGGCATGTATCGGGGCCGTCAGATCCTCTCCCCGAAGGAAGAAGCTTAACACCGATCACTTTCGGGCAAATGCGCCTGAAAGCGGGATAGCTGACCTTTCGGAAGAAAAGAGCCTTTTGCCTCAAGCGCAGGATGCTCTGGAGCGGATCGCCACATGGCAAACCAGGATTGAGGCTGGCCCTGTTTCGACAGGCCGGCCTTTTTCTTTGCCGGGCGCGTGTTCCGCCCCCATGGTTCGATTTTATCGAGAAACGCTCCAGCTGCCTTGAATTGGCTGCCAATATCGTGTCAGTTCGCCGATCACTTGCCCTTTGGGGTGATTTGCTTCAGGAGCCGTTCGATGCGTCTTTTCTCCGCTCTCCCGTTCACGCTGTTTTCGCTGCTGATCTACAACGGCTTGGCCTTCACGGCAGGCGCCGCGGATCCTGCGTTCTGGTCGCGGCCGGTCATCACCATCGGGATGGTTTCCGGCGTTGACTTCCAGCTCCTTGCAAGCGACCTCCTCATCACGGGCGCTCTGTTCTTCCTTTTCATCGAAATCCTGAAAGCCACGCGGATCGGCTCCACCGCGCTGCTGGACCACATGTTTTCGGTGCTGGTGTTCGTGGCTTATCTGGTGGAATTCCTGATCGTGCAGCAGGCGGCCACGTCGCTGTTCTTCATCCTGATGCTGATTTCCCTGATCGATGTGATCGCAGGCTTTTCCGTCGCCATCACCGGGGCACGCCGGGACGTCACCTTCGGACACGGGGAGCCGCACTGACGGCGCAGGACGCGTCCCTGGCGGCAGACGGACGCTTCAGGCGTCCTTGCCGTCGTCCGTGACAGCGTGTTTGTGGATCAGCGGCAGCTGGGTCAGGGTGAAGATGAGGGTGATCGGCATGATGCCGAACACCTTGAAGCTGACCCAGAAGTCGGTCGAGAAGCTGCGCCAGACGATTTCGTTGATCGCCGCAAGCACGAAGAAGAACACACCCCAGCGGAAGGTCAGCTTGCGCCAGCCCTCGTCCGTCAGGCTGAAGGCGCTGTCGAAGACATATCCGAGCAGGGCCTTTCCGAACAGCAAGCCGCCCAGAAGGATCGTGCCGAACAAGGCGTTCACAATGGTGGGCTTGAGTTTGATGAACAACTCGTCGTGCAGCCACAGCGTCAGGGCGCCGAAGACCAGCACGACCACGCCGGAGACCAGCGGCATGATCGGCAGCCGCCTGGTCAGCCACAGCGACACGACAAGCGACAGGGCGATTGCGACCATGAACGCGGCGGTCGCCAGGAAAATCGGCTTGCCGACGGCCTGCAGCGCGGGAAACGCGGCGGAGATCTGCTCGCCTCTTGCGTTGAACAGGAAAAATACCCCAAGCGGGCCCAGTTCCAGCGCCAGTTTGAGGAGCGGCGACAGTTCCTTGCGGGTCGGGTCGTTCGGGGCGTGTTCGAATTCCATATCACCTGGCTCGCATGTTTTGTTTTCTGGGAGATAGGGGCAAGGGGGAGCCGGGTCAAGGCATGGCCGTGCAAAAGGCGGCGGAACCTGGCAAGGCCGGTGCGAATTTCCCGCCGCCAATCCACCGAAAGCGCAAACAGGCCTGTTGTGACCTCAGGCAAGCTGTGACAGGAGAAGGTCGGAGCAGACGCTCCTGCCAGGCGATCCCCTATTGGGGGATCAGCCGCCGTCAATGGAGGCCGGATAAGTGAAGCGCGCGATCCTGTTACTCGTCATGGTGCTGCTGTTTGCTCCGCAGGCTCATGCCGCCGCGCTGATCGGCTGGGACGAACTGAAGGACCCGGCCGCACAGTTCGACGATCCGTTCGAAGCGTTGAGCGGGCGCGAGCTCAGGTCGCTCGGCACCGTTCTGCAATTGCGCCGGAGGCTCGGCGCGCCGGATGTCCCGCCAAGTGAGCGCCCGCAATTGGAGGCGGAGCTGCGCCGGGAAGAGGCCAAGCTGGCGGCGAGCGGCGTCAGGACGGACTGGCTGCTCTCGCATCGCCGTGACATCGCCAGGAAACGCGCAGCCGCCGCCATGGCCGGAAATGCAGCTCTGGAGGGCCGGGAGATCGCGATCAAGGGTTATGTGATCCCGGTCCAGGACCCGGGCGGCGCGGTGACGAGTGGCTATCTCGTGCCGGAACAGGGCATGTGCAGCCACATGCCGGCGCCCGATCCCAACCAGATGGTCCGCTACCGGGTCTCGGGGAAATGGCAGGGGGAATACATCTATGAACCCGTGGTGATGACGGGGCGGCTGTCGCTTCAAATGACGCGTCAGGAAATCACGCTGCTGGATGGCCGCGTCGACATGATCGCGGCCTTCGAGATGGAGGTCACGGGGGTTCGAAGCCTTGATGAGAAAGCCGGGCCCGACCCGGCGCAGCGGCTCTGGAACCTGTTCAGGGGGAGTCAGGGAACGAATTCTCCGCAGTAAGGGCGCCCGCGAAGGACGCCTTTACCGGATTTGCAGGGTTTTCGTCAGCCGTTGGCGATGTATTGGCCGCCATTGATGGTCATCACCGCACCTGTCATGAAGGCGGCGGCGTCGGAGGCCAGGTAGACGACGGTCTGGGCGATTTCCTCCGGCTTGCCGAGCCGGCCGACCGGGATGTTCGACACGATGGATTCCAGCACCTTTTCCGGCATGGCGGCCACCATGTCCGTATTGATGTATCCCGGGCAGACGCAGTTGACGGTGATGCCCTTGAAGGCGTTCTCCTGGGCGAGCGCCTTGGTGAAGCCGATCACGCCGGCCTTTGCGGCGGAGTAGTTGGACTGGCCCATCTGGCCCTTCTGACCGTTGATCGACGAGATATTGACGATGCGGCCGGAGCCGCGTTCGCGCATGCCGTTGATCACCGGGCGCGTCATGGTGAACATGGAATCGAGGTTCGTGGACAGAACCGCGCGCCACTGATCGAAATCCATCTTGTGGAACATACCGTCGCGGGTGATGCCGGCGTTGTTGACGAGAACTTCCACCGGACCCAGGTCGCTTTCCACCTGGGCTATGCCCGCCGCGCAGGCTTCAGGATCGGAGACGTCCCATTTAAAGACGTGAATGCCGGTTTCGGCCTTGAAGGCTTCGGCTTTCTCGGTGTTGCCGGCATAAGTGGCCGCCACGGTATAGCCCGCGTCTTTCAGACCGCGCGAGATTGATTCCCCGATCCCGCGGGTTCCACCTGTGACCAATGCGACCTTGCTCATTCCCGTTCCTCCTGACTTCCGCTTTGGGCCCTTCGGGCTCTTTGAAATTCTTGATTCTTTCGAATTCTTGTCCCATGGCCGGTGCGGACCGGCCATGAGCTGCGCAGTCGATCCGGATCAGCGCTCCAGGCACATGGCAACGCCCATGCCACCGCCGATGCACAAGGTGGCGAGGCCTTTCTTGGCGTCGCGGCGGCCCATTTCATGCAGCAGCGTGGTGAGGACGCGGGCGCCCGATGCGCCGATCGGATGGCCGATGGCGATCGCGCCGCCATTGACGTTCACGATGTCCGGATTCCAGCCCATGTCCTTGTTGACGGCGCAGGCCTGGGCGGCGAACGCCTCGTTCGCTTCGACCAGGTCCAGATCGGCGGCGGACCAGCCGGCTTTTTCCAGCGCCTTGCGGGAGGCCGGGATCGGGCCGCTGCCCATGATGGCCGGGTCGACACCGGCCGTTGCCCAGGAGGCGATGCGGGCGAGCGGGGTCAGGCCGCGCTTTTGAGCTTCGGCGGCGCTCATGACGATCAGCGCGGCGGCGCCGTCGTTGATGCCGGAAGCGTTTGCGGCGGTCACGGAGCCGTCCTTGTCGAAGGCCGGGCGCAACTTTGCAATGCTTTCAAGCGTCGCGCCGTGGCGGATATATTCGTCATCCTCGACCACGCGCTCGGACTTCCGCTCCTGAACGGTGACGGGGGTGATCTCGTCTTTGAACCTGCCGGCCTTCTGTGCAGCTTCCGCCTTGTTCTGGGAAGCCAACGCGAACTCGTCCTGCTGCTCCCGGTTGATCTGCCACTTCTGGGCGACATTCTCGGCGGTCTGGCCCATGTGGTAGCCGTTGAACGCGTCCCACAAGCCGTCCTTGATCATCGTGTCGATCATCTTGTAGTCGCCCATCTTGTGGCCGGCGCGCAGGTGCGCGCAATGCGGGGCCAGCGACATGCTCTCCTGGCCGCCCGCCATCATGATGTTGGCGTCGCCGGTCATGATCTGCTGCGCTGCAATGGCGACGGTCCTGAGACCCGAGCCGCACACCTGGTTGAGCGTCCAGGCGGTGGCGCTTTCCGGGATGCCGGCATTGATGCCCGCCTGCCGGGCGGGGTTCTGGCCCTGGCCCGCGGTCAGGACCTGGCCGAAGACGATTTCATCGATCTCGCCGCCCTGCAGTCCGGCTTTTTCCAGGGCGGCCTTCATGACGATGGCACCCAGATCATGCGCGGGAACACTGGCAAAGGCGCCGTTGAAGCTGCCTACAGGCGTGCGGGTCGCACTGACAATGACGATATCGGTGGAAGCGCTCATGATACTCTCCGAGACTTAGGGCCAAATAACCTTAGAAGACTGGTGCCGCTGAGGCACCTTTGATCCCCATTAATTGAAGGACTAGAAACTGCGGTGGGTTTTGTGTCAACCGTGCGAATCCCAATCAGCGGCCTGTTTTCGCATTTGCGGCATCATCCTTTCGTTGCCGCAATAAAAATGGTGGCACGACCGGATATGATTGGCTTAGTCTCATATCCGGAGGAGATGACAGGTCTGCGAAAGCGTTGTCGTCAAATGGGAAACCACAAGCGGAAGTGACGAATGGCCAAGACCAACGAGCCGACAATCATCAAGAAATACGCCAACCGGCGGCTCTACAACACCGGCACCAGCACCTATGTCACGCTTGAGGATCTGGCGGTGATGGTAAAGGGGGAGGAGGATTTTGTCGTCTATGATGCAAAGACGGGGGACGACATCACCCGGTCCGTGCTGACCCAGATCATATTCGAGCAGGAAGGCAAGGGACAGAACCTGCTGCCCGTCACGTTCCTGCGCCAGCTGATCCGCTTTTACGGCGACAGCATGCAGGGGCTCGTTCCGAGTTTCCTGGAATACTCGATGACCTCTCTGACCAGGGAACAGGATAAGCTGCGCTCACAGATGAGCGAAGCCTTCGGCGCGACGGCGTTCGATGCCATCGAGGAGCAGGTCAAGCGGAACTCGGAAATGTTCGAACGGGCGATGAAGATGTTCATGCCGTTCCCGACCGGCGAGGCCGGATCGCCCAATTCATCGTCCGAAGGTTCCGCGACCGGGGGCAAGGCCGAGACGGCCGACCTGGACGACATGAAGCGCCAGCTCGAGGAAATGCAGAAGAAGATCAATCGGCTCAGCGAGAAATCCTGATTCACTGACCCCGTTTTCCCTCATCCCGGCGCGCGCGTTTGGTGCCGCCGGGCTGCAACGCGTTTTGACCCATGACAGTTGTGCCATTGGCTTGCCTGCCGGAAGCCGCCGATCAGATAGAGCGCTGGTACCTGGAAGAGTGGCAGGACTGGTATGGACCGGACGGTCCGGGGAATGCGCGGCAGGACCTTGCGGACTACCTGACCGTTCCGGACGCCTTGCCGGTTTGCCTGGTTGCGCTCGATCGGCAGGCCACTCCCGTCGGCACGGTATCCTTGAGAGATACGTCGCCCGGATCCGACCGCTATCCGGGAGCATGGCTGACGGCCCTTCTCGTTCCTTCCGGGTTCAGACGCTCGGGGACCGGGACACGGCTTGTCGAAGGGGCCGAACAGCAGGCCGCGCGCCTCGGATTCAGCGAATTGTTCTCAACCACCGGATCGGCGCAATCCCTGCTGCTTCGCAGGAACTGGCACCGTCTCGATACCGTCAGGACGCCCGACGGCATTCTGGAGATTTTCCGCAAGGCGCTCGACCGGTAATTCCAAGGCGCCGCTCAGCCGCAGTCGGCAACGAGCCCGGCAGCCTCGATCCCGGCGACGGCACAGGCCTCGTCATTGTCCGAGGTGTCGCCGGTAATGCCGACGGCGCCGAGCGTTTCGCCCTTCTCGCTCCTGATCAGCACGCCACCCGGCACGGGCACGATGGCGCCGCCGGAAACACCGTTCAGGGCGTTGACGAAATGGGGCCGGGTCTCCGCATTGGCGTTGAGCCACCTGGTACCCGTTCCCACGGCCAGGGCGCCGATTGCCTTGCCGCTGGCGATCTGCGGACGCATGATCGAGGAACCGTCCTGCCGCTTCAGGAGGACGGTGTGGCCGCCTGCGTCAAGAACGGCGACGGTCAGCGGTTTGAGATTCAGTTCCGCCGCCTTTTCCAGCGCGGCGGAAGTGATGGTTTCGGCAGTTGAAAGTGCAATACCAATTGTCATTGATTCTCCCCCATCTGATGGTCCATATCGGGTTGTCGGCCAGTCAGCCTGCCTTCCGGGTCGCTGACCTTGATGCAGGTTGATCGCTTTCAGGATGTGCAGGGCGCGCTGCGATGCAGACATCGGCCAGGCCGCGCATTTGACGATCGGCGAGCCGGCAAGCGGGTCCGCCGAAGGCCGTGTTTTCGCTACGTCAGGGCAGCGTGGCGTTTATTGGCCGATGTCGGTTTGCGCATTTCGCCAACTCTCCTTAATGTGCCCGCGATTGGAATCTGCTAACAGACCACTCAGTTGGCGACTATGCCCAATAACCAAGAAGCTTCTACGGCCAATTGGAAAAGATCGATAACCAGGAATTGATGATTCTGGCGGGAGGAATTCAGTGAAGCGCGATTTTCAGGCACCGGGCCGGTCACCGGTATTTGCGCGTGAAGCAATGGCTTCAACATCCCATCCGCTTGCGACGAGTGCGGCGCTCGAAGTGCTGCAGCGCGGCGGCAACGCCGTGGATGCGGCCATTGCGGCCGTGGCGGTTCAATGTGTCGTCGAACCGCACATGACCGGGATCGGCGGCGATTGTTTCGCCATCGTCATGGAACCGGACGGGCGCCTGATCGGCTTCAACGGCTCCGGCGCGGCACCGCGCGCGGCGACACCGGAGAAGCTTGCGGAGCTTGGCGTTTCCGAAATCACGGATACCTCTCCGCACGCGGTCACGGTTCCCGGCGCGATCCGGGCCTGGGAAACGCTGCTCAAGGCCCACGGCACCAAGAGTTTCAAATCCCTGTTCAAACGCGCGATCCACTATGCAAACGAAGGCTTTGCCGTGGCGCCCCGCGTTGCCCACGACTGGGCGGGCGACGTCGACAAGCTCGCCAGCGATCCGGTTTCGGCCGCCAGATATCTCATCAACGGCGAGTCGCCCAAGATCGGAACAATCCTGAAATATCCGCGCCTGGCGGACACCCTGCAGGCCATTGGGGAAGGCGGGGCGGATGCCTTTTATTCCGGTCCGATCGCCGAGGACATAGTCACGGCGCTTCAATCCCGCGGTGGCCTGATGACCAGGGACGACCTGGCGGCCTGTCACACCACGGCCGTCTCGCCGGTGCTCAGGGACTACAAGGGGCACACGGTCGCCGAGCTGCCGCCCAACGGGCAGGGCATCATCGCCCTGATCATGCTCGGCATCCTGGAGCGTTTCGATCTGGACAAAATGGATCCGCTCGGGCCGGAGCGCTTCCATCTGGAAATGGAAGCGGCGCGGATCGCCTATGCGGTGCGCGACAAGTTCGTCACCGATCCCGGCCACATGGATATCTGCCATTCGCACCTTGTCGGCGAGGAGTATCTGGCAAGGCTCGCCGAGCAGGTTTCCCTGACCGGGCGCATGGCCACCGTACCGGAAAGCGGGCTCGCGCCGCAAACGGATACGGTCTACCTGACCGTCGTCGACAAGGACGGCCTGGCGGTTTCCCTGATCAACTCGCTGTTCAGCGATTTCGGCAGCGGCATCGTGGCGCCGGAATCGGGCGTCCTGCTGCATTGCCGCGGCAAGTCCTTCAAGGTGGCGCGCGGCCATGCCAACACGATCGACGGCGGCAAACGCCCGCTGCACACCATCATTCCGGCCATGGTCCTCAAGGACGGCGCTCCGTGGCTTTCCTTCGGCGTGATGGGTGGGCAGTACCAGGCCTGCGGCCACGCCCATGTGCTGACCAACATCATCGATTACGGCATGGATGTTCAGGCGGCGATCGATTTTCCGCGCATGTTCTTCGACATGAACAGCCACGATCTGGAGGCGGAAAGACTCGTTCCGCCATCGACGATCGACGGCCTCAAGGCGCTGGGGCACAAGGTCGGCCCGGCCGGCGGTCCGATCGGCGGGTCCCAGGCGATCATGATCGACAGGGCCCGGCGGCTGCTGACGGCCGGCTCCGATCCGCGCAAGGACGGACACGCGGCCGGATACTGACCCTTGTTCCCGGCCCCGCGTCAATTTGATCCTTGAGATGCCGGTGCGCGGCGTGTTGAGTGCGGACGGACGCGCCTGGAACAGATGAGGTTTTCCATCATGCCCGGTCTTTCACGGCGGGAGCTCCTGCTTGGCAGCGCAGGCACCGTGGCCGCGTTTGCGGCCGGAGGCATTGCCGCAAGCACGGCGCAGGCCGCCGAACATGCGCTTGCCCTGTCCTATCTCGATCACGGCATCCTGCCGGAGGCCCCGACCAAGGGCATGATGAGCTTCGTGCCGGACGGGCCGCCGCCGGTGCTGCGGCTCAGGCAGGGCCGCAAAACCGCGATCGAGGTGAAAAACGCGCTCGACGAGGTAACGTCGGTTCACTGGCACGGGTTGCGTCTCGCCAATCGGATGGATGGCGTTCCCTACCTGACGCAATACCCGATCGAGGCCGGTCAGTCGTTCCGCTACGAATTCACGCCGCCGGATGCGGGCACCTTCTGGTATCACCCGCATTGCAATACGCTGGAGCAGATCGCGCGCGGGCTCACTGGCGTGCTCGTCGTGGAAGAGGAAGAAGATCCGGGCTTCGACCGGGACCTGCCGCTGAACATCCGCGACTTCCGCCTCGGCGGCGACGGCCAGTTCATCGACTTCTACAAGGCCCGCAATGCCGCACGCGGCGGCACTCTGGGCACGGTTTCCACCGTGAACTGGCAGACCGGCCCGGTCTATGACCTGGACGCCGGCAGTCTCGTCCGGCTGCGGCTTGCGGTCACGGATCTCACCCGGGTCGGGACCTATGCGATTTCCGGCGCGCAGGCGCGAGTGATTGCGCTCGATTCCAATCCGCTGCCGAAGCCGCTGCCCGCAAATGCGCTGACGCTCGCCCCCGGTCAAAGGGCCGACATCGCCCTGCGGGTTCCGGACAGTGAAGACGAGGTGGCAACGCTCCTCCTGCAAAAGCCGAGCGGAGACAAGGTCCTCGCCCGGTTCCGGGCGAAGGGGGCCAGCGCCGAGCGCGACCTGAGGGAGCTGAGGCCGCTGCCCCAAAATCCCGTGCCCGTGCCGGATCTCGGCAATGCGGAGGTCCTGGATTTCGTCTTCGGCTGGTCACCGGAGGGCGATGCACCGCAGCAGAGCCTGTGCGGGTCGCTCGGCTATACGTTCTGGTCGATCAACCGTATCGCATGGCCCGGCGACCGGCCCGGACCGTTCGATCCGCTTGCTACAATGAAGTTGGGCAAATCCTACATTCTGCGGCTGCGCAACGAGACGCCCAATGCCCACCCGATCCACCTGCACGGGTTGTCGTTCCAGCTGCTCCGCTCCAACAAGCGCAAACTGCCGCCGCTGGTGACCGATACGGCTCTGCTGCTGGAGGAGGAAACCATGGATGTCGCGCTCGTCGCCGACAATCCCGGCGACTGGGCGTTCCACTGTCACGTGATCGAGCATCAGAAGACCGGTCTGGCGGGGTTTCTGAGGGTGGAAGGTTAGCCGCCCGATCTCAGGCGCATTCATTCGAATTGCATCGGACGATTGAAGAGATGGATGGCGGGCTGATCCCGACTCGCCTCACGATACCCTCAACCTGAGGAGGACCGTCAGGTCCGTCTCGAAGCAACCATGTTTATTCTTGCAGTGCAGGCTGCCATGGTTTGTTGTCGCGGACCATGGCGTTGAGGATTGTCACGAGTTTGCGGATGCAGGCAATGAGAGCCTTTTTCTTGCTGCATCCGTTGTCGATGAGGCGCATGTAGAAACGTTTGAGCACCGGATTGAACCGTACGGCCGACATGCTGGCCATGAAGAGGGCCCGTCTTACGGGCGCCCTGCCGCCGACGATCCTTCGCTGGCCGCGCAAGTTCCCGCTGTCCCTGGCGAAAGGAGCCACCCCGACGAGGGCGGCAATGGCGTGGCGGGAGATCTGGCCCAGTTCGGGCAAGCAGGCGATAAGGAAGACGGCGGCGACTGGCCCGATGCCGGGCACGCTCGTTAGTTGGTCATAGCGTTGACGCAAATCGGCGTTGTCCTGGATGCAGCTCTGGATCAGGAGGTCCAGATCCGCAAGCTTGGCCTTGGTCGTCTCCTGAAGTTCCCGGACCAGCTGCTCCACATCCGGGTCGTCCATGTGAGCGAACTGATTTGACAGACGCGTCATCTGGGCGACCAAAGTGTCCCTGAGAGCGGCATATTGCGCCAATTTGGCCTGGGCCTCGCTCGGCAGGGATGCGCTCGGCGGATCGAACACTTGTGCAAAATGGGCAAGCACGGCTGCATCCAGCCGGTCGGTCTTGGCCAGATACCCGCAGGCCCGGGCAAAATCCCGAACCCGCCGCGGGTTGACCACACAAACGCAGTGCCCCTGGCGCAACAGAGCCTGGACGGCTCCGCGCTCATAGCCGCCAGTGGCTTCCACTACGACCCGTTCGACTTGAAACGGCGAAAGCCAGGCACCGAGCGCCGCCCAACCTGCCCGGTCGTTGGCGAACTGTGCCCTGCTACCGCCCGGCCGTACATGCACATCCAATGTGGCCTTGGAAACATCTATTCCTGAAAAGGAGATCGTCTCGTCCATCTGTCCCTGCCTTATCTACGCACTCTTGCGCGAGCAACCATTCGGGATAAGCTGGAAAGCGGAGCCGGGAGCCTTGCTTCGAACGGACTATCACATGCCAAGGATGGTACGGTCTCCGGATCCGCTCGGGAGGGCGCGCAACAGCCCTCCCGAAACATCTCTACCAAATCTCAAACAGATAAGGATGGGCGGCATATTCCGAGTCCAGCGGCCCATCCTTCGAGACGCCGCTTGCGCGGCTCCTCAGAGTCTGACTCGAAACTCATTTTGTTAGCTTTGCCTGTCGCCTGATGATTAGTTCGATGTTTGCGATATAGATCCAAGCGGTTTGGGTTTCCTGTTTTGCTTCAAAGTCTTTTGCGAGGCGTCTGCGTCGGCCGAACCAGGCAAAGGTTCTCTCAACAACCCATCGTCTTGGCAGGAGCGCAAATCCCTTGACCCCAGGTGGCCGTTGCACGATTTCGATCGACCATGGCCCGCAATCCTTGAGCTTTTCCAGAAGCTTCGGGCCACGGTAGACGCGATCGGCGAAGATATGAGTAAGATCGGGATAGATCCGCCGCAGGCTTTGCAGCAGCGGCACAGCTGCGTGCACGTCCTGGATATTGGCGGGATGCACCAGAACGTCCAGAACGAGCCCGTCTGTATCGGTGACGATGTGACGCTTGCGACCCTTGATGCGCTTGAAGGGATCAAGGCCTCGTGGCCCGCCGACTTGGGTCGTTGCCACGCTCTGGCTGTCGATCACACCGGCGGACGGAGTGGCACTGCGTGCCTGCGCTTGTCGGTGCTGCTCCACTATCCGCCGGTTCAACCCACGCCATAACTCATTGTCACGCCACGCATAAAAGTATCTCTGGACAGTCGAGCGCGGCGGAAAATCACTTGGCAAAAAGCGCCAGGGGCAGCCCGTACGCAGCAGATAGAGGATCGCGTTGACCACTTCCCGAAGCGACGTTGTGCGCGGCCTCCCACGCTCTCGCCTCTCCGGAAGATGAGGCGCGACCAAATCCCACTCTTCGTTCGTCAGATCGCTTGCGTAACGCTGGCCACGACGCTCATAGTTGGCACGGGTGATCTCGGTCCACATGGTGAAGCTCCGTTCTGTTAGCGCAATAACGGAATCACAAGCGACCGGGATCACTCAATACATTTCGGGCCAGTCTCTCAGGATGAGGTTGTTTTGTGGCGAGGCATATTCAATCGTGTTCTTCCTCGATTCGGCTCGGATGTACACCCTTCTGAAAGCTAGCAGCTAGCTCGGGTCGGTGGCCATTCAGATCGACACCGAATAGGAACAGAACCTGTCTTCCTCTTCCGCTGCCGACGCGTACTGCGCCAGGTGCCGCTGGCGTTCCAGCCAGGACCTTTCCTCGGCATAACGGTCGGCCAGAAGCTGGGTGGCGTATTCGGCATGGGCGCCCTGACGGGCGTCGCGCCGGAGCACCTCGGCGGCGATATATGCCGGGACCATGCCGATATCGGAGAACCGGGTGCCGGAGGCGGCATTCATGTCCGGCTGTGACGCGGGAGCGGTCACCGGCTTCGGCCGGATGCGCAGCGGGTGGATAGCGGAAACGGGTCTCACTTGCATGTCGGTCTCCGTGGCGGGCCAGTCCGTGGCCAAACTTTTCGGAAGGTCCGGAGGATTCCGGATCTGATGAAACCATACGGGAAGCAGCAAGCGGGAACTGTGCCGCCGGTCACATTTTGGCGGGATTGGCGAAAGTCTGGCCGAGCGCCACAAAAAGACCCGGAGCAAGCTCCGGGCTGAAGGTCTCCAGTGGTACTCTGGAATTGGAAACTGCGCGTGGATCAGCGCTCCGTCTTGAGCAGATGGCCCGCGGCGCGCTGGCGCGGCAGGGCGGCCACGGCACGATAGGTGTTCACGCCATGCACAGGCTCGGCCCGCCTGCGGACCCTGGTCTGCGGTTCACCGTCGCGGGTCGCGATCAGATGGGCGAGAAAAACCGAGTTCGGGCGGTAGCGCGTGGAAAAAACCTGCTGCTCGCGTTCGAGCACCGGCTGAAGCGGCACCGGAAGATGAGACGCAAAGTCGGTCTGGCGCTCGGTTTCCGTCTCTCCCATGAAGGGACGTTTCCGCCTCACATTGGCACGATCTGCCGAAGGTATGGGGTTCACTCGCACGTTCTGACGCCCTGTTGTTTCAAAATGGCACGCTCAGTGCTGCCTTGTCTGAAACGTCGCAATCACCATGCCAGTTTACATGCGCGTTAACCTTTTGTCCGCAGAATTCTGCGGATCCGGATTAATAAAAGTTAACGATCTGGTCTGAAACGGGACGGATCCGGTGAGGAACGGGGATTGCGTTGGTAACCGGTTGTCTCAAGTTGAATTGTCGGCAGGTGCCTCGGGCGGAGCGATTCGCGAGGCAGTCCCAGCCGCCGGCGGGCGACGCTCCGCCTTGCGGGCTTGGCGGCCCGATCCTGCGGCACGGGCCGAACCACACATGCTGCGGTTTCCGGCCGTGAACCGGAATATATCCGGACAACAAAAAAACGCGGCCCCGGGGACCGCGTCTTTCATAATTTCTTGATCGGCAGAAGCTTAGGCGGCAAGTGCGCCCTGGGCCTGATCAACCAGGACCTTGAAGGCATCCGGCTGATGAATTGCCAGGTCGGACAGAACCTTGCGGTCGACTTCGATGCCGGCCTTGTTCAGGCCGTCGATGAAGCGGCCGTAGGTCATGCCGTGCTCACGGGTCGCAGCGTTGATGCGCTGGATCCAGAGCGAGCGGAAATTGCGCTTCCGGGCCTTACGGTCGCGATAGGCGTATTGTCCTGCCTTCTCGACGGCCTGCTTGGCGATACGGATGGTGTTCTTGCGGCGGCCATAATAACCTTTGGCAGCCTTCAGAACCTTCTTGTGGCGAGCGTGGGCGGTTACGCCCCGTTTGACGCGTGACATTTAAGTGAACTCCTTCAGGCTGGCGTTATGCGTAGGGCAGGAACTGCTTCACGATCCGTGCATCTGCTTCGCTCAGCGTGGTGGTTCCACGAGCGTTGCGGATGAACTTGGTCGTGCGCTTGATCATGCCGTGGCGCTTGCCGGCCTGTGCGGCCATCACTTTGCCTGTCGCGGTCACTTTGAAACGCTTCTTGGCGCCGGATTTTGTCTTCAGCTTGGGCATTTTGCATCCTTTCCTTTGTGCGTCCGCTATAGGCGGACACTCCTTTTCTTGGTGCATTCAGAGCCGACACGGCATGCCCTTGGTTGTCGTGGGAGTGGCCTGTATCAGGATACAGAAACCCGGCCCACGACGAGCCGGACGACTCTGGACCGGGCGCTTATATGGGAGGTTGCCGCGGATTGCAACCGGATTCCCCACCAATTTTCAGGTCAGGCGGCCTGCCTGCACTCCAGTTTCGCGGCGTCAATATGTGCCGCAACCGTCTTCGGGTCCGCCGTCGTTCCCTGCACGGCAATGAAGCGGATGTCCTTGATGCCGAGGAACGACAGCAGGAAGCGCAGATACGGCTCGACGAAATTGGCGGCGGCGAAGGGCTGGCCGTCCAGATAACCTTCGGCGCCATAGGCACAGACAACCACCGCCCGGCGGGTTCTGGCAAGGCCTGAGAAGCTCCCGTTCTCATAAGCGAATGTATGGCCCATCCGCACGACCTGGTCGATCCAGGCCTTCAGCGCCGCCGGAACGGTGAAGTTGTAGATCGGCGCGGCGATCAGCAGGGTATCGGCTTGCTGGAGCTCGCAAATCAGCTCGTCCGAGAGGGACGTCGCTTCCAGCAGTTCGGCGGACATCGCCTCCGGCGGCGTATAGAAACCTTCAATGGTCTTCTGGCTGATGATCGGAATGGAACTGTCGGCGACGTTACGGGTGATGACCCGGCAGTCGGGATGCCGTTCCCTGAAGCACGCCTCGAAGTGGTCGGCAACCGCGGCCGAATGGGAACCGGATTTCCGTGAACTGGAATTGATGCGCAGGAGCAGTGTCATATCGGGTCCTCCTTTGAATGACGGCCCGAAGGTATTTCTGACGCATTTGGCGAAAAACACTCCGCATGGCACGTCAATCATGCGTAAACTGCATGAATGGACACTGACGCTCTCAAAACCGTACTTCTCGTCCGCGATCTCGGCAGCATTGCGGGCGCCGCCCGCGCTCTGAATGTCGACGCTTCCAATGTGTCCCGCACCCTGGCCGGGCTCGAACGGGACCTGGGGCTGAGGCTGTTCCAGCGCAGCACGCGGAAACTGTCGCTGACCGAGGAGGGGGACCGCTACCTCAGCCGCGTCGCGCCTCTGGTGGAGGAAATGGATGCGGCGCGGGAGGAGGTGACCTCAAAGGGCGGCCGGCCGCGCGGAACGGTCCGCCTGACCGCCTCCGTTGCCTTCGTGCAGGAGGGGCTCATGCCGGTCCTGCCGGACTTTCAGGATCGCTTTCCGGAGATTACCGTCGAACTGTTTCCTTCCGACAGCAATCTGGATCTTCTGGCGGAAGGGCTGGACCTTGCCGTCCGCCTTGCGGCGGCGCCGAAAGGGGATCTGATCTCGACTAAACTGCTGCAGACGCGCTACCGGGTGGTGGCGGCGCCCGACTATCTGGACAGGGCCGGACGGCCCTCGCAGCCGGAGGATCTCGCCGGTCTCAACTGCCTGCGCTTTGCCCTGCCGGGCTTTCGCCACTCCTGGCGCTTCCGCCGGCAAGGATCGGGCCTTTTCACCGTCGAGGTATCCGGCAAGACCGTCATCTCCAACGCGCTCGCCCTGCGAGAAGCGGCGCGCCTCGGCATGGGGCCGGCTCTGCTCGCCGACTGGCTGATCGCCAAGGACCTGGAGGATGGCAGGCTGGTGGATCTCTTCCCGGACTTCGACTGTGCGGCGGCGGATTTCGATACTGCGGCCTGGATCCTCTATCCCAGCCGCGCCTACCTGCCGCAGAAGGTCCGGGTGATGATCGATTTCCTGAAAGACGAATTCAGGCGGCCCGCAGTGTAAGCCGCCCGCTCGTTGCTCAGGCGTTCACATCCACGACCACGCGGCCCTTGATCTGGCCCTTGAGAATATCCGCGCCCAGCTTCGGCAGGTCCTCAAGCGTTGCTGGCCGGATCATGGATTCCAGCTTTTCCATCGGTAGGTCCTTTGCCAGCCGTTCCCAGGCGCGCAGGCGAGCGTCGTAGGGCTTCATGACGCTGTCGATGCCGAGCAGATTGACGCCGCGCAGCAGGAAGGGAATGACGGTCGCCGGCAAGGCCGTTCCGCCCGCCAGTCCGACGGCGGCAACGGAGGCGCCGTATTTCATCTGTCCCAGAATCCGTGCCAGCATCGCTCCGCCGACGGCGTCGATGCATCCGGCCCAGGTTTCGCTCTCCAGGGGCCGCTTGACCGTCTCGGCAACATCGTCACGCGGGACAATGCGGCTGGCGCCGAGCGATTTCAGATAGTCCCAGGCGCCTTCCCGGCCGGTTACGGCGGCCACCTCGTAACCGAGATTGGCCAGGATGGCGGTTGCGACGGAGCCGACGCCGCCGGCTGCGCCGGTGATCAGAACCGGACCGTTTTCCGGCTTCAGCCCGTGCTCTTCCAGGGCCATGACGGCCAGCATCGCGGTGAAACCCGCCGTGCCGATGGCCATGGCGTTGCGCGTGGTCAGGCCGTCGGGCAGCGGCACCAGCCACTCGCCCTTGACGCTGGCCTTCTGGGCGTAGCCGCCCCACCAGGCTTCGCCGACCCGCCAGCCGGTGAGCACCACCTTGTCTCCGGGTCTGTACCAGTCGTCCGACGACTCCTCGACGGTGCCGGCGAAATCGATCCCCGGCACGTGCGGATAGGTCTTCACCAGGCCGCCGCCGGGGCCGAGGCACAGACCGTCCTTGTAGTTCAGCGTCGAATATTCGACGGCCACCGTAACGTTGCCGTCCGGCAGCCGGTTTTCGTCGATCTGTTCCACGGACGCGTGGGTCTTGCCGTCGGCGTCCTTGTCAACAATGAGGGCTTTGAACGTCATCAATCTTCCTCCAGTTCCAGCACCCTAGGCTTCCGCGGGCGGTCCCGACCAGTCGATCTGACAGATTTCCGCGCTTCGTCCGTCGAAATCCCAGACTCGGCCATAGGCCCGAACCCGTCCCTGCGTGGCGGTGGCGACGGTTATGTCCGGCCCCATCCAATATTCGGTGTTCCTGACAACAATGTCTTCATCCGGGTTGGCGCCGCGCACCGGCTCGACTTCTCCCTTGATGGCCTTGCCGACGATCAGGCGGCGCTTCTTGCCCTCGTTCGTGTATTCCACCGGCGCCCGTACCGCACCCAGGAACTCGCTGACCAGGACCCGGAACAGCCCCGTCGTTCCCTTGGCCTCGCCGGAGAAGATCCTGACAAGGCCGTCATAGGCGGCGTCGCTTGCCCGTTCATCAATGTACGCGGCGGCCTTCCAGTTCCCCCGGGCCATCAGTCCCGGGATTTCCAGCACCAGGCCGATGTTGAGGCCGGAAAGATCTTCGCCTTCGTAATGCCCTTCGTCGATGCGGACGCCAGCCCAGGCCTGGCAATAGCCTTCGGTCGGCGGGTGTTTTCCGAGCGAAACGACGCAGGGACAGAAAACCGTGCAATTGCAGTTCAGGATCAATTCGCCGCGAATGGCCCAGACGGACATCTGTTTCTCCCTAGATGATTGTTGTGAGAAGCGGCAGGGCGATCACGACCGCGCCTGCCAATAGAAGGAAAACCCCAAGCGGCGCGCTGATCTTGCTGCCGATCTGCGGCAGCTTTTCCAGCGTCATCAGCACCATGGCCAGACCCATGAAGGTGAGATTCATGGTGCCGCCGACAAAGGCCAGCAGCATCAGCGCCCAGCAGCAGCCGAGGCACACCGCGCCGAGGCGCAGGCCCAGCCGCAAAGCGCCGGCGGTTCCCGGCCGCCAGTGGCCGATGAAGAATGCCATCGGGCTCTGACAGGCGCTCAGGCAGGCGGCCTTCAGGGAACTGAACTGGTAGAGCCCGGCAAGGACCAGAAGCGCGCCGCTGAGGGCAGGCGACGCCGAGCGGCCGAGCGGCCAAAGCAGCTCCAGCGCCGAAAGCCGGATCTGAAGCAGCGCCGCAAGCGCGGAAAACCCCAGCCACACGGTCATATATCCGGCGACAAGGACCGCCAGCGACAAGGCGCTTGCGGCGTTGGTGCGGGTGAGATCCGAATAGGTTCGGAAGGCGGGAAAGGCGGTCGGGGCCATCATTGCGAGAGCCATCAGCGACCACATCAGCATGGCGGACGCATACCCCGTCTCGGCGGCAAGACCGGTGCAAAGCTGCAGAAAAGCCGCCATGCCGGGGTTGCTCCAGTCCGCCGGCGCGGCCACCTGCACCTGCATGACGAACAGTGCGCCCCATGCCGCCAGAACGGCGACGAAAAATGTCAGCCACAGAAAGCCGTGGCCATGCATCAGACGTTCAAGGGTCTTCACCCGTTCCTCCCAGATCGGTTGGCGCCTAGGCTGTTCCGCAGTCGGTCAAATGTCAAACATTTAATTGTCAGACATTTAGTTGTTTCCGATTGACCGTGTCGCGGTCCTTACCCTAGGATTTCCACATCCGCGAAATTGCTGGGGGACGCATTGGCCATTGAATTCAACACGATCCAGAAGGAAAACCTGTCGGTTCAGATTGCCAATGCGATCCGCAACGCTATTCTTGAAGGGCGCCTTGCCGGCGAAGAGCGTTTGCCGAGCGAAGCCGAACTCGCCGAACGGTTCGGCGTGTCCAGGTCAACCGTCCGCGAAGCGCTCAAGCGCCTTGCCGCGCAGAACCTGATCCGCAGTGAGCGCGGGTCGGCCGGAGGCGCCTTCGTCAACCGCATGACCTGGGCAGAGGCGCAAGCCAACCTGGTGACCACGACGCGGCTCCTGATCGGCATGAACGACATTCCGCTCGAGGATGCGATCGAAGCACGCTTCGCCTTGGAAGGGGCCGTGCTGCCCCTCGCCGTGGAAAACCGGACGGAAGATCATCTTCACGAGTTGCGGCTGGAAATCGCCCGCCAGCGGGGTCCGGAGACAAGCGACGAGGAGTTTTGCGCCTCCGATGTCACGTTTCATTCCACCATCGCCCGGGCTGCGGGCAATCCGATCCTGACCTTTCAGCTCTCGGCTGCTTTCGAAGCCGTGCAGCCGCTCATGAACATGCTGGTCTACCGCCTGCGCGACCGCGAGCGGATCGCCGATATTCACGAGGCACTTGCAAACGCGCTGGAAGCGCGCAACGACGCCGAAGCCGCCGCGCGGCTCGACGCCCTGTCGGCCTATACCAGGGAACTGGCGGTCCAGCGCCGCAATCCCCCGACAGCATGAAGGAAGCTCCTCAAAACAAGGCCGTTTCCAGCTTGATAACCTTACGGCATTGCTTCATCTGCTCCTAAAGTATAATATAGACTAAAGTCGAAAGAGATTCGGCGGGTCGGGACGGAGCCGTATGGGCCGTGCCGCATATTTGAGGAGCACTCAAGATGAAGTTCTGGAACCTAGCCGTTGTCGTTCTCGTGCTTGCCGGTGTCGCCGCCGTCAAATCAACGAACCCGAGCTATGAGCTGAACGACGTCTACACCTTCTCCGGCGTCCCGATCACGACACTCCACACGCCAGCGACGCCGTAACCGGCACGCGTCGCATGAGCGGCAAATGAAGCCCGTTGGTCGGAGCGATTTGTACCGCTGACGAAACGCGAGTAGCACCGCCGGTTCAGCGGTTCCCCTTTTCCTGTCCGAGCGGCTCGCCAAGAGCCTCTTCCACGTAAAGAGTGCGTACGAGCACGAAGACGGTGACCGTAAGCGGCCCTGCGAGAATGATTCCGGGAACGCCGAAGAGCGCGCCCATTGCCACCGCCGAGAGCAGGAACAGAGCCGGCGGCACCTTGACCATCTCGCGCTGTATCAGCGGAGAGATCAGGTTGGACTCGATCTGCTGCACGGCGAGATAAAGCCCGGCCGCCCACACAAGCGTGCCCCAGTCCTGGCTGAGCGCGAGCAGCAGGCCGGGGACGGCTCCGACGAAGGGGCCGATCATGGGGACGAATTCCGTAAGGAAGGCGAACAGCGCAAGTGCGAGTGGTGACGGCAGGCCGATGGCCCAGGCACCAAGCCCGACGAGAACGCCGACGAACAGCATCGAAATCAACTGCCCGATCAGCCAAAGCTTCAGGGCCCGCCCGGTCCTGTCCAGGGCCTTGCCGGCGCGGTCATGCTGTGCCGGCGGGACCAGCAGCGTGAGCCCGGTCCGGTAGACCCCGGGTTCGGCCGCCAGATACAGTCCGGCAATCGTCACCAGCACGAACCCCGTGACGGCCGCCGCCGCCGTTTGAACGAGGGTGGCGAGATCCCGCAGGATCCTGCCGAATACCCCTTCGAGAGTTCCGCCGAGGCGCCCGCCTGAACCGGCAATCTGAATTCCGAGCCGCTGCTCGAGCGTGTTGACCGCCTGCGGAAGCTGCTGAAGCAGGCCCGATGACTGGCTCCTGATGTCCGGCCAGCCCACCCAAAGGATCGCGCCGATCACCAGGATGATGACGCCGGTCGCAACTGCCAGCGACCAACGGTGACCGAGCGGGAGGAAGCGGCGTGTCGCGTCGGTGGCTGCAAGCAGCAGCGCCGCGACGACCACCGCGCCAAAAGCGATGATGACCGTATGGCGCAGGTGCCACGCCAGGAAGAAAAGGCTGGCGATGACCGCAACGACAAGCACGCGCTGCAGAAAACTGTCCCGATTCGGGCCCTTGTCGGTGCGGTTGGCGGGCGCTTTCCCGGCTTCGTCGGAGAGGGGGCCTTCCGTCACTGTGTGCCATTCCTTCCAGTGGCCTGAAGTAAAGTGAAACGATCAGGAACCGGCATTGTTCCGAGCCGGGCGATCGACCCCCGCGGACAAGCCTGTCTGCGCACGCCACGGGTCTCGAATTGAACAAAATGCTCATGACACCATATGGGGAACGGAATTCCGGTGACGAAACAGATGGAGAGCACGCAGATGCAATGTCCAGTCGACAATGAAACCCTTGTCATGACCGAGCGCAGCGGCGTTGAGATCGATTACTGCCCGAAATGCCGCGGCGTTTGGCTGGATCGCGGTGAACTGGACAAGATCATCGAGCGGTCGGCGCCCCCGCCGCAGCAGGTGCCGCGGCAGGAAGCCCACCGGCAGGAAAGCTACGGCCACGACAAAAAGCCGTACCGCAAGAAAAAGGAGTCTTTCCTGAGCGACCTGTTCGACTTCTGAAGACGCGGTAGGCTGCCGAGTGTGCCGGTCCGATACGCAGACCGGCACACTCATGATGATGCGGGAGCCGCACGGCGAAACGCGCCCAGGCCGCTTCAGGAAACAGCCATGGCGCCCTCGTGCCGGATGCTTACCGGCGCAATTGCCGCGGCCGCTGCCAGCCTGTCGGCAACCGCTTCGATATCCGGGTTTTGTGTGGCCGGGGCGAATGTCCGCGTCTTGCGGGCCGCGCGCACGAGCTTGAAAGCCAGTGCGAAGGCGGCAAGGCAGAGCAAGCCGAGCGCCAGGGCGCTGGGCAGACCGACCTCGGCGGCCTCGGCCCGCCAGTCGCTGGCGAATTTCGTCAGCTCCACGATGGCGAATGCGACAAGGGTGGTCCATACCAGACCGACCAGGGTGACCACGGCTTCGCCGTCGATCCTGCGGCCGGCAATGGACTTGCGGAACAGGTAATAGGCAAGGCCGAAGAGAATGGCGGCCGCGGCGGCCAGGACGGCTCCCGTGATGGCGTGCATCGCGTCACCCGATCCGTTCGCCGTGGCGGGACGGGGCCTGGCCATCCGGACCGAGCCGCCATGCGCCGGGGGCCGCCGTGCCGTCATCCTCCGGCGGCAACTGTGTCCAGGACGGCGAACTCCTGGAATGGTTCTCAGGGTTCGTTTCGGCGTCAAAGGCCAGCACGGCCACGGAAACGCAGGCCCACATCGTCGGCACGGCGACCGCCAGCGTCAGCAGGGCGAGCGGAACGAGCGCGAGCTTGAGATAGCCTCCGACCGCCCAGACCGTCATGCCGGCAAAGACGAGGATCAGAGTGTCGATGAGCACGGTTGCCGATACCACTTGCATGAGGCTGCTGAATGTCAGGATGCGGTGCCGGTGTTGGTTCACTGATTGAGATTGCTGAAAAGCGGGGCGCAGGTTGCGCATGATTCATCCTTCAACGGAGGGACGCCGCTGCGGTTCGGGATGTGCGTTTCCCTTGTCCGTGCCGGCGGCAAAGCCGGCATGGAGTGTTCATTTCCTGAACTGAGCTTGATCACGGAAAGAAAGGCGAAGACACAGAACCCACGAACCGATCCAGGCGCATGGAGACCCCTCCAAAGCCGTCCGAATGCAATTTCGGACGAAAACAGACCGTCTGAATACGCCGTTCGCGAACGTGTCTCCCGTCGCCGGCGGATCCCGGTCCGGCGCAGATGATATTCTTTCGCCAGGCGCGCGCAATTAGACGAAAAATATTCTCCGCGCCGCGTCCTGCGCCGTGAATTTGCCACGATCGCGAGCAGCATGCACGGACTGTGGCAAATTCCGGACATGCCCTTCAGGGACGGAGACCAGCTTGATTGAAAATCTCATCAGCCGCATCAGCCGCCGGGAATGGCCAATCGTCCTTGCCCTGCTGGTCGCCGCCTCGGCCCTGTGGGCATTCGTCGAACTCGTCGACGAGGTGACGGAGGGCAGCACGCAGGCCGTGGATCGAGCGCTGCTTCTTCTTCTGCGCAGTCCGCAGGACGCGTCCGATCCGCTCGGCCCGCAATGGTTCGAGGACATGATGCGCGATTTCACCGCGCTCGGCAGCACCGGCGTGCTTGTGCTCGTCACGCTGGCGGTGATCGGCTATTTCCTCATGCTCTCGCGGCCGAAGGCGGGGCTTGCGGTGTTCATCGCCGTCGGCGGCGGCCAGCTCCTGAGCACGGCGGTCAAGGTGCTCATCGACAGGCCCCGCCCGGATCTCGTTCCCCATGGCGACCATGTCGTCACCGCCAGCTTTCCAAGCGGACACTCCATGATGGCCGCTGTGGTCTATCTCACGCTCGCCGTCATGGTCGCGCGCCTGCGCCCGCAGTGGGCGGTCAAGGTCTACATTCTCTCCTGTGCCATGCTGATTACGCTTCTCGTCGGCATCAGCCGCGTCTATCTCGGCGTGCACTGGCCGACGGATGTCCTGGCCGGCTGGGCCGTCGGATCCGCCTGGGCGCTCCTGTGCTGGCTCGCCACCTTGTGGCTGCAGCGCAGAGGTACCTTGAGGCGCGGCTCGGGCTGAGGCCCGCAGGTTCATCCCGTGCGCCGATCCTGCACCCTTCACTTGCCCTGCGGCCGAAGCGCACCAAATTGGCTGTAACATGTCTCATCAGCGCCCAACACGCCGAGCGGTCCTTGCAGGTGGAGGTGCGTTCGCGGCTTCCGCCCTCGCGGCGATAAAACCTGCGCAGCCGCAGACCGGCACGTCAATGCGTGAAATCCCGTCCACCGGCGCGCAAATACCTGCCGTTGGCCTCGGCACATGGATCACCTTCAATGTCGGTCGTGACCCCGTGCTTCTGCAGCGCTCGACGCAGGTGATGCGTTCGTTCTTCGAGGCCGGTGGCCGCGTCATTGATTCCTCGCCCATGTACGGGTCGTCACAGGATACGCTCGGCCACGGCTTCGAACAGCTCGGCCGGCCCCGCGGACTGTTCGCCGCCGACAAGGTATGGACGTCATCGGGCGAGGAAGGGCCGGCACAGATCGAGCAATCCCGGCGCAAGTGGCGTGTGCCCGGGTTCGAACTGATGCAGGTTCACAACCTGCGCGCCTGGCAAGCGCATCTGCCGCAGCTCTTCGAGATGAAGCGGTCCGGCACGATAGGCCATGTCGGGATCACCACATCGGAAGGCCGGCGCCACGATCTGTTCGAGCAGATCATGCGCGCTGAGCCGCTCGATTTCGTCCAGGTCACCTACAACGTGCTTGATCGTGAGGTCGAGGAGCGCATCCTGCCGCTTGCCCGGGACCGGGGCATAGCCGTCATCGTCAACCGGCCGTTCAGGCAGGGCAGCCTCACGCGGCGGCTGGAGGGCCGTCCGCTGCCCGGCTGGGCCGGCGAGATCGGTGCTTCGACCTGGGCACAGTTCATCCTGAAATTCATCCTTTCGCACCCCGCCGTGACAGTCGTCATTCCGGCGACGACGCAGCCGGACCATGCGCGGGAGAACGTTCAGGCCGCATCCGGTCCGCTGCCCGGCGGCAAGATGCGCGAGCGGATGACAGCCTATGTGCAAGAGCTCTGATGTCGCAGTGGTGGACCTACCGGCCGGAAGATTTCCTGCTCTTTTCCGAGCAGGTCTATTGGCGTCTCTTCGCCCTCACCAACGCGGCCGTCTGGCCCTGGCCCGTCGCCGCACTGGCCCTCGGGGCCGCAATCCTCGCTCTGGCAATGATGCGCAGGGCGGTCGCCGATCGCCTGATCGCGGCGATACTGGCCGCCGGCTGGCTCGTCGTCGCCTGGGTCTTCTTCTGGAGCCGCTACCGGACGGTCAACTGGGCGGCTTCTTATGTTGCGCCGTTGTTTGTCCTGGAAGCCGCGCTGCTGTTCGTGATCGGCAGCATGCGCAACAACCTGTCGTTCCGTGTGACGAAAGACCCGGGCGTCATTCTCGGCCTGTTGCTGTTCGTCTATGCGCTCGCCATCCATCCGCTCACCGCGCTGGCTGCCGGCCGGCCCCTCGGGACGTCCGAGCTGTTTGCCGTCGCCCCCGATCCGACGGCGATCGGAACACTGGGGCTGCTGGCGGCGGCAAGAGGCGGTGCGGAGCGATGGTGGCTCCTGCCGGTTCCGTTTCTTTGGTGCCTGCTCAGCTGGGCGACGCTGGAAACGCTGGGAACCTGGGAGGGCCGGCTTGTGCTGGCATCGGCGGTCTGCGCGCTGTTCGCGCTGCTGCTGAACCGCAGTTCTGCACGAAAACCATTCCAGGGTACGGACACCGGGCCGCATTAGCCGAATTCTTCGCTGTGCGTGCGGCCTGCGGCGCGCGACAGAACTGCGCAGGTTTCGCTCTTGCAATATCTTGCGTCCCGTGGCTCTCATGCGCGGTGTCCTTGGAGCCTCCCGGTTATGCATCAGCGCGAAGATGACGTTACGAAGAGCCGCTCGGAGCCGCGCTGGCTTGGCGCGCCCGCGCCATCTCGCACTGCCCTGATCCCGGCAATATCGCTGGCGCGCTGGCTTCTGGTGCTTGTCCTTCTCGCCGGGATTTATTTCTTTCGCGACTTTCTCGTTCCGGTTCTTGCCGCGCTGGTCATCGGCTTTGCCAGCTGGCCGCTCTACAGGAAACTCCTGAAGCAGGTCGGGGGCAACCGGACAGCGGGCGCGACCATCGCCATTCTTCTGATCCTCGCTTTTCTCATCGTGCCGATCGTCCTGGCGATCGGCTTTGCGATCGAGGAGGTCCGCCTCTGGTTCGCCTGGGCGGTGCACGCGAACGAAACGGGGGAACCCACGCCCGAATGGATCGTCGCCCTGCCGGGCGTCGGCGAATGGCTGAGCAGGCAGTGGAGCCGGTATATCGGCGAACCGGGCGCGATCGGCGAGATGGTGCAGATCGTCAGCGGCGCCAATATCGGCAATATCTCCCGCGCGGTGCTGGCAGCCGGGACCGAGCTCTTCGACCTGTTCCTCACGCTGCTGTTCATGATGATCGTGCTGTTCTTCGTCTACCGCGACGGAGAGCGGTTCGTTGCCCAGCTCGATATGCTCGGCGATCGCATTCTGCCGGCGCGCTGGTCGCGGATTTCCCGGGTCGTTCCTGCAACGATCGGCTCCACCGTCACCGGCATGACGCTGATCGCCATCGGCGAAGGCATCGTGCTCGGCACCGCCTACTGGCTCGCCGGCGTGCCGTCACCGGTGACGCTCGGCGTTATCACCGGCTTCATGGCGCTTGTGCCCGGCGGCGCGCCGCTCTGCTTCACCCTTGTGTCGATCTATCTCATGGCGAGCGGATCGCCGGTCGCGGGTCTCGCGCTTCTTGCCTGGGGCAGTACCGAGCTCTTCATCGTCGACAAGACCTTGCGGCCAAGGCTGGTCGGCGGCCCGATCAAGCTGCCTTTCCTGCCGACCTTCTTCGGCCTCGTGGGCGGCGTGAAGACCATGGGCTTCCTCGGCCTGTTCGTCGGCCCGGTCCTGATGGCCCTGATCGTCGCCATTTGGCGCGAATGGGTGTTCGAGACCACGCGCACCGAGGTGCCTGCGGACGGTTCCGAAGCCAGTGATATTTCTAAGACGGAGCGCTGACCGCAGCTGCCAGGCTCGTATAATTGACTGATTCCGCTGGCGAAGTTTGCCGGCTGGTTCCTTGAAGCGGGAGGCGCCTCAGCTTGCCGGCGTTGAATGCAGTCGCTGCGGTCGCACGGATTTGGTGCCCCTCCGGTTCAGTCGGAGTTACCCGCCGGTCTGCGACCGCACTGCGCTCGGCGATACGCCAACGACCCGCTTGAAGGCCCGGCTAAAGGCGGCTTGTGAATTATACCCAAGCTTCTGCGCCACCCGGTCGATCGGCACGTGATCGCGTGCGATCCATTGCGTCGCCAATTGCATGCGCAGTTCGGTGAGGTATCGCACTGGCGTCATGCCGGTAACCGTCATGAATCGCTCGGCAAACACAGAGCGCGAACGACCCATCTCAGCGGCCAGTTCCGCCAGTGTCCAGTTGCGTCCGGGATCGCGATGCAGGGCCGCGATAACCCGCCCAAGCCTTGGGTCCCGCAACGCCTCTACCCATCCGCTCGCATCGCCGCAGCCGCATTCCACCCACGCCCGAACGATGGAGGCCGACACAACATCGGCCAGCCGCGCCAGGATTCCCGCATATCCGGCCCGCTCGGCCTCCGCCTCCCGCGCCATGGCCTCGAGCATGGGCAGAAGCTCCGGATAGCGGTCCAGGAGAGTCCCCACGAACATCGCCTCGGGCATAAGCGAAACGAGCGGATGCATCCCGCCCAGGTCGAACTCCATGCATCCGCTGAAGACCAACGCGCTGCTCGATGGGTCCTCCACAGCTGTACATGCGTTGATGCCGCTGATGTTCCCGCAAAGCGGGTCGGTCTTGTAGAGTGCTATATCCTCTTCCGGAATGCCCGGGTCAGAGACAAGCGCATGAATGCCGCCGCGAGGCAACAGCACCGCGTCGCCACTCTGCATCGCCCGCACCTCCCCCAGGGCATTGCGCAGATAGACCGGACCCCGCGACACGAAATGGAACTGCGCCCGGCCCGGCACGGTCGCAAACCGGAGCCCGAACGGCGGCGTGGCCAGGACGCGCTGATAGTGAACCCCGAGCAGCCGCATGCCCATGAGCAGTTCGCTCACAACATCCATGGAGATGCGCGGATTGTCAGCTGTGGACAGTGATTCAGACTTTCGATCATGCATTCCGGGATTACTGACATAGCGCGTCCGAGACGTCCACCCTACGTGTTGATCCCGATCTATCTCAACAAAGGATTCTCCCGATGAACGAGCCACACGGCAAACCCCGAGCCGAATGGGGCGCCGTCTTTTCCATGGGACTGGGCGTCTTCGGCCTGGTCACCTCCGAATTTCTCCCCGCCAGCCTCCTCACTCCCATGGCGGCAGACCTGAACATCACGGAAGGCATGGCCGGTCAGGCGGTCACGGCCACGGCCGCGGTTGCGCTAATGACGAGCCTCCTTCTGTCCACAATCATCCGCGGCGCCGACCGCCGCAACGTCCTGCTCGCCCTGTCGGTCCTCCTGATTGCATCGAACCTCATCGCCGCTTTCGCGCCAAATCTGCCACTGCTGCTCCTCGGACGCGTGCTCCTCGGCATCTCGCTTGGCGGCTTCTGGACCATGGCCACCGCCCTCGCCATGCGGCTGGTCCCGGAAGAGAATGTGCCCCGCGCGCTATCCATCATCTTCGCGGGCGTTTCCGGCGCTACTGTTCTGGCCGCCCCGGTTGGCAGCTTTCTCGGGGAGATCATCGGCTGGCGTAGCGTCTTTCTCATCGCTGCAGCCCTCGGTCTTCTGGCGCTGGCCGTGCAGTTCGCCACCCTGCCAAGTCTGAAACCGACCGGCCGGTCGAGCCTCAGGACCATCGGAGAAGTCCTTTCCCGTCCGAACGTCGGGCTGGGC